>WRFD01000164.1 GCA_009778955.1 Desulfobulbus sp.
AAAAATATTCTCCGACAACAGGGTCAGGTTCGGCGGACAATCGAGGATGATCCGGTCGTACTCATCCTCCAGGGGAGCCAGCACCTTGCTCAGCCGCTTGTGCGACTTCTTGCATTCATCCAAGGCCAGATCGATGGTGCGGTAGGAAAAATCGGCGGGCAGCATGTCAAGGCCGGGATAATCGGTGCCCTTGATGTTTTCTTCGATGTGTTTGCCGCCCTTGAGCAACTTTTGGGCCCCGAATTTTTTGGGCGGACGGATGCGGAAATAGTAGGAGGCCGATCCCTGGGGGTCCATGTCCATGAGCAGGGTCTTGCCGTTCTGTTGCGCGGAAAGGTAGGCCAGGTTGACCGCAGTGGCGGTCTTGCCCACCCCGCCCTTGATGCTGTAGACTGCAAAGATGCTCATGCAGGCTCCTGTCGTTTCCCGAAGAGTTCGTGGAACAGCGCCGAGGTCTCCTGGTCGCCGAACTGCGCGAACGCCTCAGTGAAATGGAAGCGCAGTTCCTGCTGCTCCCGAAACAGGCTCTGGAGCAGGCCGCCGAGGGCCGCCGCCTGGTCGAGATCGCGCTGCGATCCGGCGGGAAGGGTTTTCAAGGTCTGGCGGAGCATTTCCTGCTGCACCGAGAGATCGTTGAAAGTGCCGAGGATATCCTGCAATTTTTTCAAATGCCGGATCAAGTTCTGCATCTCCTGTCTGGGATAGAGAGATCCGAAAAATTCCATGGCATAGCGCAGTTTTTTGCACTGGATGCGCAAGCGATGCACCTCGGCATCGGGGGTGGCGGCGTTCAGCGCTCGGCCGTCCCGCACCACCCGCTTGAACCGCTTCAGGATAATCCGGCCAGCCAGCTCCCGAACCGGCTGGCCGGCCAGGTCGGCCGGTTGCCGGTCGCGACGCTTCAGCGCCTGTTGCCAGGCAGCCAAGATCGCCTGGTTTTTCTTGGTCTGCAGCACCACCGCCAGTTTTTTCTGTTCGACCTGCCGTTTGCGGCTCAAACCGGCAAAAAAATCCTCCAACCCCGGCCTCAGAAAAGGAGGCAGCCGGCCAAGGCAGTCTTCCCGGGCCAGCAGATAGACATCCAAATCGCGGGTAGGCCCGGTCAGGGCGCCAAGGCGGCTGAACACCCGGCTGAACCGGTCGGAAGCCGGGGCGGGCAGCACCCGTTTCACCAGGCTCAGGCCGGAACGGGTGCGACGGATGGCGACCCGGAGGTCATGGAGGAATTCCGGATCATAATCGGCCAGCACCCCTGGTATGTTGCGGGTGATCGTCTCCAGCAGGAATTGAAAGATGAGGGCCATGGCTTCGCGGGCGGTCTCGCCGCCCTTCAGCTCAAGGCTGAACTTCGGGCTGTAATCCAAGGGCCGCCGACCCTTAGCCCGGCAACCTTCCTCAAAGCCGACCAGGGGCGAGACCGGCTCGGTCACCCCGGTGGCGGCAAAAATGCGGCGGACCTCCGAAAGCTCGTCGCCATAGCCGCGAATGCCGAACAGCCGCACCAGGCGGTAGCTCCGTTCTCCGTCCACAGGTTGCTGGGTTTCGACCACGATCCGGGCCACTGTTTTCTCGTCCCGGTTGAGCAGAGAAATCTGGCGGCCGCGCAGGTGAACCGCTGCCAGGGGCAGCAGACAGCGAACGCCCAGAGCCGGCGCAAGCAGCTCCCGCAATCTTCCCGGAGGAAAATCGCGGGCAAAACAGGCTCCATGCAGCTCCGGTCCGCCCTGCTGCACGGTCACCTCGCTGCTGTCGCCATGGTACAAGGTCCAGCAACTCCCATGACAATGGAGCAGATAAGCCTGTTGATAGAGCCGCCAGTCGAACGAGTCGGCATAGACCACCGTGGCCCCGTATTCCGGCGCGGCATCGAACTCGAATTCGGCTGCCAGGGCGGCCACCAGCCCTTCCACCGGCAGAAAATCGGGCAGCAACCAGGTGTCCGCGCCGGGGTGGAACATGACCTTGCCCCTTCAACTCCGGTAATTGGCGTTAATCTTGACGTAATCGTAAGAAAAATCGCAGGTATACACCTCAGCCTCGGCAAGCCCCTCGCCAAGATGCACCGTGATGGTGAACCGGGGCTGCTTGAGGACCGCAGTGGCCGCCGCCTCCCGGTCCGCGCCCAAGGCTACTCCGTTCTCAACCAGAGAGACTCCGTCGAAACTGATCCCCACCCGCTGGGGATCAAAGGTGCATTTCGACCGGCCCAAGGCGGCGATGATCCGGCCCCAGTTGGCATCTTCGCCGAAGAAGGCGGTCTTGACCAGGGCCGAGTTGGCGATGGTCTGGGCCGCGTCCAACGCCTCGCCCTCGTCGCGGGCTCCAGCAACCCTGATAGTGACCAGTTTGGTGGCGCCCTCGCCGTCGGTCACTATCTTAAGAGCCAACTCCTTGAACACCCCCTTCAGGGCATCGCCGAACAGCGCCGCTCCCTGGAGATTATCCTCGTCGATCCAGGGATTGCCGGCAGCGCCGTTGGCCATCACCAGCACTGTGTCGTTGGTGGAGGTGTCGCCGTCCACCGTGATCCGGTTGAAGGTCTGCTCGACGCCGGCTTTCATCAGCCGATTGAGCACTGGAAAGACAATCTGGGCATCGGTAGCCACGAAGCAGAGCATGGTGGCCATGTCGGGCATGATCATCCCCGATCCCTTGGCGACACCGAGAATCGACACCTCGACCCCACCTATGTCGACCGTGGCCGTGGCTATTTTGGGTACTAGGTCAGTGGTCATGATCGCCTGGGCCACTTGCGTAAAGCCATCGGGCGAAAGACCCGCCACCAGGCCGGGCATGGCCTCGGCAAACGGTTCGAGCCGTAGCGGCTGTCCGATCACTCCGGTCGATGCCACCTGGACCAGCGCCGGATCAATCCCCAGTTGGCGTGCCGCCAGGACACCGGTGGCCTGGGCCTGATCCATGCCTTCCTTGCCGGTACAGGCATTGGCATTGCCGCTGTTGACTAAAATCGCCTGGGCCAGGCCTGAACGCAGCCGCTCCATGCCGAGCTGCACCGGCGCCGCCTTGACTTTATTGGTGGTGAAGGCCCCGGAGGTCACCGCCGGAGTCTGCGAAAAGATCAAGCCTAAATCAAGCCGGCCGGCATAGCGGATACCCGCTGGCACAGCTGCCGCCAAAAAACCTTTCACCTGCATGAAACGTCCTGTTTTCAATTAAAGTTATCCGTAAAAACACTCGCGTTACTCTACCAGATACCCGGAAAAAGGAAAGCGTGAACATGGCGGGGATTTGGTAATTTTCCTTGACCCATGGCCGGATTGGCGCCACTTTACCTTCGTTTGAGGACCGGATTTCGCGTCCCGATTTTTTTTGTATGCGAGCAGACCATTGCCTCTTCCCACCCTTCTTCCCGCAAGGCCCCTCAAGGGCTTTTATCGCGTTCCGACCCCATGGAATCCTTGACCTGGAACCTGGCCAGCACGTTTTTGCATGCCGACCTGGCCATTTGCATCGGTTTGTCTCTGCGGGTGATCATGCGCAAGCGGGCGCCCAGCGTTTCTTTTGCCTGGGTAGCGGTCATCCTGTTGATGCCGTTTGGCGGCGCCCTGCTCTACCTGCTGTTCGGCGAGTACCGCCTGAGCGAACGCCGGGCCACTCAACTGGCCAAGGAACGGCCGGTCCTCAGAAAATGGTCCGGCGCCTTGCGGGATATTCCGGCCTCCGACCAGGAGGGCATCAATCCCGAATGCCAGCCGCTGCATGTGCAAATTCTGACCACCACCGGCATGCCGACCATGCCCGGCAACCGGCTGGAACTGATTGATACCGCCGACCGCTTTTTCACCCTGTTGCTCGACGATATCCGCCGGGCCAGTTCCAGTTGCTTCCTTGAATTTTACATCCTCAACGAAGGCGGCCAGGTGGATGAGCTGATCGTGGCTCTTTTGGAGGCGCAGCAACGGGGAGTTGTCTGCCGCATTCTGCTCGATGCCATCGGCGCCAAGCGATTTCTGCGCAGCCGCGCGGCCCAACGGCTGCGCCAGGGCGGGGTTGAAGTGGTGGCGGCCCTGCCGGCTGGTCTCTTCCGGGCCCTATTTGTCCGCATCGACCTGCGCAACCACCGTAAAATTGCGGTGGTTGACGGAGAAATAGCCTACACCGGCAGCCAAAACCTGGTGGACCCCCGATTTTTCAAGCAGGAAGACGGCGTGGGAGAATGGGTGGACGCCATGGTGCGGATCACCGGACCGGTGGTGGAATTGCTGGCCGCGACCTTTCTCTTCGACTGGCTGCTGGAACGCGGCCAGAACCCGACCGAATACCAGGGCATCACCGGGATTCGTCCGGCGGCGCCGACCGGCAAGGCGCTGGTGCAACTGGCTCCGTCCGGCCCCGGCTACGGCGAGGACACCATCCACAATCTTCTGCTCACCGCCATTTACGCCGCCCGCCAGGAACTGATCCTCACCACTCCCTACTTCGTCCCGGACAACGCCATCCTGGCGGCATTGCGGTCTGCGGCCCAAAGAGGGGTGGCGGTGACCCTCATTATTCCGGAAAAAAACGATTCCCGCCTGGTCCACTACGCCAGCCGCTCCCGGTTCGAGACCCTAAGCCAGGCCGGGGTCCGGATCATGGGCTTCCACGGCGGTCTGCTGCACACCAAGAGCATCACTGTGGACGACAATTTCTGCCTATTGGGATCGGTCAACCTCGACATGCGCAGTTTCTGGCTGAACTATGAAATGACCCTGGTGATCTACGACCGCAGCTTCGCCAACCGGGTCAGGGAGATGCAATGCCGCTACCTCGAACAGGCCCGTGAACACGACGCCGCAGCCTTTGCGGCCCGCCCCTACAGGCAGAGATTGCTGGAAAACATCGCTCTGCTCCTAGGACCGCTGCTGTAGGCCGGCACAGGTTCAGGACCATAACCCATCCATCACCGCCATCATGGCCGGACATCAATCATGAACATCCTCGTCATCAGCGACATCCACGGCAATTACCCGGCACTGACGGCCGTCGGCCAAGCAGCGGCTCCGTTCAACTGCACCCATATTCTCAACTGTGGCGACTCCCTGGTCTACGCTCCCTTTGCCAACGAAACCCTCGACTGGCTGCAACGCCATCAGGTCTTTTCCATCCGGGGCAACACCGACGACCGGATCGTCAAGCTGCTCAAGGGCAAATCGCTGAAAAAGCCCTCCAAGCCGGAAAAACGCATTATGTACACCAGCACCGCAGCGGCCCTCACCGCTGAAAACAGAAGCTTTCTTCTGGAGCTGAAAAAGAAGAAAATCCTGCGCCTCGGCCAGACCTCCGTCGGCCTGTACCACGGCAGCCCGGTCGATCACGAGGAATTTATGACGGCAGAGACGCCGGACAAACGCTTCAAGGAACTGACCAGGGAAACGTCCTGCGAGGTGGTGCTCACTGGCCACTCCCATTCTCCCTACCACCGGCAGGTGGGCGGCGTCCATTTCATCAATCCCGGCTCAGTGGGACGCATGATGGACGGCCGACCGGACGCTTCCTTCGCCATCCTCCAGGTAGACAACGGCCAGGTCACGGTTCAGCTGCATCGCTGCCCCTACGATGTCGAGGCCGTGGTCAGGGCGCTCAATCAGGCCCAACTCCCTGCAATCTACGCCGAGATGTTCCGGACCGGCAGCAAGCGGCGCATCGAATGAAAAGCGCCGCGTGGGCTCTATGCCGCCGGCCAATCGACTCTCATGAACAGAACGACGGCTTCATCCATGTGTGTAGAGATGCTTCAGACCGCAGCCAGGCGGTTATTCCTCCGCCAGCAACACGAACTGAAGTCGACATCCTCCCCTGCCTAAATGCAGGGGATTCCTACTGCGCTCGTTGCAGGCGCATTGCCTGAACGGGCCGCTTCGGCGGGTTCCTGCTTC
>WRFD01000165.1 GCA_009778955.1 Desulfobulbus sp.
GTCAATAAGTATTCTCCGCCGTCAACTCTGACAGTTAACATACGGATGCCCTGCTTTCCGTCTCTCGCACCCCTCATGATGCCGTGAGCGGCACTCTCTCCATCATTGGCCAAGGCATAACGTGTTTCTGGTCAAAAGGGAACTGAAGAGCATGAGGATTCTTTGTTTTTTCGTCTTTGAAGGGTCCAAGGCCGATTGATAAGGAGTTTTCCAAAAACCAAGGAAAAATTGCGTGGGTCGTGATGCCGGAAGGGACTATTTTTAATCCAAATCCAAATGCTGTTCCAGAACCGACAACCATGGCGCTATTCGGAATCGGCTTGCTGGGTATTTGCTGTGCGTCCAGACGGCGCAAATAATCACAAATGGGAGTTGCGCATTCCTACACGGGGATTTGAATAGAGGAGAGTCGATATGCCCTGGAACCTTTTCGATTACGCACCATGCAAATGCTACCACCCTGCATTGGCTGATTTCAGCCCGCCAGGGTGGTTCACCGCTATCGTAATTTCAGTGTCGTCTAGTCGAGCGGTCGTGTTCAATCTCAACTATATGTACGGGGCTATTGATAGTGTGCCGGGATCAGGTTTTCCGTATACACCTTATGATGATGTTCGATTTGAGTACGATGAGGCCAATCAACGGTGGTTGATGATTGATGGCATCAATCGAATTTTTCGTTTCGAAAAACCCGATGCTGAAATGTTGAAAGTGTTCAGCCAAAACAAAAATAAGATTCCCTCGCAAGAGGCCATGCTGGAAAGGGCAATCTGCCAATTTGATTGAAGGAGAACCAAAATGTGGCTATTTACCAAGAATTCGTTTGTATCAATCGTTTCGCACCGTGAGCGACCGAATGATGTCTTGGTCAGGGCGCGGGTCAGAAAACACCTCGCCCAGCTGTTTCCGGAAAAGGCCAAGGAAATTTTTGAGGACGCTGAGGCCGATTATCGCTGGCGGCTGATTCTTTCCAAGCAGGAATTGGCCGACAGGATTTCCGCTTATATCCTGCAACGTCTTGATTATGACAATTTCAAGGCCGCACAAGAAGCGGATGACCCAGCATGGTCACGGTTTCTCCATGCAGTATGGGCAGAGGGCTTGCGGCTGCAAAAATAATCTCAGCCGCAGGGTGTCCGCCGCGATTCTCAGGACGTCATAAATCTTATTTGGCGATGCAATTGCAGAGAACATTCTGCAATGTTCGCCAGGCACAATTTGTTCTGGCCGTTTCATCAAAGTGGGGCAAGATGAAAATCAAAACGCTTGATGGTTTTATTGCCGAGGGCGAAAATGCCGAAGAAGTTTGCAAGGCGTTGTGGCATTCGATGATTTTTGCGGATGCCGATTTCCAAACCTGGATGGTCAACAGCGCCAAGCGCGCAAAAATGTGGAATGGCGCGATAGTCCGAGCAGACAGCGCGGAAAACCACCTGGCCGATTTGATTGCAAACAATGTCATTAGACTTTTGGACGATTAACAACCCGTTCTTTTTTTGAAACAAACATTTTACATCCCAGAAGATATGGGAGTAGACATCATTAGCGGGCAGGCTTGCGGCTTCAAAAGTAACCTCCTGACAGAGCGAAAAGCAAGCCGTCTTCTGCGATTTTCAGGCTCTCCCTGACTCATCCCCCCTGCTTTGGCCTTTATCGTTCAGCAAAGGTGAAAGCAAGCGTGTATGTGAAAAGAATCAATCGATTGCCGGAAATGAAAGCGTTGACTGTTTCCTCAAGCGAATGCAGCAAGAATTGGATGTGCCGGGCGGACATTTAACGGCCCTGAGTCGCATTGCGAGATTCATGCTCAGCAGGGGGCTTCATTTAGCCTGTGCTGAATTGTTTGATCAAAGGTAGAGGGGATGGACTTGCCCTTCTGGTCCAGCCACGGGCATCCTAGGCGCCTTGTATGAAATTATAGTAATTTTGATCAATTGGATCGATGCCATGGTACAATTTCTGTCAATGCCGCGTTGCCGCGAGCATAGACTTTGGCGTCGCTCCATCTCTTGGCGCGGATTTCCGGCAAGCGTATCTTTCAGTAGAATGAGGAGGGTGATAATTTGCGTTTGGCAGGCCGATAAAATATCTTATAGATATAGTTTTTTGGGTCAATTTTAGGGTTATCAAGTATATAGCACAAAGAAATGTATATATTTCAATATAATATGTTCTAAATTTGAATCCCTCTCCCTCCGCCATATTTTTTTTGTAGATGCAAAGGCTGGTTGGCTCGCCAACTTGCCTTTTCTGTTTTCCGGCATCCTCCCCCTTAATCTGCCAACTTTGTATCATAACTGACACCGGTACACCAGCTCAACCTCGCTGAAAATGTAAGAAATATCACGCGCTATCTTGCATTTGTGTAAGGTCGGAAAATGATTAATGCGCCGTCCTCACAAAGATGTCGTCTCTTTGCGGTGATGGTCTGTTCAATGGCCTGGCAGCAGGTCATGCCAATCGGTGAGTGAATAGAAGGGGAAGTGCGGCCAGGCGGTGACCTCGCCATGGCCCTTGCCCCATGCCCGCATCTGGTTACGGCTGGAAAAGATGCGGTCCCGGCTGGTGATGAGTGCGCGAGAGTAGATATCGCGGCCCGGCCCCATTTGCAGGAAGGCGTCGCGGCAGGCCGCCATTTCATCCCTCAGCTCGGTAAGCGGCCGCTGTGGCCGCTGCTTGAGGAACCGGGCCAACTGCTCTTGATCGTCGAACATGTCGCGGTGGAAAGTATCCAACACCTCTGGGCTGAAGTGGTCGAGCATGCTCTGGTAGCTCTCCGGCGGGATGCCGCGTTGTCCGTCCACCGGCAGCAGGGTGCCGCCGATGGCCGTGGCCGATGAGAAGAGGGCGGCCCGCTCGGCCAGTAGATGGCTGGCCATCCATACCCCCCAGGACCATGCGACGAGGTGCAGCCGCCGGTAGTGGGCAAAGGGTTCCAGTTCGACCGGCGGCGTGCTCCGGTAGTCGAAGAACATGCAGAGATCAAGCCCTTCGGCGGGCATCGTGCCAAAGGGGGTCAGGTCCATGCCCCAGCCGCTGAAAAAAAGGATGCATTCCTGCCCCTGATGAAGCTGTAGCCACTCGGTCCGCATGGCTCAGTCCAGCGCCGTCTTGATGATCGCGGGCAGGGGCGCCAGTTGCTCCCAGTCCATGGCCGCGTTCAGGGACAGCCTCAGGCGCGAGGTTCCGGCCGGCACCGTGGGCGGCCGCACCGCCTTGACCCAATAGCCCGCCTCGCAGACCCGTTCGGCTGCGGCAACCGTCCTCGCCGCATCGCCGATTACCACCGGCACGATGTTGGAGTCGCCCATGGTTTGGAGGCCGATTTGGCGCAATTGGCTGCGCAGTCGTTGGGACAGTTCAGCGACCTTGGCACGTTCCTGGCGCAGGTGCGGGATTTTGTCCAGGACCGTCGATAGCCAGTGGACCGAGACCGGCGGCAGGCCAGTGGAGAAGATCTGCGACCGGGCCGTGTTGATCAGGGTGTCGATCAGCGGCCGGGAGCCGACCACAAAAGCACCCTGTCCGCCGTAGGCTTTGCCGAAGGTGCCGGTCAGAATCTCGATCGCCTGTTGCACCCCCTGTTCTTCGGCCAGGCCACAGCCACTCTCTCCCCGGATGCCGACCCCGTGCGCCTCGTCGACGTAAAGCACGGCCGCGAGCCGATCCTTGATCCGCACCAATTGGGCGAGATCGGCCACGTCACCGTCCATGCTGAAAATCGATTCAGTGACGATAAACACCTGGCGAAAGCGGTCGCGGTCTTTGGCTAGGATGCGTTCGACGGCCTGATAATCGAGGTGGGGGTAGCGGATGACCTTGGCCAGGGACAGGCGCATGCCGTCGATCAGGCTGGCGTGGCAGAGCTTGTCAGCCAGGATCAGATCCTGCTTGCCGGTCAGGGCGGGCAGGATGCCGACGTTGAGGTGATAGCCGGAATTGAACACCAGGGCGGCCTCGGACCCGTACAGGGTGGACAACTTGCGCTCCAGGCCGACATAAGGGCGGGTGTTGCCGGTCATCAGCCGGGAGGCGGTGCTGCCCAGGCCATAGCAGGCCAGCAGATTGGAGCTGTCCTGCTGCCGGTAAAAATCCGCGAGCATGTCCCGGTTGGCGGCCAGACCCAGGTAATCGTTGCCGGCCAGGTTAAGGTGCTGGCTGCCGTCGATCTTGATGCGGCCACGGTCAAGATGGGTCACCGGCACCAATTGACGCCGCTGTCCATGCCGGTCGATCTCAGCCAACTGTTCGGCCAGATGCCGGTTGAAATAGCTCATCGCCCTTCCCCGACAAGCAGGGCATACAGGCTTTCGCTGAATCCCACCAAGATCCGGTCGCCCAGCCGCAACACCGGCGCCCGCAGGTTGCCGGTCCTGCCCGAGGCTGCAGCCAGAATCGCTTGGAGATCATCGGAGCGGGGGTCAAACACCTGGTAGCTTTTGCCCTTGGCCACCAGAATCTCCCTGGCGCCTGCCAGCGCCTGCCAGGCCGCCTCGCCTGCCAGCGGCGTCTTCCTGGCGTCGTCGATCCGCAACGGCCTCATTTTGTTTTTGTGCAGCACATCCTGTGCCTTGTCGCACGAAGCTCAGCCCTTGCGCAGATAGGCCCAATCAATTTCCATCCTTGCCTCCACGGTTGCTTTCCAGACGTTTTTGCTGTTGCCGACCAGCGGTTGCTCATTATACTCGCGGGTCAGGTCGGCCACCACTTTATTTTCGGTCGATTGCCCATTCCCCAACGGAGCGAAATCATTTATAGACTCCCTAAGGCCCCTTCGCATCAGGAGACTCCACCATGATAACCCCGACCGATGTTCCCGGACCGCAGGGCGAACTGCTCCTGCGCACCATGCCCATGCCGGCTGACACCAGCTTCAACGGCGATATTTTCGGCGGTTGGCTCATGTCGCAGATGGACCTGGCCGGCAGCATGATGGCCAAGGAGGTGACCAGGACCCGCACCGTCACCGTGGCAGTGGAAAGCATGCAATTCATCAAGCCGGTCCGGGTGGGCGACGTGGTCTGCTGCTACGGCCGGGTCAAGCGGGTGGGCACCACCTCGGTGACCATCATGCTTGAGGTGTGGGTGCGGCCGATTCTCCACACCGGCAAGGATCAATTCACCACCTTCAAGGTCACCGAAGCGGCGTTCACCTACGTGGCCATCGACCAGGAGGGCAAAAAACAGACGATCGACAAAACGCGGCTGGCTGGTGCTGCGGAGAGTTCGGTCTGAGCCTCACCTGCGAAGAGGTAATGAGTGAAAGATTTTGCCTGCCGCTGAATTTTGGGCATACTACAAAGAGGAGGAGGCCGCCCACGTCATCACGCTGGGATTCGTTCCACTCCCCCTAATTCTAATTTCACTTTGGTAAGCCCCCGGATTTGTCGGGGGACAATCAAAGTTTGACGAATCCGGCAAAATGAGGAAGCCTCCAAATTCGTGGACCGCTCAAAGTCACGAACAAGGAGGCTTGATGAACGACATCCAATGTTTAAGCCTCACGAAATGGGATTGCAAGTTCCATGTGGTGTGGATCCCGAAATACCGGAGAAGAATGCTCTATGGCCAACTCCGGAAGAGCCTTGGTGATGTATTTCATGAATTGGCCCGGCAAAAAGAGAGGCGGGTATTGGAAGGGCACCTGCAACCCGACCAAGTACATATGCTGCTTTCTATGCCTCCGAAATATGCGGTATCGCAAGTGGTCGGTTATATGTAAGGGAAAAGTGCGATCCATCTTGGGCGGCTGGGCCGCTTTTGGGATGATGCGCATCGGGAGCCGCCTTTCTTAAGCCATGGCGCTCTAAAAGCCTGTAGACGACGGAAGCCTTCACAGGCCGGCCCAAATGTTGGGCAA
>WRFD01000166.1 GCA_009778955.1 Desulfobulbus sp.
TGAGCGCCATCTCCCGCTCCACGAACTCGCCTTCGCTGACGTCGTTGACCTTGATGACGTCGATCAGCTTGTGCAATTGCTTGGTGATCTGCTCAATGATGGCAGCCTCGCCCCTGGTGACGAGGGTCAGGCAGGAGACCTGGGGATCATAGGTTTCGGCCACGCACAGGCTTTCGATGTTGAAGCAGCGACCGCTGAAAAGGCCGGTCACGCGCGACAGCGCGCCGGGCCGGTTGCGCAGTAAGACAGACAGGGTGTGTTTCATGGTGTTGTCCTGTTCAGGGTTGGGACGGTTGTATCGCGCCGGGCAACGGCGCTCGGCAATGTTCAGACCAGGAGCATCTCGGTGTTGGCCTTGCCCGCCGGCACCATCGGGAACACGCCTTCCTCGCGGGCGATGGTAAAGTCCATGACCACCACGTTCTTGGTGGCCAGCGCCTCCTTGATGACCGGCACGACCTCGGCCTTGGTCTTGGCGCGCAGGCCGACCGCGCCATAGGCCTTGGCCAGGGCGACGAAATCCGGGGTGACCTCCATCACCGTCGAGGCGTAGTGGCGGTTGTAGAACAGCTCCTGCCACTGTCGCACCATGCCGAGATAGTTATTGTTGAGGATGGCGATCTTGACATGGGCGCCGCATTCCCTGGCTGTGGCCAGTTCCTGGATGTTCATCTGGATCGAGCCGTCGCCAGCCACGTCGATGACCGTGGCTCCGGGAAAGGCGGTCTGCGCGCCGATGGCCGCCGGCAGGCCGTAACCCATGGTGCCGAGGCCGCCGGAGGTCAGCAGGCGGCGGGGATGGTTGAATTTGTAGAATTGGGCCGCCCACATCTGGTTCTGGCCGACCTCGGTGGTGATGATGGCGTCGCCGCCGGTCAGTTGGTGCAGGGTCTCAATCACGTACTGGGGCTTGATGATGTCGCCGTCTTCCAGGTAGGTCAGTGGGTGTTTGCGCTCCCATTCCTTGACCTGCTCGATCCAAGGCGCATGCAGTTCGGCGGTCTCGCTGGCATTGAATTCGTCGGATCTGTCGAGCCAGGCATTGATCGCCCGGAGCGCCAGTTTGCAATCGGCGACGATGGGAATGTCGACGCCGACGTTCTTGCTGATCGAGGAGGGATCAATGTCGATGTGGATGATCTTGGCCTGGGAGGCAAAGGCGTCGAGCCGTCCGGTCACCCGGTCGTCGAAGCGCGCGCCCACGGCGATCAGCAGGTCGCTCTTGGCCACCGACATGTTGGCGGCATAGCTGCCGTGCATGCCGAGCATGCCCAGGGACAGCGGATCGGTGCCCGGAAAGCCGCCCAGACCCATCAGGGTCATGGTTACCGGAATGTTGAGGCGCTGGGCTAGTTGGGTCAACTCCTGGTTGGCGTCGGCAAGGATCACGCCGCCGCCGACGTACAGCACCGGCCGTTTGGCCTTGAGGCAGGCGCGGCAGACCTTTTCCACCTGGTTGGGATGCGGGTTGACGTTGGGCTGGTAGGTCTGCATCTTGATCGGCTTTTTCGGCGCATAGGTGACCGTCGAGCCGATTATGTCCTTGGGGAGGTCGACCAGCACCGGGCCGGGCCGGCCGGAAGCGGCCAGATAAAAGGCCTCGCGCAGGGTCGGGACCAGCTCCTCGGGGTCGTACACCAGGTAGTTGTGCTTGGTGCAGGGGCGGGTGATGCCGACGATATCCACTTCCTGGAAGGCGTCGTTGCCGATGAGGGCGCGCGGCACCTGGCCGGTGAGGATCACCAGCGGAATCGAGTCGCAGTAGGCGGTGGCGATGGCGGTGACGCCGTTGGTGGCGCCGGGGCCGGAGGTGAGCAGCGCCACGCCGACCTTTCCGGTGGAACGGGCGAAGCCGTCGGCCGCATGGACCGCCCCCTGCTCGTGGCGCACCAGGATGTGGCGGATCTCGCTCCGGCACAACTCATCGTAGAGTTCAATGACCGCTCCGCCGGGATAGCCGAAGATAAGCTCCACGCCCTCTTCCTGGAGACACTTGATAATTGCTTGCGCACCTTTCATTTTACTCATGTCGTCGTCCTTTACATGTTCCGCGGTTCCCGCCCGGCGGCCGATACAACCGCATTTTTCGGCCAGGTGAACAAAAATGTTCAGAAGATCAAGGAATATAGTGGGAGCACAGGAGGCTGTCAAGCGGGAAACCAACCGATTTCCGTGACAGGCAGGATGCCCTTTGCCCGGCGGAAACCAAACCCGTTAGGCGGGCACGATCGCGGCTTTACGGCTTGGCGGTTTCCTTCATCTGCTTTTCTACCTGGTCGATGAGGTCGGCCACCATCTGGCCGGAGGGCGCCGCCGCCATCGGGCGATATTTGACCAGGATCTTCCATTCGGCCAGGGCGGCCTTGGGATCGTTCAGCCCGGTCAGCAGGACCACTCCCTTGTTGAAGCGGGCCTGTTCGTGCTCGGGGTTGGCGCGCAGCACTTGGTCGAACACCTCGATGGCCTTTTGGTGCTGGTTATCCTGGTGGTACATGACCCCGAGGTCGGTCATCACGTTGAGATCGCCGGGCAACAGCTCAAGCGCCTTGTTGTAGGCGGCGATGGCCTGCTTGGCCTGGCCGGTGTCAAAATAGGCGTGCCCCAGTTCCACCCAGACCTGGCCGTCTTTGGGATTGTCCTTGGCCGCCTTTTCCAGGGCGGCGATGGTTTCGGCCGCCCCTTGCCCGCGGCCCTCTTCCTGATGAACGCCGGCGGTCACGGGGGTCTGGTAAGCGGAATACACCACGCCTCCGACAAAGCCGATGAACAGGGCCGCCACCACATACAAATACACCCGTTCCTTTTTGATCATGCCTTTTGCATCCACGCGTTCACCTTAAAAAAAAGGAAAATGAGGCTGCACGGCGCAGACTCGGCAGCCCGCAAGATAGCACAGGCGGTGCGGAACCGCAACCGGAGGAAAGATGCCAGGACCTCAGTCCTCCGGCCCGATCGCCGCCTCCAGGCAGACCCGGTGCAGGGTAGGTCCGCAGCGGCCGCAGACCGTCACCCCGGTCGGATGCCACTCCCGGCCGGCTCGCCTACAGGCCGCATCGACCTTAGCCAGGGTGGTCCGGTGGCAGCCCTTGGCCTGCATGTCGTAAAAATGCAGGATGCCGCCGGGCCGCAGGCCGCAAATGGCGGGTACCAGCAGGGATTCGCCGCCGTGCGGCAGCACGACGAGCACGCGGTCGAAACGATGGCGGCCGAGACCGGACAGCACCTGGCCCGCATCGCCTTCAAGCAAGCGGACGGTACGGATGGCGCGATTGGCCGCGAGATTGCTGAGGGCATAACTGTGAGCCGCGGGGTTCATTTCAATGCCGATCACTTCGCCAGCCAAGCTGTGCCGGCCGATGATCAGGGGAAAGGGACCGACGCCCGAGCAGGCCACCGCGACCTGCTCACCCGGCTTAACCAGGGCGGCAATCCGCGCTCGCTCGTGGGCCAGCCGCACCGAAAAGTACACTTGGGCCAGATCGAGGTGGAGGAGGACGCCGTTTTCCCGGTGCACCGTGGTCAGGCGCTGCTCGCCGGCGATGACGCGCAGGGGGCGGGTGCGAAAGGCGCCGCCGTGCTGGCCGTCGCGTCTGGCCGCCACCCGGATGGCAGAGTGCGCATCCAGGATAAGGGTCCCGATGGCTGCTGCCAGCGGCTCCAATTCCGGGACAATGGAGACCACGGCGATGTCGCCCACCCGGTCGAAACCGCTTGGCAACCTGGCTGGATCAATATCGGCAAACCGGGCGGATAAAATCGAGCGCAAACGCATGGGTCAGAAGCTGGAGTGAAGGGAAAAGGGCGTCTGCCGGCGATTTTTTTTGAGGTGTACCCAGCAATGTCCGGTTAGGTGATTTTGTGGCCCAAAGTTCGGATTAAACACCGATTTTCGCAGAGGCCTAAGCGTCACAGAAAACTAACAAGTTGTTATGTGCGCCAGTCATCATCATGAGAACTGCAACGAAATTGATGCGCCATCATGCACAAGCAGCTGTTTCGGAAGGTTTTCCCATGGAACAGCGCGGAGAATAGGGTTGTGAGCCCGTCGAGGGAAGGAAACGGCGACAGTCGATCCGTCGACATTGACTATTGCCGCTGATAAAATTCCGATAGATTTTGGGCGCGTCGCAATCTTCAAAGCCTCGCAGTTTGCGGGCAAGCATGGCGTAGAGAGTATCGGCAACCATGGTGAGCGCGACATCGAAGTGAACTTTTGTCAGTATGGGCGATGACATGGAGTTAAGGCGGAAGAGTTTTACCGCCTCAGCTATCCCGTTTTCAACCCGCCATCTGCGGGCATAATTGCCGACGACCGCTTCAAGGGGTGAGGCAAAGTCATTGGTAATGAGAAAGGCAGGCTGTTCGCGTCCATTGCCGCGAGGGATGAGTTGACGCACACAGCCTTGGTATCCGCGCAGCGTGACGTAGGGTTCATTGACACCCGGCTCAATCCCGAGGCCAAGATCATGTTGACCACCCGGCCTACCCCGCTGCAGGTCAAAGCTTTCCAGCTCCTCGGAATCAATCCCGCCTGTACCCAGTAGGCACATGCTGTCGTTGCAAAAAGATCCAATATGACGTTGAGTTGAGTCAAGTGCTAGGTCAAAGTTCGATTTAGAAAAAAGAAACCCCGCCAGCCAAGGTCGACGGGGTTTGGGACAAGGCGTAATTGTAGCCAACCGGGGTGAGAAAGGGAATTACAACCTGAGCAATCAACCGCTCCCACGCGGCCTGATTGTAGTGTTTCACCTGTCGAGTGAGCTTTCAGGACAGATGGATATTGCAATATTTTTACAAAAATATCAACAAGTTAAATGAAAAACAAACCATTTTTTAATGATGATTTCTCACGGATTAAGGCAAAGGCTACACTTTATTGACGGCAACCGTCTGCTCATGGTGAAATTGAATCACTCTATCAGTCCTTTTTCTCTTCCTGGTGTTCAATAGGCGTGGACGACATGGCACTACTGGTTGTGTCGTCACTCATCGCTTTTTTGAAGGCCTTGATGCTTTTCGCCAAACCATCTCCGAGCTCAGGCAATTTTCCTGGCCCCCAGATAATCATGACAATAACCAAAATAACAATAAGATGCATTGGTTGAAAAATTCCTGAAAACATAGTGGACGCCTCCCTCGAAATAAAATTTGCCTTTTGATACTAATCTTTTAAGTTTTTTCTGTCAATGCGTCTTTGGAGTGGCTCAATACCAGGCTGGAGAGTCTCGCCTTTGAGGAATCCCTGAATCCGTGCCGCCTTCTGCCGGACCTGCTCTGTTGGGTCTGCAGAGGGCGATTGCCAGCCTGAGAGGCTGATGCTCTTGCTTATTAACCGAGCGCCACGGTCGCCTTGGCGTTTTGTTCCTTGAAAAAACTGTGTTTTGGCGAAACGAAGGCGCGGTTATCCCGTTGAGCTTCCGGTTGCCTGCGCATTTTGCTTATCCGGCCGGCATCAGCCGGCCATACACAGCGTTAAACGCGGTGAAGGCCGGGCAATGCCTGCTGAAGCGCAGCCTCAATCGCCAGCCAGATACATCAACTCCTGGATCACGGTTTTAATCCGTCGGCGTTTGTCAGAATGCCGCACTGGTCCAAAGGGAGCGATCAGGCCCGTTTGCCCAATAAAGCGGAGGATGTTGAAGGCAAAGGCGCCCAAAGCCGTCACCAGGGCATTGGCGGCGAACTTGCCGCTCGGCAGCCGTTCGATGCGCGTGAACGTATAGTTTTTTTCCTCGATCTTTCTGGAGTCCGCAGCCACAATGACGCCAACCCGCTTCCCCGCCCTGGGCGTCTGGACAGTCCCCTCGGCAAAGACCCTGTCGCGCCAGGCAAGGAGGTTGTTTCTCCGGGGGTTCCA
>WRFD01000167.1 GCA_009778955.1 Desulfobulbus sp.
CTCTCTTCTTTCGTTTTTGGGCCCGAACTGGCTAGCTCCAAGATTTCAATGACTATTTTTTATATGATATTAAACACAAAAATAACTTTCTTTGTCAAGTTAAGACCTTATTTTTTTATTTTTTCTATCGCCTCTCAATTGGTTCAGTTTCCGACATTCCTCGTTCACGCATAGTGAGTAACTTTCTAAACCCATCAGATAATTTACTTAGTCGCGACCCTGTCGCCCTCATTAATCACCTGTCTGATTTTTTGTTCTTTTCTTTTATTATTGCAGGGTTAGATTAAACTTCATTTCAGCGTCAAATATCCAGCAAACCAAACACGTTTTGGCGCTTTCCGCTGACGTCGCACTTGACATCCCTTTTCAGCTTCGATTACTTCTGTCCGCGTGTCATGCTCTCTATTTTTTCGATTGTCAAAACAATAATCGCTCTCGCTAACCTCATCATTGCAGGTCATGTTGCATGAAATTGCGATTTGCATCTTTTTTTTTCCTCGCCCTGCTCTTCATCCCCTTCCAGACCTCAGCCCTGACGCAGTTCGACGGAGCTTCTCTATACGCTCGCACCCTGCTTGAGCAGATCAACCTGTACCGCCGCGACAACGGGCTGGGACCGCTCCGGTTTGACGCCCAGCTCAACCGCCTTGCCCAGCGCCACAGCTTTGAAATGTTCCGGCAAAAAATGGTCAGTCATCGTAATTTCGACCAGCGATTTGCAAACTCAGGCAGCCGGATGTGCGTTGAAAATGTTGGCTGGAATTTCAGTGTCCCCCGCAAGCAATTCGACGCCTGGCGTCAGTCGAGCGGCCACGACCAGAACATGCTCAAGGGAGAGTTAACCAAAGCGGGCATAGCCGAAATCGGCAGCTATGTCACTTTTTTTGCCTGTAAGTAATCCGGCGCCTTTGCCGACCGGGCAATACAACATCGGCCACAACTTGCCTCTATCTTTTTTGATGCAGATTAGATATAACAGCGTACCGTTGAACGATCCAAGATCTTTTCGTGAAAATCCGGCACGTTGTCTCGTTTAATCAAGCTTGCGGCAGGAGCTGACCGATATGCGCGGACAGTGGAGCAAGGCGAATTTCTTTTAAGGTGAGGCATGGGGCGTATTCTTCTTGTCACCGGCGGCGCCAGGTGCGGCAAGAGCAGTTTTGGCGAGCGGCTTGTTGCTGGCCTTGGTCCGGATATCGCTTATATAGCCACAGCCAGGGCGCTTGATGAAGAGATGGTCGAACGGATTGCACAGCACCGACTCCAGCGCCCTGCCGCCTGGCGGACCCATGAAGCGCCTGATTTTCCTTCCCAGGTGATTGCAGATGAAGGTCAGCGTTGCGACGGTTTGTTGCTCGATTGCCTCACCGTCTTGACCACCAACAGGATGCTTGCCCAGTCCGTTGATTGGGACAACCCTGCCATGGCCAGGCTCAACGAGGTTGAAGCCGAGGTGATGGCTGAAATCGAGGCGATCGTGTCTGCCGCTTGCGGAAGTCGCGCGGACTTGGTCGTGGTGTCCAACGAAGTCGGCTGCGGCATTGTGCCGGGGTCGAGCATGGCCCGCTTTTTTCGTGACTGCGCCGGCCGGGTTAACCAACGCATGGCCGCCGCCGCCGCCGAGGTCTATCTGGTGGTTTCCGGCATTCCGGTGCGTATCAAGGGATAAAAGGGGACGGCATGCGGGCGCTCATCCTCATGATCCAATTCATGACCCGCTATCCGGTCCCGATCACCGTTGATTTCACCGCCGAGCACTTTGTCGGGGGCATGAAATGGATGCCCCTGGTCGGGTTGCTGGTGGCCGTGCCTGCCGCCGGAGGGATGGCGCTGGTCGATGACTTGGTGGGCCGCGACATGGCCGCGCTGACCGCGGCGCTCCTGTTGATCGGCGTCACCGGCGGCCTGCATCTCGACGGCCTGGCCGATACCGCCGACGGATTGTTCAGCTACCGTTCGCGCGAGCGGATGCTGGCAATCATGCGCGACTCGACCTTGGGCACCAATGGAGTGATTGCCGTGGTGCTGGCCATCCTGGTGAAATATACCCTCCTGCGCTCCATTGGGCCGGCCGGCGCCGTGCCGGCAGTGCTCGTCGCGCCGGTGCTGGGCCGGATGGCTCTGGTCTGGCATTCGGCATCGGCCCGCTACGCCCGGGAAGAACGCGGCATGGGCGATTTTGTCAATCAAACCGGACTGACGCAGGCCGGACTGGCCACCTTGTCTTCCCTGGTTTTGGTCGGCGGCATCCTCTTTTTATGGGGGGTGCAGCCAAGCGCGGTCCCCTGGCTGACCCTGGTCTTCCACCTGCCGCCCATCGCGCTGGCAGCGGGTTTTGCCGCCTATGCCAGCAGACGGCTGGGCGGCATCACCGGCGACACCATCGGGGCCTGCATCGAACTTTCCGAACTCCTCTCTTTGTTTGTCGCCCTTCTTGTCTGGAAATATTGGCTTGCATGAACACGACCAAACTCTACCTCATCCGTCACGGCGAAACCGAACAGAACAAAACCGGGGTGCTCATGGGCAGCAGCGACACCCCGCTCAACGACCATGGCCGCCTCCAGGCCCTGGCGCTGCGCGAGCGGATCAACGCCCTTGAAGTCGATTCCATCTTCGCCAGTCCCCTGACCAGAACAGTGGAAACAGCCACGCTGGTGTTCGGCGAGCAAGCCCGGATCATCACCGATTCCAGCCTGCAGGAATTCCATTTTGGCGAATGGGAAGGGATGCATTTCTCGGCAATCGCCAAACAATATCCGGAAATTTGGCGGACATGGCTCACCGACTGGGAGGAAACCCACATTCCCGGCGCCGAAGCGTTTGCCGCCTTCAAATACCGGGTGATCAATGTGGTCGAGGAAATCATCCGCACCCATCCCGGCAAAAAGGTGGCAGTGGTGTCGCACGGCGGCTGCATCCGGTCGCTGCTCGCCCATTTTTTCTGCGAATCGGTGGCCAAGGGCTATTGGAAATTCAAGGTCGACAACGCCACCTTAAGCGAAATCGAATTCATGGGCGAATTGCCCATTCTCATCCGTTTCAACTACAGATAGACAGATAGGATTCGCATGCAACTGCTTACGCAAACCCTGGAATCCATCCAGCCCACCGACCGGGCGGCCATGGCCGCCGCCCAGCGTGAGATCGATTACTGCCTCAAACCGCCGGGCAGCCTCGGCAAACTGGAAAGCATCGCCCGACAGATCGCTGGCATCACCGGCCAGGTGCACAACGCGATCAAGCAAAAGGCCATTGTGGTGATGATGGCCGACAACGGCATCTATGCCGAAGGCGTCGCCATGTATCCCCAGGACATCACCCGCATCGGCGCCGATTTCGTCACCTCCGGCCGGATGGGAGTCAACTTCCTGGCCCGCTCTGCCAAGGCCGACATCTTCGCCGTGGATATCGGCATCCAGGTCGATGTCGACCTGCCCAAGGTCATCAAGCGCAAGATTCGCCATGGCGCCGCCAATTTCCTCCGGGAACCGGCCATGAGCCGCGAGGAGGCAATCCGGGCGATCGAAGTGGGGATCGAAGTCGCCAATGAAGCCATCGACCAAGGCTACGACCTGATCGGCACCGGCGAGATCGGCATCGGCAACACCACCGCCAGCAGTGCGGTGCTCTACGCCTTCACCGGCGCCCCCATCGACCGAGTGGTCGGCCGGGGAGCCGGTCTGACCGACGAGGCCCTGAAACGAAAGAAACAGGTGATCAAGCAGGCGGTGCGGCTGCATCAGCCCGATCCGGACGACCCCATCGACGTGCTGGCCAAGGTGGGAGGCCTCGACATCGCTGGTCTCGCCGGCGTCTATCTGGCCTGCGCCGCCCGGCGGGCGCCGGTGGTCACCGACGGCCTGATCTCCAACGTTGCCGCCCTGACCGCCATACGCCTTGCGCCCGAGGCCGTGGAATACATGATTCCATCACACCTCTCCTTCGAGCCAGGGGCCAAGTTGCTGCGGGAAATCACGGGCCTGGAGCCGATACTCGACATGGACATGCGCTTGGGCGAAGGCACCGGCTGTGCCCTCATGTTTCCCATCATCGAGGCTGCGCTCCGTATGATCGAGGAGATGGGAACCTTCGCCATTCTTGGGAAATCGCGCGATGAAATTGGGGACCACATCATGGCTTATCGGGGAAAATTTCCTCGATAACGCCCGGTTGGTGGAAGGCCGGGTCGATTTCGTCGAACTCCTGGTCTACACCTGGAATAAGCCGATGCGGGCCAAAGTGGCATCCTGGCTCGACGGATTGGCCGCGCTGAACCTGGAGTACACCCTGCACCTCCCTACCGACCGGACCGAGAACGCGCTGGCCGCCGCCGAATTTTTCACCGCCTGCGGTTTTCCCCTGTTGAATTTGACTCTCCATCCCCTGCCCGGATGGCGTGATGTATCCTGGCCCCACCTGGTGGCCGTGGAAAACCTGATCGATCGGGTCGAATTCCATCACCGCTTCACCTTCGACCTTACCCACAGCCTCCTGGGCAGCCCGCTGCCTCCCCATTACCACCCCCACATTGTCGAACTGCACCTCTCGGGCACGGACGGTCTCATCGATCACCTCCCCTTGGATGACGCCACCCTGCAGGCGGCCAGACCTTTTCTGCGCCAGGAATTGCTGGTTTGTTTCGAGATATTTGACCCGGATGACGCCCTGGCGGCGGTCGACCGTGCACGGGCCCTGCCGGCCTGGTCAGGAGACAGCGGCATCGATTGACAGCTGTTGGCGAAGAAAGGCTGACGCCCACCAAAACAGCCCCATTTTCCGCCCTCGCCCAATCTTGGGGTTGTCCCCGCGCGAAGAGGCGTCTGCCGTACTCAACATCGGCGAAATGGCGACCCCAGACACCGAAAAAGGGTGATCGGGACACTGCGTTTCCAAACATCTTTTCCTGTTGTCAAATTAATGATGAAAATGAGTTTTTCTGGTTTGTCAACACAGCGTCACTCAAGTATTATTCGGAAATAGTTTGGCCAAATAAGCGTGTCCGTCCTCCGGCGCAGATCGGCCGTCATTCAGGAGAACGAGACTGAGCCGATCGGCTGCAAGAGGATCATTTATCATCGTGAACTCACGCCCCCCTTATCTGGGAATGCGCCGGTTCCACAATTAGGTAATGCCCATGGATACCCAATACAACGCAACCCTTGAAACCCTGGAACGATTACGGGATGAATCCAGAGCCGCCGGAGGCGAGGGAAAGAAAGTCGACCAGCACCGCAAGGGTAAGCTGACGGCGCGTGAACGGCTCGAATTGCTATTGGACAGCGGCTCTTTCGAGGAATTCGATGTCCTCAAGCTGGGTCGCGGCGGCAATCTGGGCGCGGAAAAAAGCTATCTCGGCGACGGCGTCATCACCGGCCATGGGTCCATTGACGGCCGCGAAGTCTTCGTGTTCAGCCAGGACTTCACCGTGCTCGGCGGTTCGCTGGGTGAGGCCCATTCCCAGAAAATCTGCAAGGTCATGGATCTGGCGGTCAAGGTGGGCACACCGATCATCGGCCTCAACGATTCCGGCGGCGCGCGTATCCAGGAAGGCGTCGACGCCCTAGCCGCCTACGGCGAAATCTTCCATCGCAACGTCCGGGCCAGCGGCGTGGTCCCCCAGATTTCCTGCATCATGGGCCCCTGCGCCGGTGGCGCGGTCTACAGCCCCTCAATCACCGATTTCGTCTTCATGGTCGAGGATTCTTCCTACATGTTCGTCACCGGCCCCAGCGTGGTGAAGACCGTCACCCACCAGGACATCAC
>WRFD01000168.1 GCA_009778955.1 Desulfobulbus sp.
AAAATAGGTCAAAGTGATTCACCGATAGCCACGGATTACCCGTAAAGCCCGGTTTCATGCTCGATACCGGGCTTTTTGACTGGCGTTTTTTGAGCCAAATCTTATATAATTTGATTCAAGAGGTAAGATGCCAAAACCCTCACCCAGGGTAATCAATCGGCCCGGTCCAGATCGGCCGGCGTTTAAGGTTTTAATGGTATCAAAATGCACGATCCGGAGCTGGCGCCGGCGACGGTTTTGATACCTGGAAAAGATAGGTGGAAAGGATATGGCTTTCACTTGCAGGCCGGAAAAACACCACGAACAGATCTTGAAGCGGATTTGTGACAAACACGGTTTCAAGATAAAACAGGGAGCCCTTTTTCATGTCGTCGAGCGATATGAAGAGGTCGAGGCGAGGCGCAATGAATACTTACAGAGAGTCAGAGAACTGGAGCGCGAGTTGGCCGCGCTAAAGCAGGCTGTCCGCGCCAAAGTCGATGCCGACGAAAACCTGTTGCGGCGCCTTCAGTGATCGAGTCTGAAATATCCGCTGAAATGCGGCTGTTCGGCCATGGTGGCGAACGACTCTATCTGACTGCCCAAGAGCGCCAGCGATTTCTGGCCGCCTTGGACGAGGAACGGCCGACGGACCGCCTTTTTTGTCATGCGCTGCACTACACTGGCTGTCGTCCGTCCGAAGCGTTGGAGCTGGTTCCCCGGCGCGTTTTGGTCGAAGAAAAGTCTCTGGTCTTCCGGTCCCTCAAAAAACGGAAAGAGGACGCGAGGGGAAGGGCAAAGTTGCCTCAATTTCGGACCGTGCCGGTGCCGGAAATGTTGATTGAAAACCTTGATCTCGTTTTCGGGATCAGGGCGATCCAAAAAAAGGAAAAGGGGCTGGATACTCCCTTGTGGACCATGAGCAGGCCAACCGCTTACCGGCTCGTCAAGCGCGTGATGGATCGGGCCGGGATATTCGGCAAGCAGGCAACCGGCAAGGGCCTTCGGCATGGTTTCGGCGTGGCGATGGTCACGGCCAAGAAGCCCTTGCCTCTTCATGTGTTGGCCCAATTAATGGGCCACACCAGCCCGAAAACCACTGAAATTTACCTGCAAGTTGTTGGAGAAGAAAAGCGGCAAATGGTCAACGATGCCTGGGATGTGTCATGAAATACACCTTTTTGCTCTTGTTTCTCATCAGTATGATCGTCTATCCGTGCGCGTTGTTTGCCGATACGATGACATCCTTCCTGCCTGATAAATCCGCTGTTTCCGCATTTGATACTGAAAAGAACGCGGACGACAAGCCCGGCCGCTTGGGCAGACTGAAAAACCGCATGGTCCAAACCTGGGAAGAAGGAAACCTGAACATCTTCCTTCCCGTCAGTATCTGGCACAACAGGTTTATGTACGATAGCGAAAAAATCCAGCAATATAATGAAGATCCCAGGGGTCTCGGCATCGGCCTTTCCATACGGGACGAAGACGGCGACAGCCATATTCTGTACGCCATGGGTTTCAGGGATTCCCACGGCATGTTCGAACCCTTTGCCGGGTATGGCTTCATAAAGAACTGGTACATGGACAACAACAAAGATTTTCACATCGGAATAGGCTATACCCTTGGCATCACGGCCCGGCATCAATACAACTACATTCCCTTCCCTCTGCCTCTCCCCTTGTTCAGTATAGGCTACAAACAGCTTGCCGTGGAAGCCGCTTATATCCCCGGCGGCTACAACGACGGTAATGTGCTCTTTACCTGGCTGCGATGGAAATTTTGACCTGTAAGAAATAATTTCCCTTGGCGGCGGCCAGAAAGCCGCTCGCTCATTTCTTCGTTTTCTCTTTTGGCACAAAATCAGGGGTTCAGTCGTCCTTGGGATTGAAACTGGCCTTGCAGCCCGCCTTGAAACCCGCGCAGGAAAAGAAGTCATACGGCTTGCCGGTCTTCTGGCTGGCGCCGGTGCGCCGAATCAGACAGAAGTTTCCCCGGGTCCCGGCAATTTCCAAATTATTCTGTTTAAATTCAGCAAGATAGTCCGAGCAAACCTGCAAGACCCTCTTTTTCAGAGACCGATTCGATTATTTTTATAAGTTTTGTATATGCCATCTACAACCGCATGATCGATGCCTCCTCAAAGCTGGCCTTGCCAGCATATCCGTCCGGTTGAGGTGGATGCTTTGAGCTCACGGCAGTTCTGGAGAAAGTGGGACAGGTGCCGATACCGGTCAGATAGAGAGGATAGCAGGTGAGTTCTTCTGCGGGGTCATGAAACTGGAGTCCTCTCGTTCTGTCACTCCCCTGGCGCATCCTCCAAGGGTTCGTCTTCTTCGTCATCCAGCTCCCGCCACGGCAAGGAAATTTCGAACCGGGTTCCCTGCCCCGGGGTGCTGGCGATCGAAATCTTGCCATCCATCCGGGCAAGCGATTCGTGGATGATGGGCAGTCCCAGCCCGTTACCGCGCCGCTGGCCGACATTTCCCCCTCGGAAAAAGGGGTCGAAGATACGCCCCAGATCCCCTTGTTCGATGCCGATACCCTGATCGGCCACGGTCACCCGTAGCCGGTCGCTCGCCTTGACAACCTCCAGAGACACCTGTCGACCGGGCGGGGTGTACTGAAAGGCATTGACCAACAGGTTCACCAGCACTCTCCGGTAGAGGACCGGGTCGATCAACAACAGGCCGCATTCCTCGCCAATGGTGACGAGGAACTCATGCCCCTCACCCTTGGCCGCCTGCGTCTCCTCAGCAACGGCTCGACTCAGCATCTCGATGTCGCAGAAAACGGCCTCAACCTTTCTCCCTGTCTCTCCATCAACCTTCCGATAGGTCAGCAACGATTCGGCCAGATCGGTCAACTGCTGGGTGGCGCTACGGATATGGCGTTTCCGCGTTTTCCGCTCCTCCACATCAAGTTGATCGCCGTACCGGTCCAGGATGTCGAGACTGCTTTGCAGCAGACTGAGCGGGGTGCGGAATTCGTGCGCCGCTGTGGACAACAGCCTGGTTTTGGCGAGATTATCGGCAACGGCCGCTGCCCGCGACTGCTGCAGTTCTTCTTCCATGCGCTTGCGGTTGGTGATATCGCGGGAAATGCCGAACAGACCGATAATGGCGCCTGAGGGACTGCGAACTGGCCCCTTGGTCGAGAGAAAGGTATATGCTTGACTCGCCAGTATTATGGATTCCTCACCGGTCCAGACCTCGCCCGATGCCAGCGTATCCCGGTCTCTCGCCATGATCTCGTTCGCCTCTTCTGGCGCTAAAAAGGCCCGATCGTCCTTGCCTAGGACTTCCGCCGCCGGTTTGCCGAAGTACCGGCATGTCGCCCCGTTGCACATCAGGTACCGCCCGGCCCAATCCTTGATGTAGACCGAATCCGAGGTGGACTCGGTCATGGAATGGAGCAGAGTCTGGCTCTCCCGAAGCGTCGAAACCGTTTCCGGACCAAAACCTGGCCAGGATCGAAAGACCGCGGCCAGCATGCAGAGGGCGCTGCAGTAATGCGCGCTACTGGCGGCCCAGCTCGCCAGGGCGCCGGCGGCTTTCGGCTGAAGCAGGCCGGCGAGTCCCACCGCCATCAATACAAGGGCCAGACTGTACCAGCGAATGAAGGGAGGCGTACTCGGCCGGCCAGCCAGGCAAAGCAGCAAGGCTGCGAGCAGGAGCATGGCAATGGCCGAGCCGAGCACGGGGAAGCTGGTCACGGTGACGCCCTCACCGGGGCGGAAAAAGAGAGGCGTCCAGTGGTGCGAGGACGCGGTGACGAGCAAAGCCAGGATTGCCGCCGCGGCGAGGCAGGCCACAATCATCCAGGCACGGGGCCGAGCTACCGGCTCCATCCGGTTGCAGGAGATGGCAGCGCCGGCCAGTTGGGTGATGGCGGCCAGCCAGGCGCAGGCATTGTGCAGGGTGGGCAAGGTATTGGCATTAATAAGTGCGGGCGCATCGTTGCCGAGAAAGATCGAGAGCACGGCGATCGATCCCGCCGTCCCCCAAAAAAAGGCGCCGCAACTCAACAGCAGCATGCCGGGACTGCCGTTGCGGACAAAACTACCGCCCATCCAAACGGCGGCGAAAAACGCGGCCAGGGCGACGAATAAGAAACCGGCCCCCTGCAGCCATGCCCGCTCGTAGACAACCTGCTCCTGCATCGGCATCAGCAACAAAACGACCAGCCACACGGCGAGAACGGGCCAATGGGCCTGGCGTTCAAGCGACATGCAGACCGGAAGATTTTTTTTGTTGAGCGCCGGGGGCAAACGGAGAGGAAGATTGACCATGAACGTTTGATCAAAAACTGTCCGGGATGCCTGTCAGATGACCTTGATCCGAAACATGTGTTCAGCCAAAGTGGCCCAATGCGCAAGCGAGGCGGCATTGGCGGCGCCCAACTTGCGTAGCAGCCGGTTGCGGTGCACATCCACTGTTCTGGGGCTGATGAACAGCAGTTCGCCGATCAGCCTGGATGATTTTCCCTTGGCCACCAACAGCAGAATTTCCCGTTCCCGGGGAGTAATCAGCTGCAATTTGCGCATCTCCTCTTCCGTGGGGCCGCCACGCGATTTAGTGACCGTACGGAGCGAGGCGAATCGGCGCAGACGAGCTGAAACGGCGGCCAGGAGGTCCTCGGCGGTAAAGGGTTTGGTGAGATAGTCGTCTGCCCCGGCGTTCATCCCCCTTCGGACCTGTTCGGACGAATTGAGGGCGGAAACAAAGAGGAAGGGAATGGAGGTGAGATGGGTGAACCCCTTCACCGCCTCGTGAAAGGCATAACCGTCCATGCCCGGAATCAGGATGTCGCAAAGGATCAAATCCGGCCGCTTGCTGCGGATCAGGTTCAGGCCGGCAAAGCCGTCCGCAACCGCACGCACGCTGTATCCTTCGAGCTTGAGAATCAACTCCATGTTGCTCCTCAGCGCGGGCTCATCTTCAACAATCAGGAGCGAAAATTGTTTGTTCGCTTCATTTGCCTGCGGTTTCGAGTCCTTCGAAGGCACTTTCGTTTCATTCATAAGGAGGGCACCTGTTCCGGGGATGCTTATGACTTTTCTCCAGGCATGGAGACATTCACGCACAATACGTGCAGCACCGTTCTTGCCCCAAATAAACCTATCCGCAGGCAGTCACGGTTTCATGCGCTTGTGAATAAGTATTATTACACAGATCCGCATCCAGAACAAGCCCCAATCGTGTCCTTTGCAGGTGCGCTAAAACAGCGGGGAACTGTAGTTTGACGAGCCAAATTGAACTGCAACTCCGTACAGTTGCCCCGATCTTTACGCATTCGGCCTGTTCCCTTTGACCGGGACGAGGAGGGAGGTATTGTTTTTTGCTGATAGCCTTTGGCGGCAGACCAACACCATGAAGGGAAAAGAGTGCTCCTTCTTACCCTCTGCCCCGCCTGACCATTGATTTAAAAAAAGACTTGATCGTACTGTGTTACGCTACCAACTATGGGCGGCAAATACATGCCGTTTTTTTTGCCAGCCGCTCTTATCGCGCCCTCTCGATCAGGATGCGAATGACGATCACCCCCAAGATCGAGGCCTGCAGAACCCCCACCCCCACCAGGATGAACGTGACGGTAGAATTGCTGCTGTCTTTTTGTTCCTCCTTGAAACCAAAAAAATCCCTGACCGTGAAACTGCCTTTTTCCGCCTCCGGGCCCAAAGACAAGCTAAGCGACTGCACAGGATAGCTTCCTCCTCGCGACTGACCGGCCTTGTATTTCGGTTCGCCTCCGGCGACG
>WRFD01000169.1 GCA_009778955.1 Desulfobulbus sp.
AGATTGAAGGTCGAACGCACGATAACAAGCGCAACGGCGCCGCCAAATTATACGCCGCCTTTGACGTTTTGACCGGACAAGTCCTCGGGCGAACAAGCAAACGACATCTGGCCAAGGATTTTCTCGACTTTTTGCGGCAGATGAACAGGGCCGTTCCAGATGAGGTTGACCTCCATGTCATCCTTGACAACAGCGGCGCCCATAAAACGGCGGAAGAGATGAAATGGCTCAAGACCCACCCTCGTTTTACCTTTCGCTTTACGCGCCAACCAGCGCATCCTGGCTGCATGCGGTCGCAAGCTGGCTTGTGGCCGACTGGAGCGTAGAGCCATTCGCCGGGGGGGTGTTCACAAGCGTTAAAGATCTCAGGGATGCGACTCGCCGCTTTGTCAAGCCTTGCAGCAACAGGCTGCCCAAATACTGCCCGATCAACATCCCGAGCTGGGTCAATTAGCGGCTGTCGACGGATCGCTGATCAATGCTGCCCTCTCCATGGATTGGGCTCAGTATCGTTAAGGGGTCAAGAGGGCCAATCCCCATACAATCCCCATATCATCTTTGATCTCACCAGCGGTAAAGAAGGAGAAAGTCCCTTTGTCGGCCAGCTCCTTGCTTCTGGATAAACCTCAGTAAAAGACGGAAAGGTCTCAAAATTAAAAGATCACACTAACCAAACAGGACACTAGCTCCTCTGGTGTCGTTTTCGCCAGGGAAAGGGGGCAGGGCGCCGCCAGGGGCCGCAGAGCGCCCGTCCGTGGACGACCCGATCGTTCTTTTTCTCTACCCGGAAATCAGAATCTTGCAATAAAAATGCTGTCCCAGCCTGGCATTCGTTTGGGATGGCGCCGGCTCTTGCCGGCAAGCCAAGCCCCAAGCCTCCGCTTTGACCATCCTTTTCCTGTGCTCACCTTGTCGGCCGATCCCTCTTCGCTCAGTTCGGCCCCACCTGGCATGGACCATTGTTACACCACCTGGCCCGACCACTGCAAAATGCAACAGCAAAAACAGCGCATCACTGGGCTTGGGCTACGACCTGTTTCACAATGCAACAATTCCGCCGCGTGCGCCAGCTGCGCAGTTAAAATAAAGTTTTACGTAATATCAGAAAGATAAATAAAATTTTCTTCTGGCACACATCTTGAAAGAGCAAAGCCATCACCCCACACTCAACCATCATTCTCTGACTGCCATGCCCAACAAATCAGCCGCTTGCCACCTGAGCCCGCATAAGCCCACCCCGGCCAGAGTGAACGAACCCTCCTACATCATGGCAGTGACCCGCAACGGCCACATGTCCGAATATGTCATGGAATACGCGGTCACCGTGGCTCAACGTCTGGGGTATGCGATCCTTGCGGTCCATGTCGACACTCTGCCCCTGTTCAACCGGGGTCGGCGCGGCCGACTGTTTGCCGCCGCCATGCAGGAAAGCGCGGCCCTGTTGATAGCCAAGGCCCGGCATCAGGAGGTGGTGGTGGAGCATCTCGGCGAAATCGGCAAGATCGGCGATGTGGTCGGCCGACTGTGCCGGAGCAATAAGCGCATCGAGTTTGTTGTTATCGACAAGGGCATCCGCCAGGAGGAGGTGGCCCGCTTGGCCCCTGTTCCCGTATTTTCGGTCAAAAACACCCAACAAGGTCTCTTCAACAGACCCCTTTCCCATACCACAAACAAACAAGGAGTATTCGCCATGTTCACCAGCAGCAAAAAACAATACGTGCAGCAGTGCGTAATTTTCGGGATTCTGACTTCAGCGCTGTACGCATCGGTGTTCGCCTACCAGGATATAGTCATGACTTATTTCAGCAAGGGCGGGATCTATGCCGTATTGCCGGTGGCCACGGTATTCGCTGTTTCCTATTTCCACGGCAATTTCACCAGCTCGTTCTGGTCCGCGCTCGGCATCGAGGCCGCCAGGAAGAGCAGCGCTCAGCATGTCGCCCCTGAAAAACAGGCGACCAACACGGTGAAGGCCCCCCGGCCCGACACCCGGCCCCGGTTGCAGATCAACGTCTAATAGCGTCAATTCATCCTCAATATCGCCGCGTACCCGCCCGGGTGCGCGGCGTAGACATATTCGGCCTACAGACTACAGGAGCAGAGTCATGCACGGTCCCATTGGTGAAGTCATCCAGTTTATCGATCTCAACGTCTATACCATCACCTTTCTCTTTCTGGTCGGCTTCATCGGAGGCCTAGTCAGCGGCTTCATCGGTTCCGGCGGCGCCTTCGTTCTCACTCCGGGCATGATGAGCCTAGGGGTTCCGGGCACGGTCGCGGTCGCCAGCAACATGTGCCACAAATTTCCCAAGGCCCTGGTCGGAGCGATCAAGCGATACAAATACGGCCAGGTGGACATCAAGCTCGGCCTGATCATGGGCATTTTTGCTGAACTTGGCGTCCAGGTGGGCATCATGATCCAGAAGCGCATTCTCGACACCTGGGGCCAGGCCGGCTCCAACCTCTATGTTTCCCTGATTTTCGTCCTGGTGCTAGTGACGGTCGGCTCCTTTGTCATGCGTGACGCCATGCGGATGAGGCGGTCGCGGACCGAAACCGACTCCGGCATGAACCTCGCCAAACGCCTGCAACGGATCGAACTCTGGCCTATGCTCGAACTCAAGGTGGCCAATCTGCGCATCAGCATGTGGTTCCTCATCCCCGTGGCCCTGGCCACCGGTATGCTGGCCGCCACCATCGCGGTTGGCGGCTTCATCGGCGTGCCCGGCTTGATGTACATCATCGGCGTCACCAGCATCGTGGCCTCAGCCACCGAACTGGTTGTCGCCTTTGTGATGGGGCTCGGCGGCACCTTAATCTGGGCCTACTACGGCATGGTCGACATCCGTCTGGTCCTGATCATCCTGGCCGGCTCGTTGTTTGGGGTGCAGCTGGGGGCGATCGGCACCACCTATGTCAAAGATTACATGATCAAATATGTCATGGCCCTGATCATGCTGATCGTCGCGGTCAGCCGGTTTCTAGCCCTGCCCAAGTACCTCAACGAACTGCACCTGATCTCGCTCAGCGATCTCATGGTCGGGATCATGAACAAGATGAGCTTCGGCATTATGTGCCTGGCTCTGCTGATCGGCGCCACGATCATCCTGACCAGCCTGTTCAAGGCCCGACGCCTGGAGAGGGCGGCAGGCACAAACATTTTCTAAACCGCATTGCAGGGAGACCCTCCATGCCCGCGCGCATCGCCACCATTCTCGTTGCCGTCGATCCGGGAGACGCCAGCAAAGCCGCCTTCCGGCAGGCCGTTCGTCTGGCGCTTTTCCTCAAGGTAGAACTGGTTGCCGTCTCGGTCACGCCCCGCTACGAAGGGAACATGCACCGCTGGAAGATCAGCAATGCCAACGAACAGTTCAGCGAGCCGTTTCAACAGTGCCTGGAGGAGGTGAAGCAGATCGCGGCCGAAAACGGACAGACGGTACGCACGATCCACACCGTGGGCGATCCGGTGCGCGAGATCGTCCGCACCGCCGAAGAGGAACAGGCCGGCCTGCTGCTGCTGGGGCACACTAAACGGACCCGGATTGAGCGGGTGTTGCTCGGCCGGACCTTGGCCAAGGTGATTGGCGCCAGTCCTTGCGATGTGCTCATGGTGCCCGAGCATGCCGAAGTCAACTTCTCCCGGATTCTGGTGGGCATAGACGGATCAAGCTTCAGCATGGAAGCCGGGCAACGGGCCCTTGACCTGGCGCTTCCCTTTGGCGGTGAGGTCCATGCCCTGACCGTGCTCGACATCCCTGTCGAGCACGGTTTCCACTACGGAGTGCTGGACGAGGCGAAGCAGAAGAGTTTTCCGCCGCTCCAGACCCTGGCCGGCCAGGGCCAGCGCCTCGGGGTGCGGGTAGTCACCGAGATCCGGGAGGGCTCGCCCTATGCGACCATCGTCGACTACAGCGCGGAAAAGAACATCGAGTTGATCGTGCTGGGGAGTTACGGCCGGACCGCCCTAGGCGACATTCTTATGGGAAGCGTGGTCGAGCGGGTGGTCTCCCTCTCGTCACGCCCCACCCTGGTGGTGAAAAAAGGATGAACTGATCTGTTCGTGCCTGGCGCCGTGCGGGGACACGGAAAATGCCGGCTGGTTCCAGACACATTGACAAGGAGGAAGAGCATGACCTGGAGTATTGCATTAATCGGCTTGGTCGCAGCCGTCAGCCTGACCCATCTGGTCACGACGGCCGTACAGGCGCTGGTAGGGCTGTGCGGCCGCCGGTCACGGGATGAACGCCTGATGGCGGCCGGAGGCGAACGCGGCGACTGGCATGTGTTTTTCCACTGCGCGGATCTGCTGGGCAGGGAAACGAACAAGAAAACATCTAAACGGGATAAGCATCTGCAGATTGCCGGCACAGCGCCAACCCGCCGCCCGCGCAGCAGGGTCAGCCTGTAGCCTCTGTCCCACTCTCACCGCCTCTGTCGGCGCGGGCGCGTTTGGCCAACGCCCTCGGAGGCGCGGCTCGCCGTGCGGGCCTGGATCAACCCCAACTTACGCGCTGTTTCAGCAGGGGCGAGACGATTTTCCAAACCGCTTTGCCCGTCTTGACGCCGCCGGATCAGGCAAGCGCAACAACAAAAAGCCTCTCGGAGGCATACTCTCCGAGAGGCTTTTTGTTGTTCGGCGAAAGGTTATGGCGAGGAAGACAAGCTGTCGGGTTATTGATTCATCCGCAGCCTGGAATATGCCCCTCAGCCTTCAACGTATCCCTTTCCCTTGCAGGTCGGACATTTTTGGTCAGGGGTGCAGACCTGGCCATCCTCGGTTTTTCCCTGCCATTCACCGCTGGTCTCACAAACGCCTGCTATGACTTTATTCCCCATACAGGTCGGGCATGCACTCTTTTTCTTTTCGTCAGCCATGTTGGTCTCCATTTGATAATAAAAAAAGGAACGAAGCTAGAGAAACCATAAAGCACCGCCTGGAAAAATCAATGAATATCTGAATGCCTATTCATTTTCAGAAACGTCTGCTTTATGCCCCCGTGCCCCAGAAGGGTGGAAAAGCGAATGGGCCGGGCGTCAAGAGGCGGCGAAGATTGTTCGCCTGCGAAAACGCCGCCTCTTTCTCCGGTCATGGCAGCGATCCATGACGCTGAAAGAACAAGGCCATGGAATGGACTTCACCTGTACCTTGCGGCATCGACGCGCCAGACTGGAAGAATGATTAACCAGTCAACAGGAAGGAATAGCCCGTTCCATTAACCTACGGCCCAAGAAAATGGAAAGGCTTCAGGTAGCGCTCGGCTCTGGCTTGAGCACTGGCTTTAGTTTCGAAAACGGCAAACTGACGCCGTCGCCCAAACACGTTCCCATCGCATGACCTACGCCCGATACGACAAAACTCAGCCAGCCCGGCGCCTCAACCACCGGATACATGTATTCGGACCTCCAGCCGCAGTCGCTTTCATCACCCTTGATTTCCCGCTTGTACTCGGTCCGGTTTACGAACTCCTCGAATCGTGGGCTGTATTTCCATCCGCCGTACTCTCCACGGCTGACGCCCTTGAGAATGCACGAGAATCCATATCGCCGCCGTGCAGCAAATCCAGCGTGAATGGGTCATAATGGTTATTGGGGTGCGCACCGCCGCAGCACCGTTGGAGCCGGACTCGACCACGCTCATCATGGTTGTGGAGAGATAGGCGACCGTCATCCCTTCTTCGTCATGGCCGCCAAAGGCGCCCGCAGCGGGAAACATGGATTGGC
>WRFD01000170.1 GCA_009778955.1 Desulfobulbus sp.
GCCCACGGTGATGCCGGTCTTGACGTTGACCCCGCACTGTTGCAGGGCGTAGAGTTCGGCGCCGATGATGTTGCGCGGCAGGCGGTAGTTGGGAATGCCGACGCTGAGCATGCCGCCGAACACTGGCAGCGATTCGAAGATCGTGCAACTGTAGCCCTTGTGCGCCAGCGAATGGGCCACAGTAATGCCGGCCGGTCCCGAGCCGATGATTGCGACCTTGATCCCGTTTTTTTGGGCGCAGCGCGGTGAGAGGTTCTTGCCGTTGATGATCATCCAGTCGGCCAGGAAGCGTTCCAAGAGGCCGATGGCCACTGGCGCGTCCTTCTTGTTGCGGATGCAGGCGCCCTCACACTGAAATTCATGGGGGCAGACCCGGCCACAGATTGAGGGCATGGAGCTGGTCTCCCTGATGATCCAGTAGGCCTCTTCGAATTTGCCCTGGCGGAGCAGATCAATGAAGCGAGGGATGTCGTTGCCGATCGGGCAGCCCTGGATGCACCGCGGATTGCGGCACTGGAGACAGCGCTGGGCTTCGAGCAGGGCGATTTCCTCGGTGAACCCCTTGGAAACTTCGTCGAAATTGTCAATCCGTTTCTCTGGGTCGAGTTCGCGGGGCTGTTGCCGGGGGATGGCCAGTTGTTCCTTGATATTCATGGCATTGCAAGAAGAAGAAATGTGAAAAAATGATTTTCGTTCATAGCAGGGTTGGCGCAAACAGGCAACAGGGGGAAGACTCTGGATCGCGATCCCTGAGCGTGCTGTGGTCGCTGGACCTCCGGTGGGGGCGCCGCCGGAGAGTCGACAGACAGTTCAGCTCATCGTTCTTGCTGATTACTATCAGTTTTTACTGCTGTTTTCTATCAGTTTTTCGCCTGTCGTGGCGGTTCACGGGCTTGCCCACGCAACCTCTGCGCCGGGCAAGCGCCAAGGGCGGAAAACAAAACCGCCCTGTTTTTTGCCCTTGCGAAATTTGAAAGAACAGTGGCATAATTGCAACATTATGCACATCTCGCACAACAGGCAATCCCAAATTGCCTTGCCGCCGGTCGCGATTTTTGGCTGCGGCAACACCCTGCTCGGCGACGACGGCTTCGGCCCGGAAGTGATCGAACGACTGGCGCGCCTTGGCCTGCCGCCAACGATCCGGCTAGTCGATGCCGGCACTGCGATCAGGGACTACTTGTTTGATTATCTGCTTGCCCCCGCCCTGCGGCCAATGCTGTTGATTGTGGTCGATGCCGATCCGGGGCACGGGGCAGAGATCGGCCTGTTACGCCGCTGTGTGCCCGATGCCCTTCCCGCCGGCAAGATCCACGACTTTTCGCTCCACCAGTTTCCCACCGTCAACCTGTTGCGGGAGTTGGCGGCGCAAACCGGGATCGAGGTTGTTCTCTTCCTGGTCGGCATTGATCCGCCCGCCGCGCTGTGCGCCCCAGGGCTGTCGCCGCTGGTGCGGGCCGCCGTTGACCAGGCCTGCGCTCAAATCGCCGAACTTGTCGCCCCCTTTGCCACGTCGGAGGCCACCGCTTTATGATCTACGAAGCCAAGGTCAACGAGTTGGCGCAAGAATTCGGGGTGCATCGCAACACCATCCGCAACTGGATCAACACCGGCATCCTGCCGGCCCGGGAAGGCCCGGGTCGCCGTTATCTGATCCAATGGGAGGACTACCGGCGGCTGTGCGACAAGTACGGACGGGAGCCCCGCATTAAACCAGACCCGGCCGCGCCCGGCAAATCGACGACCGTGCCGCGCTCTTCGGCCACAGCACCGGCGCCGGTTCGCCTGAACGTGGAAACCAAGGAACTTGACACCTCGCCGGGCCTGGCCGACATCTGCCTGACCTGCGGATCCTGCGCCGGCGCCTGCCCGATTTCCGGGGTCGACGAGTTGGACCCGCGCAAGATCGTGCGCATGGCTTTCTTGGGCCTGGAAGACGAGGTGGTGGCGAGCAGCTGGCCTTGGAAGTGCACCTTGTGCGGCAAGTGCGAGGCGGTCTGCCCGATGAACGTCGAGATCGTGCAGTTGCTGCGCCGCATCCGGGCGCGGTGCGACAGGGACAAGGTGCCCGGCGCGCTGCGCAAGGGGGTGGTCACCTGTCTGGAAAAGGGGAACAATCTCGGCATTCCCAAGGATGATTTTCTCGCCTTGGCCCGGGAGATGGGTAAAGAACTCGCCCGCACCTCCTGCCCCGGTTTTGGCACCCCCATCGATGTCCGCGGCGCCCGTCTTCTGGTGACGGTCAACTCCAAGCAGCCCTTTGCCGAACCCGAAGCCATGACCTGGTGGTGGAAGATTTTCCACGCCGCCGGCGAATCCTGGACCATCTCTTCCGAATACTGGGAGGGGATCAATTGGGGCCTCCATGCCGGCGACTACGGCGCGATGCGCACCATGGTCAAGCGGATCATCGACAACATCGAGCGGCTCAACTGCACGGCCCTGCTCCTGCCCGAATGCGGCCACGCCTACTACGCCACCCGCTATGCTCTGGAGCGCTGGTTTCCCGAATCTTTGCAGCAGTTCAAGATCTACTCGGTCTTCGATCTGTTGCTCGAATATCTCAACCAGGGCAAGATCCGGCTCGATCCCGCCGGCCAGACCAAATTGACCACCTTCCACGATTCCTGCAACTACGGCCGCCACTCGCAAAAGACGTTCGGCCACGGTTATTTTGAGGAGGCCCGCATCCTGACCAAGGCCTGCTGCAAACGATACATCGATCTGGTTCCGGACCAGGAGGAAAACTATTGCTGCGGCGCTGGCGGCGGCGCCTGGGCCGATCCTTTCGAGGCCGAGCGAGTCTTTCACGGCCGGCTCAAGGCCCGGCAGATCAGCGCCTCTGGCGCCCATCTGGTGGTCACCTCCTGCCTCACCTGCCGGGATCAGATCCTTTATTCGCTCAACCGCGAATTCAACCTCCATGTCGAGGTCCAATTCCTCTGGCAACTGGTGGCCAATTCTCTGATCATGCCGCCAGCGGAGACGGCGGGGGCGCGACGTGTCTGAACAGGCCATGATCGGAGCGGTTCTAGTGGTGGGGGGCGGCATCTCCGGGATGCAGGCTGCGCTCGATTTGGCCGACTCCGGCTATTTCGTCCACCTGGTGGAGAAAACCGGCGCCATTGGCGGCGCCATGCCCCAATACAACAAGGTGTTTCCCACCAACGACTGCGCCATGTGCATCATCTCGCCCAAGCTGGTCGAGTGCGGCCGCCATCCCAACATCAACATCATGACGCTGACCTCAGTGATCGATATCGGCGGCAAGGCAGGGGCGTTCACCGTGCGGGTGCTGGAACACCCCCGCTATGTCGATCCGGCCAAATGCATCGCCTGCGGCCAATGCAGCCGCCACTGCCCCAAAAGCGTCGACGACTCATTCAACATCTTCATGGCCAAGCGCAAGGCCATCTACATCAAGTATCCCCAGGCAGTACCGCTCAAATACCAGGTCGATCCCCAGGCCTGCATCCACCTGAACGAGCCGGAAAAATGCGGAATTTGCGCCGATATCTGCCCGCCCGGCGCCATCAATTTCGCCGATCGCGGCCAAGAGCGGGATCTGCGGGTGGGGGCAGTAGTGATGGCGCTCGGCTTCCAGCCCTTTGACCCCGGCAAGAGCAGGGCCTGGGGCTACGGGATCTATCCCAATGTGGTCACCTCGCTCCAATTTGAGCGTTTCCTGTCGCCGGGCGGCCCCACCGGCGGCGTCCTCGCCCGGCCCTCGGATCATAAGCCGGTGCAGCGGATTGCCTTTCTCCAATGCGTCGGCAGCCGCGACAAGAACCGCTGCAACAACGAATATTGCTCGACGGTCTGCTGCATGTACGCGATCAAGGAGGCCATGACCGTCAAGGAGGCCTGCCCGGAGGTGGAAGTAACCATTTTTTACCTGGACATGCGCACTCCGGGTAAAGAGTTCGAGCGTTACTTTGAGCAGGCCCGCACCGAATACAACATCCGCTTTGTCCGTTCCCGCATCCATGGGGTCGAACCTAAGGGCCAGAAAGGCGATTTGCGCCTGCACTACAGCAACTCGCACGGCAAACAGGTAGAGGAAACTGTGGATCTGGTGGTGCTGTCGGTGGGGCTGGAAACCCCGGACGCCATGGTCCGGCTGGCTGAAAAGATCGGCATTCATATGACCTCGGATCGTTTCGCCTCGATTTCGGCCTTCATGCCAGTCCACACCTCATTGAAGGGCATCTTTACCTGCGGCGCCTTCAACGGGCCGCGCGACATTCCCCAGTCGGTGATCGGCGGTTCAGCAGCCGCAGCCAGTGTCGCCGCTCTGCTTAACCCGGCTCGCCATACCCTGACCAGGAACCTGCCGCCGTCGCCGGAACAAGATGTCAGCCACCAGGAACCGCGCATCGGCGTGTTTGTCTGCCATTGCGGCACCAACATCGCCGGTGTGGTCGATGTCGAGGAGGTGGCCGCCTATGCCGCGACCCTGCCCCAGGTGGCCCACGTGACCCGCAATCTTTTCACCTGCTCCCAGGACACCCAGGACCTGATGGTCCAGCAGATCCAGGAAAAACGGCTCAACCGGATCGTGGTCGCCGCCTGCACCCCCAAGACCCACGAACCCCTGTTCCGCAAGACCCTCAAATCTGCCGGGATCAACGAATACCTGTTCGAGATGGCCAATATCCGCAACCAGAACGCCTGGGTCCACAGCCAGGAACCGGAGGTCGCCACGGCTAAAGCCAAGGACCTGGTCCGCATGGCGGTGGCCAAGGTGAGCGGGCAGACGGCCCGCAAGCCGTTGCGCATCTCCATTGCTCCTTCGGTGCTGGTCATTGGCGGCGGGGTGGCGGGAATGACCTCGGCGCTCAATCTGGCCGAACAGGGATATCAGGTCTATCTGATTGAAAAAATGCAGCAACTCGGGGGCAATGCCCTGCACCTTTACCAGACCTGGAGCGGCGAGCATGTGCCTCGTTTTCTCAAAGAGCTGAAGGAGGCGGTCCAGCAGCATCCCCGGATCGAGGTGTGTTACACCAGCACGGTCATCGCGGTCAGCGGTCATGTGGGCAATTTCACCAGCCTGATCCGCATCGGCACGAACCGCAAGCGGACCATCGACCATGGGGCGGTGATCATCGCCACCGGCGCCAAACGCTACATCCCCGAGGAATTCGAGTATGGCAAGATCCCCAAGGTGGTGGCCTCGATCGAGTTCGACAAGCTGCATATGCACAACGAGACCAGGGTGGCCAACGGCAAGTCTTTTGTGTTCATCCAGTGCGTCGGCTCGCGCAACCGGCAGCGGCCCTATTGCTCGAAATCCTGCTGCACCCATTCGATCCAGAGCGCCATCAAGTTGAAGAAGGAGGCGCCGGACCGCCAGATCTACATTCTTTACAGGGAAATCCGCACCTACGGTCAGCGGGAGCGGATCTACAACCAGGCCAGGGAAATGGGGATCGTGTTTATCAACTACGAGCAGCACGGCCCGCCCCGGATCAGGAAATTCGATACCGGCGTGCTGGTGGAGGTGTGGGATCATGTGCTCCATCGGCCTTTGGAGATCCGGGCGGACTTGGTCATCCTCGCCGCCGCCACCCTGGCCAATCCCGAGGCTGCGGCCCTGGCCACCATGTTCAAGCTGCCGCTCAACCGGGACGGTTTTTTCGAGGAAGCCCACGCCAAGCTGCGGCCGGTGGAATTCCACGTCGACGGCGTGTTCGTCGCCGGTCTGGCCCATTATCC
>WRFD01000171.1 GCA_009778955.1 Desulfobulbus sp.
ATATATTAACTCCATGTATGTCGAATCCCTCCCCAACCGCAACTCGCCACCGGCCATCCTGCTGCGCGAATCCTGGCGCGAGGACGGCAAGACCCGTAAACGCGCTCTGGCCAACCTTTCAACCTTGAGCCCCTCTGTCATCGAGGGCCTGAAGGTGCTGCTCAAAGGAGGAGCGGCCATCAGCAGTCCCGAGGTGGCGTTCGTCATCGAGCGCAGCCTGCCGCACGGCCATGTGGCCGCGGTGCTGGGCATGACGCGTACGCTCGGGGCTGAGCGGTGGTTCGCTTCAGCGCCCGTGGCGATGAAGCCCTTGCTCCTGGCCATGTTGGTCGCTCGGGTTATCGAGCCCGGCTCCAATCTTGCCGCCCGCCGGGCCTTGCATCAAAACACAGCCGCTTCGTCCCTGGGACGGGTGCTGGACTGGTTATATCAGGCGCAGCCGCACCTTGAGCAGAATCTGGCTACCGATCCAGAGTTTTCAGCAAAGTCGGCTGATATTATTGGGCTCTATCTCAATCCGCCTGAAAACGCGATTGTCCTTTCAGTAGATGAAAAGCCCGGCATGCAGGCGCTTGCGAGGACAACGGGGGTGGTTCAGCTATCGGATGGGAAATGCGTTTCGGCGATGAAAAGCGCCTATAAGCGCAACGGGACGCTCAATCTTTTTGCGGCGCTGGAAATAGCTGCCGGGGCGGTATACGGCAAAACCGCCCAGACAAAAAAGAAGCCGGATTTTCTGGCATTTCTGGACGATGTCCTCCTGGGGGTTCCGGGAAGCCCAGAAGCGGAGCATCATGTCATTCTTGATAATTACTGTACGCATAAAAAATGCGGCGAATGGCTTTCGGCGCATCCTGGCGTTTTCTTTCACTACACGCCCACGTCTGCGAACTGGCTCAACCAGGTGGAAATATGGTTTGGCATCTTCAGCCGGAAAGTCATGAGAGGCGCCAGCTTCAACAGCGCCGCCCAATTGGCCGAAGCCATCGCCTCTTTCATCAAGGCCTACAACCAGCACTCCAAACCTTTTGTTTGGAAGAAACGGCAGGTGCGGGGCTCGCAGATGGCCAATAAATTGTCAAATTTATGCGTTTAGACACCAGGTCAAGGTTCGGCTTAAAGCTGCCCCACAAGCCACGCATGGTGCGCAAAAAAAAACTACCCGATTCCCCTGCTCCGGATCGGAGGGAATTCGGGTAGAAAAGAGTAGTAGGAATTAAAAAAATTGCCGGGAGAGGAGGGCTTAGGACACGGGCCTTGCCAACAAAGAATTCCCTCTCCGGCTCCTTACGTTAAAGCGCTATTTCCGTCGGGACGCCCGCTTGGCAGCCTTCAGCGGGTTGACGCGGATCTTCACCACCTTCACCTCGGGTTTGGCATGTGTTGCGAAATTACAGATCCCCAAACGCCATTTTGCAGCCGGATTCATGAATGTGTCACAAAACTGCCCACCCTCCGCTTCGACGATTCGTTCACATCCGTTGCACTGCTCGATAACCGGCAGAAACGATCCGGTGCTGAATTTAGCCGCATTGCTCACTTGCATATTGCCAACTCCTGAAAAAAAATAAACTTTTTCTTGAATCAGAAAAAAATCTTCCCTAAAATAAAATCATTGTCCAAAACATCGCGGTCGTGATGCTCGAAGGGAATATCTATAAAGACTATCCTGGTTTCTGTCAACAGCTTATCCACATACCTCTTATCTACCAACTTTCAAAATTTTTCCCGGAGACTTCTTCATGCCTATCTACGTTTGGAAGGGAAAAAACAGCTACGGCGAAAAACGGAAAGGCGAAGTCGAAGCCAATGATGAAGCAGGGGCACGCGCCCAACTCCGTCGGATGCGGATCGATAATCCAACCATCAAACCGAAGCCAAAGGACCTTCTTGAAAACATCAAGCTGTTCCAGCCCAAGGTTACCGGCAAGGATATTGTCATTTTCACCCGCCAACTCTCCACCATGATCGATGCCGGCTTACCCCTCGTCCAATCCTTACAAATTCTGGGCAAACAGCAAAGCAACGCCACCTTCAAGGCTATTCTCACATCCATCCAAGGCGATGTCGAGACAGGCACGACCCTGGCAGATTCCATGCGGAAGCACCCGAAAATTTTCGACAGCTTGTACGCCAACATGATCGAGGCGGGCGAGTTGGGCGGTATTCTCGACACGATTCTCACCAGATTGGCCGGATTCAAAGAAAAAGCCATGGCCCTGCAAAAAAAGATCAAAGGCGCCATGACCTACCCCACGATCTGTCTTGGGATCTCGGTGCTCATCCTGGCAGTCATTCTGATCTTTGTCGTCCCGGTCTTTGAAAAAATGTTCAAGGATTTCGGCTCAACCCTGCCGGCGCCGACCCAACTGGTCATCGATTTAAGCAATTTCATCCAATCCTACATATTCTTCATTATTGCGGTACTCGTTTTGCTTTCCTGGATCATCAAGAAAATATACGCCACCGAAAAAGGCCGGCTGAAAATGGACAACATGATCCTCTGGTCGCCGGTCGCAGGCCCTCTGGTGCGTAAAGTCGCAGTCGCCAAGTTCACAAGAACCTTGAGCACCCTGCTGCAAAGCGGTGTGCCTATTCTCGATTCGCTGCAGGTGGTTGCCCGGACCGCAGGCAATAAAATCATTGAGCGGGCTGTGATCCGGGTTGCCGAAAGTATCGCCGAAGGACGGCCGATAGCTGAACCGCTTGAAGAATCCGGGGTCTTTCCCAACATGGTCGTCCAGATGATCAATGTTGGCGAAGCGGTGGGCGCCCTAGATATTATGCTGGAAAAAATCGCTGATTTTTACGATGAAGAGGTTGACCAGGCGGTTGAAAACTTGACCGCCATGATTGAGCCTTTTATGATGGTTTTTCTCGGCGGATTGATCGGCGGGCTGGTTGTGGCCATGTATCTGCCGATCTTTAAAATCGCCGCCGTTGTTGGATAACACAAACATTCACAGATCCGGAGATATAATCATGAGCGAAATTACTGACGTCGTTGCCAGAGAGATTCTTGACTCCCGGGGAAACCCAACGGTTGAAGTCGAAGTATATCTTGAAACTGGCGCCATGGGGCGGGCAGCCGTTCCTTCCGGAGCTTCCACCGGAACGCGCGAAGCCTTGGAGTTGCGCGATACCAACGACAGCAAACGTTATGGCGGCAAGGGTGTGCTCAAAGCGGTCGAAAACGTCAACGAACGCATTGTGCCGGCCCTGCTCGGTTTTGAGTCTTCGCAGCAGGTTATGATCGACAACACCATGCTGACGCTTGACGGCACCGCCAACAAGGAAAATCTGGGGGCAAATGCCATCCTTGGCGTTTCGATGGCGGTTGCCAAGGCGACGGCCGCTGAGCTCGAACTGCCCCTCTATAAATATCTCGGCGGCGTCAACGCCAAGGTCCTCCCGGTTCCGATGATGAATATTCTCAATGGAGGAGCCCATGCCGACAACAACGTCGACATACAGGAGTTTATGATCCTTCCCGCTGGCGCCAGCTCCTTTGCCGAGGCTCTGCGCATGGGCGCCGAGACCTTTCACGCCCTCAAATCCGTCCTGAAGAAGAAAGGACTACAGACTGCGGGCGGCGACGAAGGTGGATTCGCGCCCAATTTGCGTTCCAACGAAGAAGCGATGGAATCCATCCTCGAAGGAATCATCCAGGCCGGCTATTCTCCCGGGAAAGATGTTTTTATCGGAATCGATGCCGCTGCCAGCGAATTTTATTCCGCCGCCGACAAAACCTATGTCTTGGGTGCGGAAGCCAGCCCCAAAAAGACAGCGGAGCAAATGATCGCCTTCTATGCCGATTGGGTCAACAAATACCCCCTCATCACCATTGAAGACGGCCTTGACGAGTCGGACTGGGAAGGATGGCGACAGTTGACCCAGGCGCTCGGCAGCAAGATTCAGCTGGTCGGCGATGACATTTTCGTCACCAACACCAGCATTCTCAAAAAAGGCATTGCCCGGAACATTGCCAATTCCATTTTAATTAAACTCAATCAGATAGGTTCGATGACCGAGACCATCGATGCCGTTGCCATGGCACACCGGGCATCGTACACAGCCGTCATTTCCCATCGGTCTGGCGAAACCGAAGACTCTACAATTGCTGATCTGGCGGTTGCCCTGAACGCCGGCCAGATCAAAACCGGCGCGCCTTCACGGAGCGACCGGGTTGCCAAGTATAATCAACTGTTGCGTATTGAAGAAGAATTAGGCACGGCAGCCCAGTTTGCCGGCCGTGACGCCTTTTCCTTCTTACATAAAGAGTGTTGACAACCTCTTGTATTACTTTCTATAATATTAGATGCTTCTGCAATGCGACCCGTTCACAGCGAGTTACCCTGGAGGTAGAACATGACTCTGACCAAGGCTGATCTTGTACAGCAGGTGTACAAAACCCATCCCAACCTGACCAAGTCGCAATCCACTGATTCTGTTGAAACCTTCCTGTCTCTTTCCAAATCTTCGCTGATCACCGGTGAGGATCTCTTGTTGAGCGGATTCGGTAAATTCAGCATCAAGGATAAAAAATCTCGGCGAGGCCGCAACCCTCAAACCGGCAGTGAGCTGACCCTGGAAGCACGCAGAGTGGTCACCTTCAAGCCATCGGGAATATTGCGTTCCCGGATCAATTCCAAATAGCGACAGCTCCCCTGTTGAGCTGCCCTCATCAAGGCGCCCGCGTGGAGCAGGCGCCTTTTTTTTATTCATCCCGGCGCCACCTTGCCCGTATCCGGTCCGAATCTTTTGCGTGTTGCAATGTCTCGTGAATCAGCCTTTTTTCGAACAATCAAGCATGAGCGCATCGAATGCGCCGATCCCTTTCTTCTGTCCCTAACCGATGAGCCAGCCGATGCAGCGCTCATCGACCGCCTCCGACAGTTCGGCCAGACAAGCCCTTTGCTGGTTTGGGAGGATCAGCCGGATCGCTACCTGCTTCTGGCTGATTGCCCCATGTATAGGGCGCTTTCCTTCCTGAAAATTGAATTGGTTCTTTGCCGTATCCTCCCCCCCGATACGCCGGCATCTCTCCGCTATTCCCTGCAAATTCTCCACCACCAGGCCGCGCCCCGGAAACCGAGCCCAATCGTGCAGGCGCATTTGCTCCATCAGGCCAGCCAGGTGCTGGACCATAGCGAATTACTGTCCCTGCTTCCCTTGATGGACCACAAGCCGCAACCCTACCTAGTTGAAGAGCTCACCGCCCTGCTCCGCCTTGCACCGGCCGCTATTGGCGCCATACATCGGGGGATTCTCGCCTCGAAAACCGGAAAGCTGATCAAGCAACTATCCTTTGCTGATCAGATCGCCTTAATCGGCTTGGTCGAGACCTATCGCCCCGGAGGCTCAAAACAGTTCAAGCTGGTTGAAATGGTGACCGAGTTGTGCTTGCGGCACAACAGGTCAGTCGACGAACTGCTGGAAGAATGGCGACAAAAGGACCACAGGCAGGACAATCCTCCGCAGCAACTACAGGGGCTTCTTCAGAACCTGACAGCATTGGTCTGGCCGGAAAGAACAAAGATGGAGAAGCGCTTTCAAGGTTTTGTCGACAACATGTCCGTGCCGGACGGGATGACGTTGGCGCCGAGCACTTCCTTTGAAGATGAAAGCGTCGAAGTGCGCCTTCGTTTTGCCGACAGCGACATCCTGCGGCGAAAGTGGGAGGGAATCAGGGCGCTCTTTCAATCATGA
>WRFD01000172.1 GCA_009778955.1 Desulfobulbus sp.
CCGGCGTAGACGGTGGCCTTGGTGTTGCGCCAGAGCGAACGGAAGAGGACGATTTCCAGAAACATCCTGGCCACGACCTGGGCGGCGTTGACCGGCGCCTCGAGTTTGTCATGCTTGATCCAGGGCAGCGAATATCCCTGGCCGCAGGTGGTGGGAATCTTGAATGGCACCGGCGATTTGCCCCAATGGATGACCCGGTAACAAAAACCGCCTAAAAACAGCGCTATGGCCAGATACGGAATGACAACACCAAAGAGGTATTGCATTCCCGGTATCTGCACCAGAATCAGCGCACACAACGCCAGGGCAATTACTGCCGCCAAAGGGAAGGCGTACTTCATCGATCACTCCTTCGCATTCATGTTAACGATAACTTTAAAAAAAAGTTACGATAAAAGCCGGAGATGCGCTCCATCCTGCTTTGAAGCCCTCCGGCGGGTCACACGCGTTCACGTTTCGAGTTTAGTGCTCGCCCCCTGCTGCGCCCGGCGCATGAGGCCGGAAGGGCAGGCCGCATCGGTGAGTATGGAACTGCCGCTTTTCAGCTCGCGGATCCGGTTGCGGTACAACTGTTCCCGGCATTCGCTGTATATATTGAAGGCCGCCAGCGCCATCCGGTCGATCTGGCAATCCAGGTCATCCAGATGGCTCAGCAGCGGCTGAAGGGTCTGGTCGCCGGAGAACACTTGTTTCACCACCCATTTCAACTCCAGAAACGGGGCCACGGCCTGGGCCGGGGTGAACTCCTGGACCGCCCGGATCCGGACCACCTGGTCCAATGGCTTGTCAAAGGCTTGCATCTCGGAGTCGGCCAGCAGGAGGTCGAACAGGGCGGTCAGTCCTGCCGTGATATTGCTGCCCACCGGATTGGCGAAAGGATCCCTGGCGGTTTTGAAAAAACCGGGTGCGACGTAGCTGTCAAGGGTGCGCTCGATCCACAGGGAAAGGATCTCCCGCTTTTTGCGGGTCAGTGCTTCGCTTACTTCCATCGCTCACGGTCACGGCAACCCACGGGTCCAGAATCGGACCGGAGCGGCCAATGCAATTCTGTCAGTATATCAATCATCTCTCGCTCGGAAAAAATGAATGACGATTCATGCATCGCATGCTCTAGCATGATTACCGATTTGTTTCAAGATAAAAGTTAGTGAACCGCCCCGGCCGCCCCGCCGCCGGAGCGACCTTCTTTCAACAGAAACACAGCCAGTTGGATGTAGGGGTCGGTGGCGACCAGCTTGTCGAGCTTCTGCTCCGAAGATTCCTGCTTGCTCTCGTCGTCATCGTCGTCTCCCCGCATCAGTCCTGCGGCCCTGGCCTCCTTGCGGGTGGCCTTGACCTCCTCCCGCTCATTCCACATGGAGTCAAGGGAAACGATCACCACAGTCTGCTTGGCCCTGGCCTTGTTTTTTTGCGTTTCATCTTTGATCTTCTTGAAGGCGGCGCTGTTTTCGACCCACTGTTTTCCCGCCAGCCAGGTCTGATCTTGGGAGATGCGGTTCCCCCGCCACCGGACATAATCCACCCGGTCCACTTGATCCCAGGGCAGGGAATAATCCATGTATTTCTCGCCGGTTTCGAGATAATCGAAGATCGAGGGCACGACCAGATCCGGTTCAACGCCCTTATACTGGGTGGAACCGCCGTCGATCCGATAGAATTTCTGGATGGTGAGCTTCAGGGCGCCGAGATCGTCGTAGTCCTGCAAATGCAGAAGCGGCAGGTTCTTGTTCAGGTCCATCATGGCCTGCACCGTTCCTTTGCCGTGGGTATGCTCGCTGCCGATGATGAAGGCCCGACCGTAATCCTGGAGGGCGGCGGCGACTATTTCCGAGGCGGAAGCGCTGAACTGGTTGACCAGGATGATCAGCGGGCCGCCGTAGGCGACATCGCGGTCCTCATCCTCGAGAACCCGGATGGTCCCCTGCGAATCCTTGACTTGGACAACCGGGCCGCCGGGCAGGAAAAGCCCTGAAATCTGCACTGCGTCGGCTAAGGCGCCGCCGCCGTTGTTGCGCAGATCGACGATGAGGCCGCTGATTTTTTGCCGCTTCAGCTTGACAAGTTCAGCCAGGGTGTCGTCGCTGACGTTCCGGCTCGCCTCGCCGTTGCTCTGGGCCGCGAAATCCCGGTAAAAACTGGGGATGCGCAGGTAACCGATGGCGGTTTTGCCGCTTTTGATCACCGTGGACTTGGCATAGGTTTCCTCGATCCGAACCACGGCGCGGATGATGGGAATGACCTGTTTGGTCCCGTCGGGTTTCTGCACGGTCAGGCGGACTTCGGTCCCCTTGGGCCCCCGGATGAGACTGACCGCTTCGCGGATGCGCATTTCGGAGATATCAACTGGTTCGCCGTCCTTCTCGGCCACGGCCAGGATCGTGTCCTCGGCCTGAAGTTTTCCCTGTTTCTCGGCCGCGCTGCCGGGAATGATCCGAACCACTTTGATCAGCCCCTCGTCTTCCCGCAACAGGGCGCCGATGCCTTCGAGCGAGCCGCTCATCTGGATATCAAAGTCCTCCTTGGAGGTGGGCGCCATATAGTCTGTATGGGGGTCATAGGCCCGCGCCACCGCGTCGAAATAGCGATCGTAGTGATCCTGGCGGGATTGATGCGCCAACCTGCTCAGCGCCCGATGGGTGGATTCGCGCACCTTCTTGATCGCCTCCTGGAGCTCCGCCGAATGCTGTTTGGGGTGGATATTTTTCAGGATGTCGGGCTGTTGTTTGCCCTTGGCCTCCAGCAGATCAAAGTAGGCTTCCAAGATCTGCATTTTCAGGGACAGGCGCCAGCGCTCCTTTAATTTTTCAATATTTTCGGCGAATTCCAGTTTTTTGGGCTCTATTTCAAGCGACTCCTTTAGGTCAAAGTCAAATCCTTGGTTCAGGATTGGATCGACCATCTTCTCCACTTGCTCGATCCTGTCGTTGAGCAGGGTCATGCCGGCGTCGGCCAACACGATCTTTCCCCTGGACAGTTCTTCGTCGATATGATCGGCAAAGGCCTGCAACTGCTTGGCGTCGGCTTGGAGCAGAAACCGTTTACGCGGATCGAGCTGCCGGAGATAGAGGTCGAAGGCCCGGCGGGAAAGGGTGGCATCCAGCGGGTGATGGCTGAAATGCTGGGCCGGAAGCTGCTGGCTGAGCATCAGGGTGATCAGTTGATTGCGATCGGCGTTGAACTCTTCGGGGACCGCCTTTTTGGCCTGACCCTGAGAGGTCAGGGCCACCAGGAAGAGCAGGAAAGAGACGGCTGCAAGGAGCCATGGGTGCCGGGCGGAGAGTCGGTTGGAGAGTGTCATAATGGTTGGCAGGTCAAGTCCGGAAGGTGAAAGAAGGCCCCGGGGCGGTCAAGGCGTCGGAAAAAGGTTGATGGAGAGTCAGAAAGGGCTGACAAGCTTGTCGGCACTGGCCATGGCGTCCATTATGGCGTACATATTGGAGATCTGGCCAACCCGCATGGCTGATTTCAATTGCAAGAAATCCAGGCAGGTCCCGCAGACGAGGATTTCCACTCCCTGATCCTGCAACTGCTCAAGGACATTGAGGGCTCCAGAGGCGGCAGTCACCAGTTTGACGCCACTGTTGTAGAAAAGAATCTTGTCCGGCAGCGGCTTGATCTCTTTGATGGTCTGAATATAGGTCTGCAACAAAGCCCATCCCAGTTCCTCGCTGCCCCGGCCCATGGAGTCGGAGGAGATGACGTATACCAGCCGGGGCGCCGCCGGGGTTTCACACCGGTATGTGGCCAGATCGTCGATTTGCTGGCCCGGTCCATCGGCCGCGGTGACGAGGATCGCAAAACAGCCTCCGGGGTGGTCGGGGCTGGCCGTCGTGTGCCCCTGGCTTTGGGCAAAACGGAGGATGTTGTTTTTTGATGCCTGGTTGTCGACCAGAACTTCAATCTGGCGGGCGCCTTGTTCCAAGGCGTCCTTGACGCGCAGAACCGGCTGGGGGCAGGGAAGGCCGATGCAATCAAGCGTGATGTGGGACATGGACAACTCCTTGCCCTACCCGCCGCCATCTGGCGGCGAGCCAAGCGTTTACAGAATGATTTCCTGCCCTTCGCGAGCAAAAAAGACCCGCATGGAACCGCAATTTTCGGCCGTGCCGTAGGCGAGGGCCATCTGATCCAACTGGTCGTCGCTGCGCTCCGGGTCGTGATGGAACAAGGCCAGCTGTTTGACCTCCGCCCGCTTGGCGGCGGCGATGGCATCCTCAATCGGGGTGTGGCCCCAACCGATCTTGCCTTTCTCGTATTCTTGCCGGGTATACTGGGCATCGTGCACCAGCAGATCGGCTCCCCTGAAAAAATTTTCCAGCACCTGGTTCTGCTCCCGGGCCGCTTCCTCACCCTCCAGCGCCATCAATTCGTCGTAGGAGGGATGATTGGGATCGGCGACAAAAAGGTTGCGGAACGGTTCGGTGTCGTATGCGGTGCAGAAGACGCTGCCGCGAAAGCTGAAGCGGTAGCCCAGCGTGGTAATAGGATGGTTGATGATCGCGGTCGTCAAGGTGATGCCGTCGCCCAAATCGAGAAGCGGTTCCTCTTTCAACCGCAGATATTCTATATTGCCAGCCAACTCGCCCATGTTGACCGGGAAGTAGCGGTACTTCATCTGCCCGCCGACCACTGCTTCCAGGGGTTCGTCCTCATAGGTCACCGGGCCGAAAACCTTGAGGCGGGTACCGGGGATGTAGGCGGGCACGAAGAAGGGAAACCCCATGATGTGGTCCCAGTGAGTGTGGGAGAGATAAATCTCGGTGGAAATCGGCCCCTTTGGTAGATCGTTGGCCAGCATGTAGTTGGCCAGTTCACGGATGCCGGAACCGGCGTCGATGATGATATGCCGGTTGACCTCCGGAAAGCGCAGTTCGATGCAGGCGGTGTTGCCGCCATATTTCATGGTGCGTGGACCTGGACAGGGGATCGAGCCGCGGACCCCCCAGAAACTGACTTTGATCATACCCCTCCTTACTCGTTGCGTGCGATCCCGCACTCAGACCCGGAGAAAAATTTCCGCCTTCTTGATTTCCTCTTCAACAAACCCGGACAGGCTGGACACGGTCGACCATTCCAAACCGCACATGGCGAGCAGCATTGTCAACTGTTCCCCATCGGGATAGCGGTTGCCGGCATAGCCGATATCAAACAGGCAGATGTAAAAATCGGCCAGAGCCACCGTAGCCACCAGGGCCTGGTGCTCCGGCTCAGCCAGTCCAGGGGAATGGTGATGGCGGATAGCGTCGGTGATCACCGGGTTGAGTTTCCAGGTCGAGGCAATCATCTCGCCGACCTCCTCGTGGTCGATCTCCAGATACAGCTTCTCCAGGTGAATCAGAGGCATCTGTTCTTTCTTCGCCTGGGTCAAAACCTCGATGTATTCGTCGCCGAAGGGTATTTTGCCGAGATCGTGAAGCAGGCCGGCAACAAAGTACTCTTCCCGTTCCGCCAACGGCAAGCCGCGCTCGGCGGCCAGCAGTTTGGCCATGACGCCGACCCCGATGGAATGTGCCCAAAAATTCTTGATCGGCAAGGCCTTGGATTTCTTGGCCTGGCCGACGCAGCGGATGACGGCGGTCGACAGGGCCAGGTTTTTCACCGTGTTCAGCCCCAGCATGATGATCGCCCGGGTCAGGGAGGTAACCTTGTTGACCAGGGAATAGTAGGCGGAATTGATCAGCTTGAG
>WRFD01000173.1 GCA_009778955.1 Desulfobulbus sp.
GAGGCCGTATGGGCCTCATGGGGGTGGATGCCCACGGCGGCGAAAATGTTGATGTGGCGTTCGGCAAGCGACACGGCTGCCCCGGAACTGGACAGGTTGATCCCGATGGTAAGGATACGCTTGACGTCATGCCGGGCCGCAGCTTGGATGACATTGTCCAAATCGGTCGAATAATCGTCCATGTCGAGATGACAATGGGTGTCAACGAATTCCGATTGCGCTGAAAGCGCAGGCAAAGGGGCGGAAAGTGTTACTGGCTGCACGAAAGGTGTTGTGAGGTGATGCGCTGTTTGTCAATGTTTGGGGTAACGAAGCCCGAGTCCGTTTACGATGGCGCTCCACGCACATTGAGGCGACGGACCGCGGCTCTTCTATCATAGTGAATGTTTATTGACATTAAAACCTTTATTTTTTACAACTGGTTGTCATGGTTTTTCCTTCCGCTTTTTTCACCTGGTCTTAAGTGTGATCTCCAGATATCCATGGTCCCAATGACTGATAATGCCGGTTGCTGGCATTGCGCGCAGGACGCAAGAGGGAAAGCAATGGATGAAAATCGGAAAGGAAGAGGGGTCGTGATCTATCCCCCGGCGTGGGGTAGTCCCGGCGAGAGGTCGATGGTGTTTTCTTGTTGAATTGAGGGGAGTGGTCAAATGCAGAAATCGAAGAGTATGCAATGGGTTCTTTTTTTTGGCATGGCCTTGATGTTGATGCTCACAGGCGGCTGTGCGAATAGAAGCATGGTGGGTTCCGATAATTCAGGGGCGCCGCAGCTGAGTAACTTTGCCGATGATATCAGGGATATAACGATTCCAGCTGAACTTGAATGGGATCGGAAGGGTTCGATGGTGATCAAAACTGAATCGTTCCGCGGTGGTATTTTCACCTACAAGGGACGGGCGGAAATCATGTCGCTTAAGGATTATATGGTCGCCTCCATGCAGGACAACAAGTGGCGGTTGGTGGGTGAAACCGCTTCCAAGGACATCATGCTGGCCTTTGTCAAACCCAACAAGACATGCATGATGGTGATCTCTGAAGGTATATTTGGCAGAACCGAGCTCAAACTGAATGTGGCCATCGATAAGACCGGCGGCGTCAGTAGCGGCGGAGCAACGCGCGATTCCTTCATGCAGTAACGCGCATGCCAGGCCTGAGCGGCAAAAGAATCCTGCTCGGCGTTACCGGATCCATCGCCGCCTATAAGGCGGCCGATTGGCTCCGGTCGCTGGTCAGGGAAGAAGCCGTGGTAACGGTCGCCATGACCGAGGCCGCCGAGCGGTTTGTCACGCCGCTCACCTTTTCCGCCTTGAGCGGCCAGGCCGTGTATCGCGACATGTTCGCTGACGAGCCGGGCCGGGTCATGGCACACATCAATCTTTCAAGGGAGGCGGATGCCATTCTGGTCGCGCCTGCCACGGCCCAGACTATTGCCCGGCTTGCCCATGGCATGGCGGACAATCTCCTGTCCTCGGTTATCCTGGCCGCGCGCATTCCCGTGGTCATCTGCCCGGCGATGAACTCTTTCATGCTGAGTCACCCAGCCACCCAAGGCAATATCCGGCGTTTGGAATCCTTTGGCTACCATTTCGTGCAGCCAGGCAGCGGCAAACTTGCCTGCGGCGAGATCGGCGACGGCCGGCTGGCCGATTGGGATGCAGCCAGGGAAAAGCTGCTCTCCCTGTTCCAGCCCGATGACCTCAAAGGACAAACCGTCCTGATTACCGCCGGCCCGACCCGGGAAGCCTTGGATCCAGTCCGTTTTCTCAGTAACCGATCCAGCGGCAAGATGGGATTCGCCTTGGCCCGCACTGCCCGGCGCAGGGGCGCGGAAGTTACTCTGGTCGCCGGCCCGGTGCAATTGCCCGATCCGCCCGGAATTGAGGTGGTGCATGTGGCGACTGCCGAGGAAATGCGGCGGGAAGTTATGGACCGGGCCGCGACGGCGGATGTGGTGGTCAAATCCGCTGCGGTTGCCGATTTCAGACCTTCGGTGTATGCCAACCATAAGATCAAGAAGAGCCAACAGGGCCTCCAGCTCGATTTAATCAAGAATCCCGATATACTGGCCGAGCTGGGCGCCAAGCGCTTCAAGCGGCAGATCCTGGTGGGCTTTGCTGCCGAAAGCCGGGATCATGCCGGCGAGGGCCAGAGAAAGCTGCGGGAGAAAAACGTGGATCTGGTGGTGGTCAACGATATCATGGGCGCAACGACCGGGTTTGACGTGGAAACCAACCAAGTGACCCTGATTGACTACGGGGAAGCGGTCACCTTGCCGCTGCTCTCCAAAGAGGAGACTGCGGATCGAATCTGGGACAAGGTCCTTCAGTTGCAAAACCGACCGGCTGGCGCATAGTCGTTTCGGGTGCAGGGGCGACCATGCAGATAAGCCGGTCTGAACAAAAGAGAAGGGTCAAAGAAATAGAGCGCCTGGTGGCCGAACTGGTGAGCCTGCCTGCCCAAATTGTCAACCAGGCGCCGACCCCGGAAGAATTCAGGCAACAAGTCCGGGAGGCGACCGGGTTACGGGGGGGCGCCCGGCAGCGTCAAATTAAGTATTTGACCAAGTTGGCGCAGCAATTTCCGCTTGAAGCGCTCTACGATCTGATCAGCCAGCATCGCGGCCATGCCCTGGCGGCCAAAAAACAGATGCACGAGCTGGAGTTTTACCGCGATGCCTTGATCGAGGAGGCGCTGGAGCAGCAGGAGCGCTGCCGGCAAACGGGCGAAGCCTGCGAAGAACAATGGCCAAGCCAGACCATATCCGCCCTGCAAGCCGAAATGCCGGAGGTTGATCCGCTGGCCTTGTTGCGGCTCGCCTCTCTCTTTGCCCGGACCCGAAATCCCCGTTACAGTCGCGAGATCTTTCGCTCTCTGCGGTCCGTTCAGGAAATGCGCCAGCGAAGCAACCGGACATCTGGGAAATAAAGCAGGGCGTACTGCCTGGATCTGCCCTCCGTTGTCACCCTTCCACCCCGCATAACGGTTAGTCTTCTTTTCGCAATTTGCGGGCGTAGGTGGCCGCTTCTATGCCGGCGATGCATCCTTCGCCCACTGCCTTAGCCATCTGATAGGGAGGACCGGCAATATCGCCCGCAGCGTAAACCCCAGGAATATTGGTGGTCTGCTGCCGATTGACTGAGATGTGCTTGAATGATTCCGGATCCAGTTGGACGCCGATCTGGGTTGCCAGCTCAAGGGCGCCCTTGGAGCCCAGTTCAATGAAGACGCCTTCGGTGTCCAAGGTTTGGCCGTTAGCCAGCACCAGCGAATTGACCATTCTCTCGCCATTGATCTGCTTGATCGAGCTGTGGATGCATTCCACCCTGCTTCTCTCCAGCTGGCCAAGCAGTTCCGCCGAAACATTGAGTTGATCCGTTACCAGGTAGACCTTGGATGCATAGTCGAGCAGCGTCAGGGCGCCGTCCACGGCGGCGCTGCGGTCGCCGGTGACCGTGACCACCGCGCCCCGGAAAAAATTGGCGTCGCAATCCACGCAATAGGAAACGCCCCGGCCCGACAATTCCTTCTCACCGGGAACATTGAGTTTTTTCTTTGACACGCCAATCGAAAAAATAAGGGAACGGCTGGCAATGGTTGTGCCGCTTTCCAGTTTGACCTGAAAGAGATCGTCCGCCAGGGCAATGTTCAACACATCCTCGGCAGAGATTTCGGCGCCGAATCGCACCGCCTGCTCCAGGCCTTGCCGCAGAAGATCAGCGCCTAAGGTAACGCCGGGAACAAAGGCGTAATTTTCGATGTGAGCCCCGTATAATGCTGAATTTTCGATGCGTCCCAGCATGAGGACCCGGGCTTTTCTTCTGGAGGCATGGATGGCGGCCTGAATGCCGGCGGGACCTGTGCCGATGATGACCACATCGTATGTTTGAGCGGACATGTGCTGCTCCTTGTTCTTGACAAAAGGGGGAGAGCCTCGGGTGAGCCGTCATGGTTGTCGGCGCGTGGAGTAAACTCGATGATTTGTACTCTATCTCCAGATCGAGGTCGACAGATTTATTGGTTTCGTATATAATTGAAGGTTATTGTTATCAGCCTCTCCGGTCGGTGCGGCCTCTGCATCGAAGGCAGACCAACAGCAGTACAATGCTCTCTTTTGGCCCGCTTGCAGAATGTGCCGCTTACGTCAGGGTATAGGTTGCACAGCGGGTTGCGTTTTTCAGCGTCTTTCCGGAACCGGGGCTGTTGCAATGGACTGGAGGCAGGGGGCCGGTTGCGGCTTGTGTCTGACTCTGGGCAAGATGAACATCAACAACAAGGAATGTCGTGGAGTTATCTCTATTTGAAATTATGAAACACGCCGGGCTGATGGGCAAATTGATTATGCTCATTTTGCTCGTTTTTTCGGTGCTTTCATGGTCCATTGTCATTATGAAGTTTCTCGCGTTCAAAAAGGCCCGCAATGCTTCCCTCGATTTTCTCGAAGCGTTCTGGGAGAGCAGAACCCTGCATGAAGCGTACGAGGCGGCACGCGAATACCCCTTGAGCCCTGAAGCCGCGGTCTTTGTTGCCGGCTACAACGAATTAAAAAAAATCAGCACCGCGCGCAGCAGCGGACAAGCGCCTACTACCTTGGAGATGCAGTTGGCCACCATGGATAATCTCAAGCGGGCGGTTCGCAAGACGCAGTTCCTGGAATCCGACCGCCTGTCCAGTTCGATTTCGGTCTTGGCCACCACCGGCAGCGCTACGCCGTTCATTGGTCTGTTCGGCACGGTCTGGGGCATCATGGCTTCTTTTCAGAGTATCGGCGAAAGGGGATCGGCATCGCTGGCCGTTGTCGCCCCCGGTATATCGGAGGCGCTCGTCGCCACTGCCGCCGGCCTTGCCGTCGCCATTCCCGCTGTCATCTTCTACAACTATTTTGCCAACAAGGTCGCCGCATTTGACTCCAATGTCGAGAGCTTCAGCACCGATTTCATCAACCTGATCGAGCGGGATATCCTCACCAGGACGTGATCGTATGGAACCGATGGGACGCAACAGGGGAAAACGGAGCTTGGTCGCCGATATCAACGTGACGCCCTTGGTGGACGTCATGCTGGTGTTGCTCATTATTTTTATGGTCACGGCGCCCATGATGACTCAAGGGTTAGAGGTCGATCTCCCCGAGGCGACCACCAAGGCGCTTCGCCAGCAGGAAGAACCCCTGGTGGTGACCATCAAGAAAGAAGGCGACGTCTATCTCAAAAAAGAAAAAATGACCTCGGCGATTCTGCTGCAACAGTTGCGGACCTTGCCCCCTGAAGTAAAAAAAGAGGGGATTTATATCCGCGCCGACAAGAACGTCCCCTATGGCGTGGTCACGACGACCATGGCCGATATCCATGCTGCGGGTTTCGATAAACTGGGAATGATCACTATCCCGGCTGAACGGGACAAGTAAGAACGATTGGCTGGATAGCCGTGCAGTATACCGAAACGGAATTTTATCACCTCCAGCAGGAGGCTGAGCAACGCTGGTGGCTGGCGTTTGCGCTGGCCCTCTGCGTCCATGGCGCCGTGGCTGCGACCATTGCGCTCATGCCTTCGTTATTTGAACGCAAACCGATTGTTGAAGAAGTCATCTCGGTCAGCTTGGTGGCCATGCCTGACGCTGGGGGCGCTTCGGCCCCGCCGGCTGCAGCCGGCCCTCCTCCCAAGCCGGCCACCGAAAGAACTGAGCC
>WRFD01000174.1 GCA_009778955.1 Desulfobulbus sp.
CGCGGCTCTCCGTATTTTTTGGATGTGCGCTCCGATGGTTTGAGCGCCTTGAGGCCCGCGTTTGTGCGCCAATGCCGCCATTCTCCGGATCGGGGCATTGGCCGGCGCCGCCCATCTATGGGTTGAAATTTATCTCTGTTATGGGATATAAGCAGGGCAAAGTCAAATCTTTGGAAAAGGCGTCGGGTGGACATGTGTTCACGAGGCGGATTCTGCCTTTGAGATGAAGAGTATTCGAACCGATAGCCCTATTGTTGACCAAGGGGTGGGGACACGACCGTGTTGAGCGCAATTTCCTCGCACTGGCGGCTGCTCCGGACCCTGGCGAAGAACCCGAAGTTCTGGTTGGTTCTCTGCGGTGATGCTGTCCTGGTTGTGCTGGCGTACTATCTGGCCTGCGCGATACGCTTCGATTCCTTGCTGAGCGGACCGATCTACGGGCAATTCACCGGTCTTTTACCCCTGATCCTGGCTGTCAAGCTGCCTATTTTTTATCTGTTTGGCCTCTACCGGGGCATGTGGCGTTACACCAGCCTGAACGATATTGTCAATATCGCCATGGCCACCGTCTGTTCTTCCGCCCTGGTCATTCTCCTGCTGCTGTTCGGCGCTCATTTCCTCGGATTCTCGCGGACGGTTTTCATCCTGGACTCCATTTTCACCTTTGGCTGCATCTCCTGCCACAGGATGCTCATCCGCTTTGCCTGCCAGAGGCTGGCCAACGGCTCGGCGTATTTCCGGACAGCCAGGCCTGCTGAGCGGAAACGGCTGCTGCTGGTCGGGGCCGGAGACGCCGCCGCCCGGCTGTTGCGGGAATTGAGCGAGAACAACCACCTGCCGTACAAGGCGGTGGGCCTGGTCGACGATGATCCGGCCAAGACCGGCATGATGCTGTTCAACGTCCCGGTGCTGGGCGTGGTCGGGGATATCGGCGAGCATGCCCGCCGCGCCGGCGCCCAGGAAATCCTCATTGCCACGGTGGTCATCGACAAGGTGGAAATGAGGCGGATTGTCGAGTTGTGCCAGCGGACGCAGCTGCCGGTCAAGGTCCTGCCCACCATGGGGGAATTGATCAACGGCCAGGTGTCGATCCGCACCATCCGCGACATGTCCTTCAAGGATTTGTTGGGCCGTGAAGAGGTCAGGCTGGAACAGGACAGGATCGGTCAGTATCTGACCGGAAAAGCGGTGTTGATCACCGGGGCGGGCGGCTCGATCGGTTCCGAACTGTGCCGGCAGCTTCTTCGTTTTGTGCCCGCTTTGATCGTCCTCTTCGATGCCAGCGAGGAAAATCTCTATCGGGTGCAGATGGAATTGCGCCACGAGCACAAGGGGGTCAGAACCGTCGCCATCCTCGGCAATGTTCAAAATTTTCGCCTGCTGAATGCGGCGTTCCGGCAGCACCGGCCCTCCGTGGTCTTTCACACCGCCGCCTACAAACATGTGCCCCTGGTGGAACGCAACCCCTGGCAGGCGGTCCACAACAACATCTTAGGCACCCAGCTCCTGATGGAAGCCGCCATCGTGCACGGGGTGGAGCGGTTTGTCCTGGTCTCCTCCGACAAGGCGGTCCGGCCGACCAATGTCATGGGAGCCTCGAAGCGGGTGACCGAGTTGTTGATGCTGGCCTACAACAGCTCGTGCTGGGATGGCGCCCTCAGCCCGGCCTGGCAGAGGGCGCAGGACGAGGAGCCGGCGGCCCGCTTGCCTCTTGTTCCTTCCCGGCATGCCACCCGGTTCATGGGTGTCCGGTTCGGCAATGTGCTGGGCTCTTCCGGTTCGGTGGTCCCCCTGTTTAAGCGGCAGATTGACAAAGGCGGTCCAGTGACGGTCACCCATCCGGAGGTGATCCGTTATTTCATGTCGGCCGAGGAGGCCGCCCAGCTCATTCTCCAGTCCGGCTCCATGGGGGAAGGAGGCGAGATTTTCATCCTCAAGATGGGAGAGCCGGTCAAGATCGCCGACATGGCCCGGGAGTTGATCCGTCTGGCCGGCAGGGAGCCGGACAGTGAGATTGAGATCCGCTTCATCGGGCTTCGCGCGGGCGAGAAACTCTATGAAGAGCTGATCACCGAGGGCGAAGGCATTGTCGATACCCATCACGAGAAGATCATGGTGCTCCAGGGGGAGGTGATGCTCCCCTGTTCGGCGCTTTGCGCTCAGCTCGAGCGTTTGACGCAGCAGGCCCAAGCCCTGGACAACAAGGGCATCAAGGAAACCTTGCGGACCATTGTTCCGGAATATCAGCCCGACTTCACGGTGTGATGACCGGCAAACCCTCGGAAGGAAGATCGTCAAGCCGAATGCGCAGCAAAAACAAAAAGTCTCGTTCATCCGAAGCGGCAAAGTCCGACTTCACGCCCTTTGCCTCCACCATTCTCAGCGCCGACCGCCATCGGCTCAATGGGCACAGAAGCGCCCTGGTATGGTTCACCGGCCTTTCCGGAAGCGGAAAATCGACCCTGGCCCATGCCTTGGAAGAGCGTCTTTTCGTGGATGGCGTCCGTGGTTACGTGCTTGACGGCGATAATATCCGCCAGGGTTTGAACAAGGATTTGGGGCTTTCGCCCGAAGACCGCAAAGAAAATATCCGCCGCATTGCTGAGGTGGCGAAGCTGATGGTCGATGCCGGCATCCTCACCTTTGCCGCGTTCATCGCCCCATACCGGGAAAGCCGCCGTTTTATCCGGTCCCTGATGCGGGACTGGCCCTATTACGAATGCTATGTGAAGTGTCCTCTGGCCGCCTGCGAGGCCAGGGATCCGAAAGGTCTGTATGCGCAAGCAAGGGCCAGCCGCATTGACAACATGACCGGCATAACCGCTCCGTACGAAGAGCCGGAAAACCCGGATCTGACCCTTGAGACTGATCGGCGCGACGTCCAGGAATGCGTTGATATCCTGATTCGTTTTCTCATGGAAAAAGATATCCTTACCCTTGCCAGCCGGAGCTGAACCATGGCCATATTCGTCACCGGCGGGGCCGGCTTCATCGGCAGCAATTTTGTCCTCGACTGGCTTGCGCAATCCGATGAGCCCGTCGTCAACCTCGATGCCCTGACCTATGCCGGCAATCCGGAGAACCTCGCCTCGCTTGAAGGCGACGGCCGGCATGTCTTCGTCAAGGGCGACATCGGCGATTTCGATCTGGTTATCGACCTGTTGGCCCGTCACCGGCCGCGGGCGCTCGTTCATTTTGCCGCGGAATCCCATGTCGACCGCAGCATCCACGGGCCAGAAGATTTCATCCAGACCAATATCGTGGGCTCCTTTCGCCTGCTCGAGGCGGCCAGGGCCTACTGGGGCGGCTTGACGGCCGGAGACCGGGAAGGTTTTCGCTTCCTGCAGGTGTCGACCGACGAGGTCTACGGAACTCTTGCGGCCGATGCCCCGGCCTTCTCCGAGACCAGCCGCTATGAACCCAACAGTCCGTATTCCGCCAGCAAGGCGGCGAGCGACCACCTGGTGCGGGCCTATCGCCACACCTACGGCCTGCCGGTTTTGACCACCAACTGCTCCAACAACTACGGTCCGTACCAGTTCCCGGAAAAGCTGATCCCGCTGTGCATGCACCATGCCCTGGCCGGCCAATCTCTGCCGCTTTACGGCGATGGCCTGCACATCCGCGACTGGCTTTACGTCGGAGATCATTGCAGCGCCATCCGGCGCGTTCTGGAGGCCGGCACGGTTGGCGAAGTGTACAACATAGGCGGCTGGAGCGAGAAAACCAACCGCGAGGTGGTGACCACGCTCTGCTCCATTTTGGACGAACTTTGTCCCAGAAACGATGGCCGCGCCTATGCGGAGCAGATCGTCCTGGTGCGGGACCGGCCCGGCCACGACCGGCGCTATGCCATTGACGCCAGCCGCATCGAGCGGGAGTTGAGCTGGCGGCCGGCGGAAACCTTTGCCACCGGTCTTCGCCGGACCGTGCACTGGTATCTTGAGCACCGGCAATGGCTGCGCAACGTGACCAGCGGCGCCTATCGGCATTGGCTTGCCCAACAGTACGGAGGATGCGCATGCGGATGCTCCTGACAGGCAAGAACGGTCAGGTCGGCTTCGAGCTCCAGCGGGCCCTGGCGCCGCTCGGCGCTCTCCGGGCCGTTGACCATGCTGAATGCGACCTGACCGACGAACAGGCCCTCAGGCGTCTTATCCGGGAATGGCGCCCTTCGATCATCGTCAACCCTGCGGCCTATACCGCGGTCGATCGTGCCGAATCGGAGCCGGAGGCAGCCTTTGCCGCCAACGGCCGCGCGCCTGAAGTCATTGGCGAGGAGGCCGCCCGGCTCGGCGCCCTGGTCGTCCATTATTGCACGGACTATGTGTTCGACGGCCGCAAACCCGAGCCCTATGCCGAGACTGACGCCCCCAGTCCCCTCAGCGTCTACGGGGAAAGCAAGGCGGCAGGGACGCGGGCGCTCTGCCTTCAGGCGAAAAAACATCTCGTGTTCAGGACAAGTTGGGTGTTCGGCGCTTACGGGAGCAACTTTGCCAAGACCATCCTGCGGCTGGCCGGGGAACGCGAAGAACTCAAGGTGGTTGCCGACCAGGTGGGCGCGCCTACTTCAGCGGCCTTGCTGGCGGATGTGACCGCACAGATTCTCGGCCAATATCAACGATGGCCAAACCGGGACCAATTTCCCTATGGCCTGTACAACCTTGCAGCCGCTGGCGAAACGACCTGGTGCGAGTATGCGCGGACCGTGGTCGCCGCCGCCTGGCGCGCCGGCTATAACCTGAGACTGCGTCCGGAAGACGTCCGCCCGATCGCTGCGGCCGAATATCCCCTGCCTGCAGCCAGGCCGGCCAATTCCCGGCTGGCGACCGATCCGCTCCGGCGCACCTTCGGCCTGCGGCTGCCGCCCTGGCGGGAAGGGCTGGAACATGTCCTCCGGCAACTCCACCGGACATCCTGACCATGCGCAAAGGAATCATCCTGGCCGGAGGCTCCGGCACCCGGCTCTATCCGGCAACCCTGGCTGTGTCCAAGCAACTGCTGCCCATTTTCGACAAGCCGATGATCTATTATCCCCTGTCCACGCTCATGCTGGCCAATATCCGGGATATTCTGATCATCTCCACCCCGCAGGACACCCCGCGCTTCGAGCAGTTGCTAGGCAATGGCCGCCGGTGGGGGCTCAACCTGAGCTACGCGGTCCAACCCAGCCCGGACGGACTGGCCCAGGCCTTCCTCATCGGGGAGCGATTTATCGGCCAGGATGCGGTCGCCCTGGTCCTGGGCGACAACATTTTTTACGGGCATGACCTGCACAAGCTGCTGACCAGCGTCTGCGGGCAAACGACCGGGGCGCACATCTTCGCCTACCGGGTGAACGACCCGGAGCGCTATGGGGTGGTTACCTTCGACGATCATGGACAGGCGACCAGCATCGAAGAGAAGCCCATAACGCCGAAGAGCAGTTATGCGGTCACCGGCTTGTATTTCTATGACAACGAGGTGGTCGGCATTGCCAAGGCCGTCAAGCCGTCGGCGCGGGGAGAACTGGAAATCACCGATGTCAACCGCGCCTACCTTGAACGGAACCGTCTGCATGTCGAAATCATGGGCCGCGGCTATGCCTGGCTCGATACCGGCACCCACGAATCCATGCTGGAGGCCGGTCAATTTATTCAAACCATTGAAAAACGGCAGGGATTGAA
>WRFD01000175.1 GCA_009778955.1 Desulfobulbus sp.
CGATCAGGATATCGCTGCCGGCTCCGCCGTAGAGGGTATCGTCGCCATCGCCACCGTCAAGGTAATCATCGCCGGCATCCCCGTAGAGGATATCGTTGCCGTCGCCTCCGTAGATGACGTCGTCGCCGGCTCCGCCGTAGAGCGTGTCATTGCCGCCGAGCCCAAACAGGTAGTCGTCGCCGTTGTTGCCATAGATCGTGTCGTTGGTCTCGTTGCCGAACAGGAAATCAGTTCGATCCGTGCCGTTCCACCAATTTCCGCTCTTCTGGGCGCCCAATTCCTGGGCAACCGCATTCATTATTTCGGTATTGGCCGGATCGTTGATCCACTCCGTGATCAAGGCCGGCAAGGGGCAGCCCCACCCGCGCAAACCCGCGTAGGCGTCGAGCTCCAAGGCGTCGATGATCGCGTTCTTGGCGTCAGCGGTTTCCAACGCGGCAAGCTGCGCCGTCATCCCGCTGAAATCCAGCCGCAGGCCATCGGCGCTTATCTCCACGGCAATGGCGTCAAGATAATGCTTCAGCCGGGTCTGCAGCGCCAGGCTCTGATACACCGACAGCATCAGCCCTTCGTAACTCTGGTTGAGAGAGTCCACCTGCTGCTGCGACAGGCTGACCGGCAAGGGCATCACCCCACCCTCGATGATGATGCTCCCGGTGAGCGCTCCGCCGCCCCCGGAGCTTATCTGACCCGTGGTCAAGATTTGGCCGCCGCCGGTTTTGATTTCAGTCTCACTGAAATTAAGGAAGCGCAGACCGTTGAATATCTCCAGAATGCCGATCCGCCGGGTCAGTTCGGCCTGCGCGGCCTGGGCGGCAAGAAACTTCGCCAGCGACTCGGGCGACATGGTGGAGATGTCCACCGATGAATTCAGATACGAGTACGGCTGGCCAGGCAACAGGTAGGAAATGGCCACGGCCTTGGTCCCGCCTTCGTCGGTCATGATCCCGACCTTCATCCCTTGCTCGATCCCGGTGTTGAAGTCGGCGGTATCGGCCCATTTTTCCAGAATCTCATCCAGCCTGGACATGAAGCTCGCCCGGTCGGCGATGCCGGACAAGGAGGCCACGGCGCCGGCCAGTTCAGACGAGAGGCTGGCCGCCTCCTGAAGGTCGCGCGCCATGCCGCTGCCCGGCGCCGAGGGCAGGGCCTTGGCCTGTTCGGTCAGGGGAATGGGGTCGGTGAATTCGCGGAAAAAAGGATTTTGCGCCAGGTCGAGGTTGGCCGCGCTTCCGTCTATGCCCGCCGCATCAGCGGTCATGGTCTGGATGTTGCCGTTGCCCAGATTGCGGGTGGCGGTCTTGGCGTCAAGGTCGATGCTGGTGATGCCCAGTTCGGCCAGGGTCTTGAGTTCGCCGGCCTGGCTGACGCCGTCCTGGTTGAGATCCTGCCAGACGCGGACCTCACTGTACAGGGCATCCTGGGCGTCGAATATTCCGTCGTTGTTGCTGTCCAGCTCCCGGAGCGCGGCGAAGCCGTCCGAGGCTTTCTGCCCGTTGGTTAGAGTGGTGTCCACTCCGAACAGTTCACTGCCGTTATCGATGACGCCATTGCCGTTTCTGTCCAGCACCAGCCAGCCGTCGTCACCTTTCAGCCAGCCGGTCCCGGTCTTGATGCCGTCACCGTTAAAATCGAACAGCACTCCCGCCTGGATGCCCACGGTCTCGATGCCGTCGCCATCCAGGTCAAGGGCCAGCGGGTCGCGGCGCGGCACAAAGTTGCGGGCGCCAAGGTACGGGTCGTTGCAGAAGGCGGGGTCGGTATTGTCCCACGGATCCTGAAACTCGGGCAGGGCCAAATCACGCAGCGCCTGCTGCAGAGCATCGGCTATGCCAGGCCAGGCATCGCCGAGCATGTCAAGAAAGTCCTGGGCAGCGGCCGCCAGACCATCGAGAGCCTCTTGTCCCGCGGCGCCGAGGGCGTCGCCGAGATCGGACAATCCGTCAAGGAGCTGCTCAAGCGCATTGCCAAATGCTTCTCCTAACTGGCCGCCCGCTTCAACGCCAGGTTCCCACATGCCCTGTTCGGCTTGGCCGGCGGCGAACAGCATATCGCTCAGCCCATCGAGCATATTGCTGACGCCATCCGCCAAGGCGCTGATCGCCGCGCTGCCGGCTTCGCCTGAGAACATATCCTGCTCGACTTGGCTGACGGATTGGAGGAATCCCAACACGCCATCAACCAGAGAAGACTCAGGGTTCAGGGATACAGCGCCACCCAAGGCTTCAACCATATTGTCCATGGAATGCTGTCCCAACAGATATTCAGCCAACAAGGGGATCAGTCCGCCAGCGGAAAATTCGGTCACTGAATCCAGCGCGTCGTGCAGTTGAGCGAGTGAGATACATGAATTGACCGGCACGGTCGTCACATCGCCGATCTGGGTGCCGATTTTTGACACTGCATCACCCTCGGCATTGATGTTGTGCACTTTGCTGGCATCGTAATTGGATCCCATGCCCTCCAAAATTTCCTTGGCTCCAGGGGCATTGTACGCATACGCCTCGACCCCTGTAAGCGCCGCGACCAACTGCGCCAAAGCGCCGCCTAAGCTGTGACCGGTGACGGTGGGAGTATTCGCGTTGGGGTCGCCAGCTGCTTTTTTTGCAACTTGGTCGTAAAAGTTCTGGGCAGAGTCGTATTGGTCTGGCGCTTGGGCCTTCCAGATCTGATAATCCGACCCAAGATCCCCGGTGTCGGTGATTTCCGTGCCACGGAAGGCGACGACAACTTCGCCCGCCTGGTTTTGAAACGCCACCCCATAAAATCCGTTCTCTGCGGGATCTGAAACATCATAGACTGTCCAGGTCTGTCCATTGACCGTGACGTTTGTGCCGATATCATTTTGGGTGTAGGCGTGGTAGGCCTCGTTGCTGAGACCCGCATTCGTCTTGATTGTTTGGTCGTCCATGATGTCTCCGTTCTGGGTCAGGGGTTGACAGGTTCATTTTGATTATCTGTTTGTCCTTTCTCCATTCCTTGGAGGAGGTTGTTCAGCTTTTGATTGTCCGGATCCATTTTCTGGAGGAGCTGGAGATGTTCAGTTGGATTGGCCAGTTTTTTCGGTTGCTTGTTGTCCCGCTCCTTCATTTCCTGCATTGCGTACCTGTTGACAGGCTTGATCGTTTCCTGCCATTCCTTCATTTTAGCCAGGATATGATCAGGCAGCCTGAATTTGAGGAATTGATCGGGGTTGATGATGCCGGGGTTGTTGAGTTGATGGCGATAATCCGTGCCGGTGGCTCGCTGGAGAAAGATGCCGACATCTTTATAATTGTACGATTTACCGAGAATCAACGCTGAAGGAAAATTCAGGCGGATATAGGTCAGGCCGGGCAGCAGCTCGGCATGAAACTCCTCATATTCAATACTGTCTGCCCCCCCCCTCTTGCGCGGCACATAGTCCATGGTCGCCAGGAAGGCCTTCATGTTATACCCGCCACTGAGATCGTTCATGTAGCGTTGGTCTTCATCCGACCACTTCAGCCATCGCTCACGAGGGAAGCCAAAAAAATGGGCACTAGAAGCCATCAGCTTATTCCCGGCAACTCCGGCCTCCGGCAGCTTGATCGGCAGACGGCTGTCAAGGTACAGATACAGGTTCATGAAGTAGATATTCGTCCACTCCCGTTTCCGCTGCACCCGGAACTCCAATGCTTCCAGCCCGTTGTCAGGCTCTGTCCCCGGAGCCGGCGGCTCCAGACCAAACCGCTTGGCAAAGGCTGCGGTGTAGGCCGTGACCCGCATCTCCTGAATGGGCAGCCGCTCCTTGAAGCACTGCGAGTAATCGTCGCGGCAGGTGCCGTCATCCTTGCCGTCCGCCGTCTGCTCCGCCATCGCATTCCAGCCTGCACCCAGCCCCAGCCCGATCACCAGCCAGGTCCAGACGAGCAAAAGCCGCCAGCCGCATATACGGGTCGCGGCCATGCCGCGATGCAAGGGGTTGTACCTTCTTTGCGATGTCTTCATTTATTCTCCCTTGTATTGTCCCGCCGGACATCTCACGATTGTGCCAGATGAACAATTTTTCATCCTGGCAGCCCATTTATAATTACGTATGCAGTACGGCTATCACATGAATATTGACATGTCAAGGTAGGCGCACTAATTTATCGGCATGAAAACTGTAGCCTTGCAAATTCGAGTGGAGCTGGACGAGAAGGAAGCCTTTGAACATGCCGCCTCCCTGGTCGGCTTGACTGTTTCCGGATGGGTGCGGGAGCGTCTTCGCCTCGCCGCTATCCGTGAACTGGAAAGCGTTGGGATGCGCATCCCGTTCGTCCAATCTGTGCCTCTCAGGAAACCAGACCATGAGTAGCACGGAAGCAGACATTATTTTTGAACAACTCGGGATCGGAAGTGTTCTCAAGCAGAACTGGCTCGCTGTTCCTGCGAACCAACGCGAATATTCCTGGACCAGCAAGGAGGTAAAGGCTCTCTTCCAGGGCTTTGCCAAAGCTGTTGCGGACGGAGATCGCGGTTATTTCCTCGGGACCATCGTCGCCATTCCGAAGACCGGAGACCTTCTCGAGGTCGTTGATGGTCAGCAACGGCTGGCAACGACGACAATCCTTCTTGCCGCAATCCGGGACTATCTTGCGAAGCGGGAGCCGGTTATCGCGGAGTCGATCAACAATGACTTTCTGACCGGGATAGAACGCGCTGCACGGTCCAGGATTCCTCGCCTGCGGCTTGGCGTTGACGATAATGAATACTTCAGCGCACGGATCACCAAACAACAATCTCCACCATCCCCCGCGACAGCGTCGCATCGGCTCATCAATGCCGCTTTTGCCGAGGCAAAAGCGCAGGTCCGGAACATAGTGGCGGCCGCGGCGGAAAAGGACCACGGCGATATCCTCAATCAGTGGATTGATTTCGTGCAATCAAGAGCCGTGGTCGTCCTGCTGAAGGTAATGAATGAAGCCAGCGCGTACCGCATGTTCGAGACCTTGAATGATCGCGGCCTGCGCACATCGCAAGCCGATCTGGTGAAGAACTATCTGTTTGAACGATCAGGAGATCGTTTTGGCGAGATGCGGCGGAAGTGGGCATCCATGCGAGGCGCCCTGGAAACGCTCGGAGATGAAGACGGAACCGTCCTGTTTCTGCGGCATGCGCTGACGCTGATGATGGGATTCGTCCGCGAAACGCAGGTCTATGATGCTGTGAGGAACCATGCCAAGGCGCCGCAGCCTGTCATGACGTTCGTCACTCATCTGGAATCCATGGCTTCTTCCTATGTCGCCATCCTCAACCCTGACCATGAGCAATGGAATGAGCATACGGAGGCGACGCGAAAGGCCCTTGCTGTACTGAACCTGTTTGACGTTCGTCCCCTGCGTCCTCTTATCCTGGCCGTCGGCCATAAATTCCAGAAGCGCGGCGAGGTGGAAAAGGCATTCAAGTTCTGCGTTTCCCTGGGCGTCCGCCTGATGATTGCCGGCGCCATGCGGACAGGCACGGAAGAAGAGAGCGTGGCCAACGCGGCGCACAAGATATTTAAGGGCACCTCTAAAAACCCAAACCGCCACACAAGATAAAAAAGGGGGCTGAAGTACGTATTTATACTTTTATCTTATACGCAAATAGTGTACTATCTATTTGTAAATATGATTAAAATTGATC
>WRFD01000176.1 GCA_009778955.1 Desulfobulbus sp.
GCGGCCATGGCGAGGATGCCGGTTCCGGCGCCGACATCCAGGGCTTCCCGGCAGCGGCTGGTTTTCAGGCATTGCCGGATCAGCGCCAGGGCCATGCGGGTCGAGGCGTGCTGGCCGGTGCCGAAGGCCATGCCCGGATCCATTTCGATGACTACCTGGTCTGGCTCCGGCTGGTACTTCTCCCACGAAGGCTTGATCACCAGGCCGGGCACGATCTCAACCGGCTTGAAATGCTGCTGCCAGCAGGTGGCCCAGTCCTGGTCGGCGAGCAACTGGAGCGAGGCCTCGCCCGGAACGCAGCCGTACAGGGCGAACAGCTCGGCCATCTCGCGCCCGACCCGGGTCAGGATGGCGCTCGCTTCATCTGCGGCAAGGCCGGCGTCGCCGGTTGCGGCCAGATGGAAGAAGCCGCTGATCTGGGCGCCGTCCACATTTTCCGGACTCTGTTCCACTCCGGCGCCGCTGAGCACTCCCATGAGGTCGGTGGCGGGTTCCAGCAGGAGACGGGGACAGAACAGGGTGATCTTCAGCCATTGGGGTCTAGTCGCAGATGTCATCGGTTCTTAGTTCGGGAAAAGGAAAAAAGACGCCTCTGGCCGTTTGTCCGGCCGGTCCGGGCAACCATACCCCGCTTTCGGCGCCGCAACCACTTTTTCCTGCCGCCCGGTCGGGCGGCAAAGCCTATCCGGCCAAATTTTGGCCAATAACTGAGTGAGACAGTTAAGTGAAATAGATGATTGACAAAATGATGGAGCCGCGATTAATTGACAGATTGTCGCTTATTTCCAGTTTGCCGAGGTTTGCGCTGCGGTGGAAAGAGAGAAGCAGGACGCCGAAACAGCCTTGACCGAAGCTTCTTGACGCATCTTTTTTTCCTCTGTTTTTGCCTCTCGCTCTGTGCTCCGGGATTGTCCATGATCGACACGTCGGGTCATCATATCGTCTACGGCGAGTTGCAGGATTACCTGACCGGCGAGATGCTGCCCGATACCGACGATGAGCGCATCCGCCAGGAGCTGGCCCGGTTGCTGGTGGAGCGGCTTGGCTACGGCAAACACGAACTTGAGCCCCGGCTGACCATCGACACCTGCTACAACGGCAACCGGACGCAAACCCTGATCGAACTCACCATCCGCATCAACGAACGGCGGTTGTTCATCGTCCGCTATGGCCCCGGTTCCCTGGTCACCAGGGAAAAAGCGGCGATTGCCGCTGCCCGTCTCCTTGACCCGGGCTACCGCATTCCCCTGGCCGTGGTCACCAACGGCCGGGATGCGGAGTTGCTGGAAACGGCGCGGGGCAAGGTGCTGGCCACCGGCATGTGCTGCATCCCTGACCGGGGACGGGCGGCAGCGCTGGCCGGTGAATGCGTGTTCGAGCCTTTTTCAGACCTTGAAAGGCGGGACCAGGCCTTGCGCATCCTCAATGTATTTGACCAGGAGGTGTGCTGTTTCGGCAATGGCTGCAGGGGCGACGCCAGCTGAAAAAAAATAATATGCCGGCGCTGCGGCTGACAGCCGCCAAACCGGCGCACGATCAACCCTCACCCATACGGCAACCATGGAGACAAAGCGCAACTGGAGCAAGACAAGCTGGCAGAACCATCCTGCCCTGCAGCAACCGAACTGGCCGGACAAGAAGCGATTCGACGGGATCGTCGAAACCCTGTCCCTGCTGCCCCCTTTGGTTTTTGCTGGAGAGATCAGGGATTTAAAGGCGATGCTTGCCAGGGCGGTCAAGGGGGAGGCCTTCCTGCTCCAGGGCGGCGACTGTTCCGAGGAGTTTTCCCGCTGCACCGCGCCCAACATCCGCGAGACTCTCAAGGTGTTGCTGCAGATGGCGGTCATCCTCACCTATGCCGGCAACAAGCCGGTGGTCAAGGTTGGCCGCATTGCCGGTCAGTACGCCAAGCCGCGTTCTAAAGACACCGAGAAGGTCAACGGCGTCGAGCTCCCCAGTTACCGGGGCGACATGGCCAACTCCGCCGAACCAGTGCCGGAGGCGCGCGTTCCTGATCCAGAGCGGATGCTCAAGGGCTATCACCTGTCGGCGGCGACCATGAACCTGCTGCGGGCCTTCACCTGCGGCGGTTTCAGTTCGTTGCACCGGGTCCAGGCCTGGAACCAAGAGTTCGTCAAGCAGTCGCCCATGGGGCGGTCGTACGAGCGGATGGCCAAGCAGATCAGCAATGCCCTCAAGTTCATGGAAACCATCGGCATCTCCACTGACATCCCCCAGATGAAGGAGGCCCAGTTCTTCACCTCGCACGAGGCCCTGTTTCTCGGCTACGAGCAGGCCCTGACCAGAGTGGACTCGGTGTCCGGAGGCTGGTACGACTGTTCCGCCCACATGCTGTGGATCGGCGACCGCACCCGCCAGCTCGACGGCGCCCACGTCGAGTTTCTCAGGGGTGTGCACAATCCGCTCGGCATCAAGATCGGCCCCAAATACGATGCCGACGACATCCTGGCGATCATTGAACGGTTGAATCCGGAGAACGAGCCCGGCCGCATCACCCTGATCACTAGGTTCGGCTACAAGGCGATCGACAAGTATTTGCCGCCCTTGCTGCGGGCGGTCAAGAAATCGGGATGCAACGTGTTGTGGACCTGCGACCCGATGCACGCCAACACCTTCAAGGCCGAGTCAGGGCTTAAAACCCGCGATTTCGAGAACATTCTTTCGGAGCTGCGGTGTTTTTTCGAGATCAACTGGATGGAGGGCACTGTGCCCGGAGGGGTCCATTTCGAGCTCACCGGCGATGAGGTCACCGAATGCATCGGCGGAGCGCGCCAGCTCTCCGACGCCCAACTCTGCCAGCGGTATCTCACCACCTGCGACCCGCGGCTCAACGCGGAGCAGGCCTTGGAGATGGCCTTTCAGATCGCGGAGATGATCCGCAGCAGTTAAGTCGAAAAGGTTCTGGCCTGTGGAAGGGGCTGAAAGGAGCGGGTGAGCGGGGGTGAATCAGGCAGCGAAGATGGCGGCGATTTCGTCGCGGGAGGCGCTGTCGAGCAGCCGCTGCCGGTTGCCCGGCTGTTTGAGGATTTTGCTGACCATGGCCAGGGTCTGGAGATATTCCCCGGCCTTGTTGGCCGGAGAAAGCAGCATGGCGAACAGGTGAGCGGGCCGGTTGTCGATGGTGTCGAAATCGATGCCGTTCTTGCTGCGCCCGAAGCAGAGCAGAATTTCGTCGAGCCCTTCGAGCTTGCCGTGGGGGATGGCCACGCCGTTGCCGAGCCCGGTCGAGCCCACGGCCTCGCGTTCCAGAAGCGCATTAAACAGTGTTTCTTCGGTAAAGCGGCCGCTGACCGTGGCGGCCACGCCTGCCAATTCACGCAGGGCGGCCTCCTTGGTGGCGGCCTTCATATTGAGCAACATGGCGTCGTGGAGTAGCCGGGGCATGGCGGATCAGTGGGTCTGCCTCCTGTGTTTAACCGGAAGAATTCTTAACTGTTCCCTGTACTTGGCGACAGTACGCCGGGCAACAGAGATGTTTTCCCTGGTCAGCAGTTCGGATATCTTGTTGTCGCTCAGCGGTCTGACCGGGTTTTCGTTATTCACCAGTTGGCGGATTCTGGCCTTGATCGCCTCGGCTGCCACCGAATCGCCGTCCGGAGTGGGCACCGCCGTGCTGAAAAAGTACTTCAGCTCATAGATGCCTTGGGGGCAGTGCACGTATTTGTTGGACGTCACCCGGCTGACGGTCGACTCGTGCATCCCGATATCCTCGGCCACATCCCGCAGGATCAGCGGTTTCATCGCCGCCGAGCCGTACTCGAAGAAATCCCGCTGAAATTTGAGCAGGCTTTCCATGACCCGATAGATGGTCCGCTGCCGCTGCTCGATCGACTTGATGAACCATTCGGCATTTCGTTTGTTTTCACGCAGATAGCCCCGAGACTCTGGCGAGAGGGCGTTTTGTTGCTTGAGCAGTTGCTGATACTCGCTGGAAAGCTGCAACTGTGGCAACCCTTCGTCGTTGAGCTGGATGACGAATTCGCCGTCGATCTTGTAGACGAACACATCCGGCACCACATAGTTGATCTGTGCGTTGCTGAATTCGTTGCCCGGGTAGGGAGTCAACTCCTGGATGATGGCCACCGCCTCGTGCACTTTTTTGAGCGGCGTCCCGGTTTCCTTGGATATCTGGGCGTAATTGCGGGACTCGAGCAGGTCCATGTGTTCCTCGACGATGCGCCAGGCCAGAGGATGGTCCTGGTCGAGACGGTCGAGCTGCAGCAGGAGCGATTCGCGAATGTCGCGGGCGGCGACCCCGGCCGGATCGAGGCTCTGCACCAGGCGCAAGGTCCCTTCAGCCTCTTCGGGGGTACAGTTGCCGAATGTGCAGATATCTTCGATGCTGGCTTCCAGAAATCCGTGTTCGTCTAGGTTGCAGACGATGAAGGTGGTCAGCTCGACATCCTGCTCGGTCAGTTCAAGGTGGGTCAGCTGCCACTGCAGGTAGGAGGCCAGACCGGGCGTGACGGAAATGAAGTCGAACTGGGACGGGGCGTCGGCCGACGGGGTTTCGTGGGAAAAGGAGAGGTCCGAGTCAAAGGCGTTGGAGTAATCTTCCCAATTGACCTCGCCGACGCTGGCCGGATCATCTCCCTTGACCCGGTCGGTGACGACCGCTTCGGCCTGGTAGGTGTTTTCTTCCGCGCTGAGCGCCTCGGGATTGACAGCCGGCTCAAAAACGTTCGGCACCTCTTCCAGCATGGGATTCTGCTCGATTTCCGCCTGCAAGGCTTCGGTGAGTTCCAGACGGCCAAGCTGCAGCAGTTTGATGGCTTGGCGCAACTGCGGCGTCATCACCAATTTTTGCGCTAGCTTGAGGCTTTGTCTGAGTTCGAGGGCCATGGAGAATCGGTTATTTTTTGTTTGCGGCGTTGTTAACTGTTGCGCTGACGGGCGAAGGGTCACATGGTGAAATGGTCGCCCAGGTACATTTTTCTCGCCACGGCGCTCTGAATGATGTCGTCGGCGCCGCCGCTGGTGAGGATCTGACCATTGTTCATGATATAGGCAAAGTCGCAGACCTGCAAGGTTTCCCGGACATTGTGATCGGAGATCAGGATGCCCAGCCCTTTTTGTTTCAAGTCGCGGATAATATTCTGGAGATCGGCCACCGACAGTGGGTCGACCCCGGCAAAAGGCTCGTCGAGCAGGATGAAGCGCGGTTTGGTGGCCAGGGCCCGCATGATTTCCACCCGCCGCCGTTCGCCGCCGGACAGGGCGTGCCCTTTGTTGCCGGCCAGATGCTCCAGCTTCAGTTCCGCCATCAGTTCGCCTATCCGGTTGTTGATCTCGTTGCGGGGCAGCCCCAGGGGCTCCAGCACGATGCGGATATTCTCCTCGACCGTCAGCTTTTTGAAGACCGACGGCTCCTGCGCCAGATAGGTGATGCCGCGCGAGGCCCGTTTGTGGATGGGTAGGGCGGTGATGTCTTCCTGGTCCAGGAGGATGGCGCCGCTGGTAGGGCGGATGAAACCGACGATCGAATAAAAGGTGGTGGTCTTGCCGGCGCCGTTCGGCCCCAACAGGCCGACCACCGAGGAATTGTATACCTGCACGTTGACCTGGTCGAC
>WRFD01000177.1 GCA_009778955.1 Desulfobulbus sp.
GGTCATGACCTCGGCCACACCCCCTTCGGCCATGCCGGCGAATTCAGCCTCAACCAGTTGCATCCCAAGGGATTCAGACACTACCAACAGAGTTTGCGCATCGTCGATTTTCTGGAAAACAACGGCCAGGGCCTCAACCTCACCTGGGAGGTCCGTAACGGCATCCTCAAGCATTCCAAGGGCTACGGCGAAATCCTTCCGGACGACTCCGCCCGTCTGGCCGCCACCTTAGAGGGCCAATTGGTGCGGGTGGCGGACATCATGGCCTATGTCAACCACGACATGGACGACGCCTTTCGCGGCGGCATGCTCGCCAACGACGATCTGCCCGCGCATCTGCGGGAGGTGCTGGGTGACCGTTCCGCCCAGCGGATCAATGCCATGGCCGGCGACCTGATCGCCACCACCCTAGCGCACGACGACGGCCGGCTCCACCTGAGCGGGCGGATGAACGACACCATCAACGAACTGCGTTCCTTCCTCTACGATAACGTCTACCGCAACTACCTGGTGCACAACGAATTTGAGAAGGCGCAGCGGGTCATCCGCGATCTGTACGGCTATTTCCTTACGCACGAGCCGCCCGAGGATGGCATTGGCGTCTGTTGCCGCGTGCGCCAGCCGGTGCAATCGCCGGAAGAGGAGCGGCGGCGGCACCGCCAGGTCTGCGACTTCATCGCCGGCATGACCGACCGCTACGCCCTGGCCCTGTACACGCAGATTTTCATCCCCAAGCCTTGGAGCGTACTCTAGGGCGGCTTTTGCTCCATGGCGGGGCCAGACGAAGGCCCATGCCGCCCCGGACCTTGGAGACAGCCCATTCTTTCCAACCCGGCCGCCGGCGAGGCGGCGGAACAGCAATCCTATGCAAGCGACACATTCAGACAATCCGAAGAAGTACGATCTGCCGAAGGGCTACGAGTTCGCCGAGGTGGAACGGCGCTGGTACCTCCGCTGGCTCGAGGAGAAAACCTTCAGCGCCCGCATGGACGAGGGCAAGTCGGCCTTTGCCATCGTCATCCCGCCGCCCAACGTCACCGGCGTGCTCCATATCGGTCATGCCCTCAACAATACTCTCCAGGATATCCTGGTCCGCTATCACCGGATGCGCGGCGACAACGCCCTGTGGGTGCCGGGCACCGACCATGCGGGCATTGCCACTCAGAACGTGGTCGAGCGCCAGTTGGCTAGCGAAAAACAGAGCCGCCACGACCTGGGTCGGGAAAAATTCATTGAGCGGGTCTGGGCCTGGAAGGAGGAGAAGGGCGGCACCATCATCAACCAGTTGAAGCGAATGGGCGCCTCCTGCGACTGGGACCGCGAACGGTTCACCATGGACGACGGCCTGTCGCGGGCTGTGCGCGAGGTGTTCGTTCGTTTGTACCAGGAGGGGCTGATCTACAAGGGTGACTACATCGTCAACTGGTGCCCGCGCTGCCACACGGCCCTGGCCGACGACGAGGTTGAGCACGACCCGATTGACGGCAAGCTCTACCACATCCGCTATCCCTATGCCGACGGCTCAGGTCAGGTGGTGGTGGCCACCACCCGCCCCGAGACCATGCTCGGCGACACGGCGGTGGCGGTCCATCCCGATGACGAGCGCTACCAGCACCTGGCAAAGATCGGCATCAGCCTGCCGCTCACCGGCCGCACCATCCCGGTGGTCTTCGATCATCATGTGCAGCGGGAATTCGGCACCGGCGCCCTCAAGGTCACCCCGGCCCACGACCGCGACGACTACGAGATCGGCCTGCGCCACGACCTGCCTAGGCTCAAGGTGATGGACGATCGCGGGGTGATGAACCAGGAGGCCGGCCCATACGCCGGCCTGGATCGGTTCGCCTGCCGCAGGCAAATAGTGGCCGACCTTACGGCTGCGGACCTGCTGGAAAAAATTGAGGACTACCGGCACGCGGTGGGCAAGTGCTACCGTTGCGCCACGGTGGTGGAGCCCACCACCTCCAAACAATGGTTCGTCAGCGTCAGGCCCTTGGCCGACAGGGCGGTGGCCGCTGTCCAGCAGGGGCGGATTACTATCTACCCCAACACTTGGTACCGCACCTTCTACAACTGGATGGAAAACATCCGCGACTGGTGCATCTCCCGGCAGATCTGGTGGGGCCACCGCATCCCGGCCTGGACCTGCGAGGGTTGTGGCCAGCTGATCGTTACGGTCAGCGATCCGGACACCTGCCCCTTCTGTGGCGCAACCGGGTTGCACCAGGAAAACGACGTGCTCGACACCTGGTTCAGCTCGGCCCTGTGGCCCTTCTCCACACTGGGTTGGCCAGAGAAGACCAGGGAACTGACCACCTTCTATCCCACCTCGGTGCTGATCACCAGCTTCGACATCCTCTTCTTCTGGGTGGCGCGGATGATGATGATGGGATTACATTTCATGGACGAGGTCCCCTTCCGCGACGTCTATCTCCATGCACTGGTGCGCGACAAGCACGGCAAGAAGATGTCCAAGTCCACCGGCAACGTCATCGACCCGTTGGTGATGATCGAGCAGTACGGTACCGACGCCTTCCGCTTCACTCTTACCGCCTTTGCAGCCCAAGGCCGCGAGATCCGCATGGACGAGGAGCGGATCGACGGTTATCGCCGCTTTATCAACAAACTGTGGAATTCGGCCCGGTTCGCCCAGATGCACCTAGCATCGGCTGACCCGGCGATCACCGCCCTGGCGGCCGATCCTAAAGGGCTGGCGTGCGCGCATCGTTGGATTCTGAGCCGGACCAACGCCACCATCAGCGAGGTGCGGGCAGCGCTGGACAGCTATAACTTCAACGAGGTGGCCCAGGCCAACTACCATTTCGTCTGGCACGAGTTCTGCGACTGGTATCTGGAATGGATCAAGGCCGATTTGGCCAGCGAGGACGCCACGGCTCGCGACCAGGCCAAGGCCGTGCTGCTGACCGTCCTGGAGCAGGTGCTCAAGCTGATGCACCCGGTCATCCCGTTCGTCACCGAGGAGATCTGGAGCCAGTTGCCTGGCGTGCGCGGCTTGATCATGGTCGAACCCTTCCCGGAGACTCATTCGGCTTGGGAGGACATCGAGGCGGAAAACACGATGAACCTGCTCATGGGGGTCATCTCCGGGGTGCGCACAATCCGCACCGAGGCCGAGGTGCATCCCAGCGCCAGGATCGAGGCGACGCTGATCTGCCCCGATCCTGACAAGCGACGGATACTGGTCGAGTTCGCCCCCAGCATCCGGGCCATGGTCCGCGCCAACACGCTGACCATTGTCGAGAGCGGTCTGGTGCCGGACGCCGCCGGCCACGCCCTGGTGCAGGATGTGGAACTGGTGGTGCCGCTCAAGGGGCTGATCGACGTGGTCGGCGAATTGGACAAATTGGCAAAGGAGCAGACCAAGCTGGAAAAGGAGCTGGAACGGGTGGTGGGCAAGCTCGGCAACGGGCAGTTCATGCGTAACGCGCCCGCGGCCGTGGTGGCCAAGGAGCGCGACAAGGAGGCCGAGATCCGCGCCCGTCTGGCCAAAACCATCGAATCCACCGAACGGTTGAGCAAATTGCGCTGATATGGACACTTTTCTTCTCGACCCCCTCTTGCACAGATTTCTCGCCGAGGACCTGGAGCACGGCGACATCACCACCGAGACGATTTTTTCGCCAGCCGACCAGGCTCGGGCCAGCTTTGTCGCCCGTCAGCCCATGACCGTGGTCGGCATGGAAACCGTGGCTGCGCGGGTCTTTTGCCTGCTCGATCCGGCCGTGGTCTGCCCCGAGGCCGTGGCTGACGGCAGCCGGGTGGACAAGGGCCAGGTGCTGCTGCGCCTAAGCGGCGCCACTCGCACCCTGCTGCGAGGCGAGCGGGTGGCGCTCAATCTGGTTCAGCGGCTCTGCGGCATCGCCACCCTGACTTCGGCCTTTGCTGATGCGGTCAAACACACCAAGGCGAAAATAGTCGATACCCGCAAAACCACGCCGGGCTTGCGGCTGTTGGAAAAATACGCGGTTCGGGCCAGCGGCGGCCACAACCATCGCTACAGCTTGAGCGACGGGGTGCTGATCAAGGACAACCACATCGCCGCCTGCGGGTCGATTACCGAGGCGGTAGGCCGGGTGCGGGCCAGAGTGCCGCACACCATCAATATCGAGGTCGAGACTGACACGCTCGCCCAGGTGGAGGAATGTTTGGCCTGTAAGGTGGGGGTGATCATGCTGGACAACATGGATCTTGCCACCATGCGCCAGGCGGTGGCAATGATCGCCGGCCGGGCGATCATCGAGGCCTCGGGTGGGGTCAACCTGGAAACCGTGCGTTCCATTGCCGAGACCGGGGTGGACATTATCTCGGTGGGCGCACTCACCCACAGCGCCCGCGCCTGCGACATCGGCATGGATTGGTGAGAATAAGCGCATTTTTTCCCCGGACCGACAGGACGCTTTTCCCGCCGAACCGCTCTTGCTGACGTGCCCGACCCAAGGCCACTCGTGGCCCACAAAGACATGGGCCGCAACCGCCGGCATTCGCACAGAATCACGCATGAATAAACGACTTTTCATCGCCATCGATCCCCCAGAGGAGGTCCGGGAGCAGTTGGCCCTGCTCTGCTGCGGCCTGCCCGCTGCCCGCTGGTTGCCTCCCTATCAACTGCACATCACCCTCTGCTTCATCGGCGAAGTCGATGGGGCCACTTTCCTCGACATTCGCGAGGCCTTGGGAGGGATCATCGCCGTCCCGTTTGACCTGTGCGTGCGAGGGGTGGGATTTTTTCCGCCCCGGGGACAGCCCCGGGTTGTCTGGGCCGGGATTGAGCGTTGCGAGGCCTTGATGGCGCTCCAGCGCAAGATCGTCACCCTCCTGTTCCGGATGGGCATTGAACTGGAAAATCGGAAATATACGCCGCACCTCACCCTGGCTCGCCTGCAACACACCCCGGCCGCGAAGATCGGCAAGTACCTGGTGGAAAACGCCCTGTTCGCTGGCGGTTCGTTTACGGTGGACCGCTTTGTCCTCTATTCGAGTCAGCTCGGGCGCAATGGCGCAAGCCATTGCGCGGAGCAGACCTACCCGCTCTGGCGCAACGAACCGGCATGAGAGCGGCAGGCTGGTTTTTCGCGCCATTCTTGCGCCGCCTCTTTGTTTTTCGTTTTTTAGTGTTTTTTTTATTGTAATGTTGTTAATCCGAAGTTCCAGCCGACAAAACCCGAATTTCCCTTATACGACAAGGAGTTGGCGCGAAATTGGGGTGCGGCTTTCTGACTACGGCCGGATTTGTTTGATCAGTTCAAGCGCACGGCGTTGAGCAGCGTCGGGTGTAGTGGCGATGTCGAAGGTAGGGGCATCAGGTTCGGCTCCTGGGGTGCGGCAGGCGTTGCGGACGATGGCGCCCAAGGCGGCCATCAGGGTCGAGAAGCTGTGCAGTGGGGCGTCGTCGTCGAGCTTGCGGCTGACCAGCTTGTGCAGCGCCGATTCCGAGCGTTGAGCCGCCGCCGGATCGCGTGCGGCCTTGGCGTCTTGATCAGCATCGGCGAACGTCAGCTCACGCCAGGCCTCGCGGA
>WRFD01000178.1 GCA_009778955.1 Desulfobulbus sp.
CGCAAATGCAGCAGCATCAGCCTCTAAGGCTGACAATCGACCCCGACAGAAACAGAAGGGCAAGCTTGACCAAGGGCGTCACGGATTCAGGGGTATATCAAGCAAACCACAAATTGTACGCCAGCAGCCCCTATCTCGTCCGCCGGCAAAAGAGACTTTGAACCGGTTGCAAGGCCGCTAAAAGAAACGCAATGAAAAAATAATGATTCTTCCCAACTCAGTGGCTGGATTTTTCCCCGCCGCTCTGCTATACAAAATAAAGGAGCCTAACGTTGCGCGAGTTGCTTTCATCAATTCTATAGTTATTCATGACCACTGCAGACTCTGTTTTCAATACACTCAAAATCTCCGGCAATTTGCCGAGCATGCCGCAGATTTTGGTTCAATTGATCGACCAATGCCATGAAGCGGAGGTTGATCTTCTGGCCATTGCCCATATCATAGAGAAGGATGCCGCCATCAGTGCAAAGTTGCTGCAGTTGGCCAACTCCGCGATCATCGGCGCACGGCGCTCTTTCCTCAACTTGGAGCAGGCTGTGATCTATCTCGGGGGCGACGCCATCCGCAACCTGGCGATCAGCCTGTCCGTGCAACAGGTGTTTCGCCGGGTGGAAAGCAACGGCCTGCTGTCGATTGATCGATTCTGGCACCACAGCCTCGTCAACGCCCTCCTGGCCCGTAACATCGCCGTCGCCATCGGTTATCCGGACCTGTCGGAAGCCTACCTGGCCGGCCTGCTGCACGATATCGGCAAATTGCTGCTTTGGATGGCTTTTCCCGGTAAATACGCCCCGCTCCTGCTCAAGGGAATCCGGTGCCACAGCGGCCGGCTGGCCTTTCTGGAAGAGGAAAAGCTCCAGATCAACCACTGCACGGCCGGCGCCTGGCTCTGCGAACAGTGGAACCTGCCGCCCCTACTCGCGGATGCCATCCGCTATCATCACCATCCTCTCGACCAGGTCGAACAGGCGCTGCCGCTGGCCAGGATCGTCTGCCTTGCCGATCTGTTGAGCCACAGCGGCGCCGGCGACCAGGTTTGCCTGGATGCGGCCGAACATCTCTGCGGCTTATCCAACACTCAGGTCGTCAAGCTGTACGATGGGATTGAAGAGCAGATCGAGGAGCTGGCCGGCCAATTAGGCATTCACATTCCGCGCATCAGCAAAAGTTCCCACGACCAGGAGCCGGAAAGTCAGGAAACCCACAGGGAAACGTCGATCGGCCTGATCAACCGCACCCGGGAAATCGCCCAGATGATCGGCCTGCTCGACAACCTGAGCAAGGCGGAAGACACCGCCCAGATGGTGGTTGCGGTGGAGCAGAGCCTGCGCATCCTCTTCAATGAAGAGGCGTCCCTGATCATGATCCTGGACCGGAACAGCGGCGAATTGCGCGCCATGGCCTCGCCCGGCAATAGGCTGGCCCAAACCATGGAAGGCCTGGCGTTCTCTCCGCAGCGGTACGCCCACAGTCTGCCCGGCAAAGTCGTCCACACGGGACAGCTGCTCCATTCCTTCGAGACCAAGGACGCAGGCAAACCGGTCCTCAGCCTGCTCGACACCCAACTGCTGCATCTGCTCGGGACCGAGGGTATGGTGGTCATTCCCTTGATGTACCGGCAGGAGACACAGGGGCTCTTGCTCATCGGCCTGTCCCACACGGCCTTTGGGCGCTTCAACGACCAACGGACCTCGTTCAAGCTCCTGGCCAACCATGCGGCCATCTGCATATATATGGGACAAATGCGCGCGATGGAGGCGGAGCGGGTGGCCGCTGAACGGATGCAGGCCGCGACCATGACCGCCAGAAAAATTGCCCACGAAATCAACAATCCACTGGCTACCATCCGCAATTACCTCCATATCCTCCGCAGGAAAGGCATGCAGGGCGAGCCCATCGGGGACGAATTGGCCATTCTCGACAACGAGTTGGAACACCTTGGCCACATTACCTTGGGGCTGGAAAATCTGTCCCAAGAGCAAAGCGAAATGCGGTCGGAGCTGTTGGATGTGCACCGGCTGATAGAGGAAACGCTTCGATTGTTCCAGCTCGCTTCCGCCGTCCGGGGACAAGTCGGTTTCAGCTATGCGCCCTGGCCCCAGCCTTTGTCGGTCCGGACCGACCGCCACTGCCTCAGCCAGATCCTGCAAAATCTGCTCGGCAACGCAGTGGACGCAGTGAACGGGCAAGGACAGATCACTGTCCGAACAACAGTGGAAAATGACAGCACTGTATTGATATCCGTGGAGGATAGCGGTCCCGGCATCGATCCCGGCATTGATGCAACCCTGTTCATGGCCGGCATCTCGACCAAGGGCGGCAGACATGGCGGGCTCGGCCTGGTCATCGTTCGCAAGCTGGCCAACCAGTTGGGCGGCTCCATCAGCCACCGGTCGCAACCCGGTCAGACAGTCTTCACCCTGACCCTACCGATCTAAACGCCTTGTCCCCATTGTAAAAACACCATTTTTCAGTAGACTTTTGCCTTTAAATGAGATTGAATAGTATTATTTGCACAATCGCTTGTTTTTTTTCGTAATACCAATAAACATCAGCGAAAAAAACACCCAGCCCAATGCCGCCGCCCTCTGTCCTTGTTGTCGACGATGAAGTACATCTTTGCAACAGTCTCGCCATCCTGCTGAGGACCGAAGGGTATCGCGCCGATACCGCGCATTCGGGCCAGGAGGCGCTTGCTCAGCTGCGAGGCGGCATCTATACCGCAGCCGTGGTGGACATGGAGCTCCCGGACATGAGCGGCAACCACATCGCCTCCCTCATCGGCGCAGAGTATCCCGACACCGCCATCATCATCCTTACCGGCAACGCCACCATCGACAATGCCGTGGAATCGCTGCGGCTGGGCGTCTACGATTTTCTTCGCAAGCCGTGCGCGCCCGACAGGCTCCTCCGCACCATCGCCCGGTCCATCCAGCACAAGCAGCTCCAACGGGATTTACGCAACAGCGAAAAGCGGTTCCGCCAGCTGGCCCAGGCGACCTGGGAAGGCATCATCATCTACGACCAGGGCGAGTTGCTGCTGTCCAACAAGCAGCTGTGCAAGATGTTCGGCTACCAGGAAGGCGAGCTGTTGGGCAGACAGGTCTTTGATCTTCTTCTGGACCGTAACGCCATCCGCCTCATGAATACCCCGGCCGAATCCGACTCCATCGGACCGTTCGAAGCGCGGGGCATACGCAAGGACGGCTCGACTTTTCCCGTCGAATTCAGGGTCAAGCACATCGATTATCAGGGCCGGCAGGTACAGGTGGCCGCCATCCGAGACGTCACTGACTGCGAAATCGCCATGCAACAGAAGGTCGCGCTGATGGAAAAACTCGCCACGGCCAAACGTATGGAGTCGCTGGGCCTGATGGCCAGTTCCGTTGCCCACGACCTCAACAACACCATGGCCGGCATCATCAGCTATCCGGAACTGTTGCTCATGGACCTGGGCGACACCTTTCAATACCGCGAAGAGCTGATGATGATCCGCGAGGCAGGCAGGCGGGCGGCGGCGGTGATCGAAGACCTGCTGATCGTAGCCCGCGGCGCCACCAGCAAAAAAGAAGTGCTCAATGTGAACGACACCATCACCGATTATCTGAAGTCGGTGGAGGCCAAAGAGCTGTGCCAGCGTTTCCCCGATGTGAAGATCACCCCCTATTTGGAAGGCAAGCTCCACAGCATCAACTGCTCGGCCATCCACCTAACCAAATCGACCATGAACTTGGTGAACAACGCCGCCGAGGCGATCCAGGGAAAAGGGCAGATCACCATCTCCACCAAGAATGTCCGTTTCGCCTCCGCCCACCTCGGGTACGAAATCATTGAGCCGGGCGATTATGTCATGATCTCGGTGGAGGACAACGGACCCGGCATTTCTTCCCAGGACATCTCGCAGATCTTCAACCCCTTCTACAGCAAAAAGGTGATGGGCCGCAGCGGCACCGGGCTTGGCCTGGCGGTGGTCTGGAACACTGTGCATGACCATGGCGGTTTTGTCGATGTGGCGAGCAGCGATAAAGGCTCTCTGTTTTTCCTGTATTTTCCAACCGATAAACTTGAATCATCCCGCCGGCCGGTCCAGTCCGTGCAGGTTCACAGCCTCCATCACGGCAACGGAGAAAAGATTCTGGTGGTGGACGACCAGAAAAGCCAGCGCGAAATCGCCAGCCGCCTGCTCGCCCGGCTTGGCTACCACCCCCTGACCGCCCAGTCGGGCGAAGAAGCCATTGAATACATCAAGCATACGCCGGTGGATCTGGTCATCCTCGATATGATGATGGCCCCCGGCATCAACGGATGCGAAACCTACGAGCGTATCCTGCGTCACGTTCCCGGCCAGAAAGCGATCATCACCAGCGGCTATTCCAACGCCGACCATATTAGACGGGCCGCAGAACTAGGCATCAGCCAATTTGTCAAGAAACCCTTCTCGCTGCACGAATTGGCCCAAGCTCTCCAGTTGGAAATCGGCTCGGAATAGTTGTTTTTTCTGCAGCAGGATTCCACCTTGTAAAAAAAGTGCCTACTCCTAAAAAAGTTTCTCCCATATCTGAACAATTTCAGCTATAAAGAGATAGTTTACGAATATATCACATTACCCCTGCTCCCATATAATCGTCTGAAGGAATCGTTATGGCACCCAAAAAGTATTGCACTGTTCTTGCACTGTTACTGGCGAGCGGCCTTCAAGCCGGCCAGATGACGTACGCTCAAACGCTGCAGGAAGCCGTCAACCAGATCATCACCACCAATCCCGACGTCCGTTCAGTGGCTCACAACCGGCTGGCCAGGGATGAAGAGGTCCGTCAGGCCCGGGCCGGTTATTTTCCTACCCTGGACTTTGAAGCGGGCGTGGGCAGGGATTACGTGGACAAACCGTTTAACGACGACATCAGCCCCCAGCAGGTCAGGATCGGGTTGCGTCAAAATATTTTTGCCGGACTTTCCACCATGAACGAGGTGGCCCGGCAAAAGGCCCGGGTTGAATCCGAGGCGTATGTAGTCCGTAACACGGCGGACAGCACCGCGCTCAAAGCAGTGAGTGTTTATTTGGAAGTCCTGAAAAACGAGGCCATTGTCGATCTGGCCCAGGAAAACCTGACTCTGCATCAGCGCATCACCGATCAAATCAAGCTGCGCAGCGAGTCTGGCGTCGACCGGCTTGCCGATATGGACCAGATCCAAAGCCGCCTCAACCTGGCCCTCTCAAATGTCGTGGTCGCCGAACAGGGTCTGCTTGACGCCCAAGCCAACTACAATGCGGTGATTGGCAATCCGCCCTCGCAGCTGACCCGCCCGGACAATCCCGCGCCTCTGCTGCCTCCAAGCCTCGAAGAGGCCGAGCGTCTTGCCATCGCCAATCATCCCCAGCTCAAATCGGCGATGGCCGATCTGGAAGCTCGCCGCAAGCAGGACGAGGTGGCCAAAAGCCCTTTTATGCCGATCATTGACCTGGAAGCAGACAAGGTCTGGGAACAA
>WRFD01000179.1 GCA_009778955.1 Desulfobulbus sp.
GGCGTGCTCCCACTGTTGACGGCTCACGTTTTAGGGCGCACTCAATAAAATTTTCCCAGCTTCGCCGGGCCGCTGCCGTGGAACCGGATGTTAGAGGTGCCCTTAATTTTAATCAATTAGATCGGCATGATGGTGCAATTTCTGTTAATGCCGCGTTGCCGCGAGCATAGGCTTTGGCGGCGCTCCATCCCTTGACGCGGATTTCCGGCAAACCAAATCTGGCAATCCATCCGCAGGGAGAAAAGCAGAGGGCATTCCCAGGCCAGCAATCCCTCGAATCTCTATTCCCTTACCCCTTTCTCCCTCTATTTAGGCTGTAATCGTTCAGCAGAAGCGAAAGCAGGTCGCTTGCTGGGGATCTATCTGCCGGCACGGGAAGATGACTAGGAGGATCTCGCAACCAAAATCAGCAAATCAGAAACTTGAAACATATTGTCACTAACGATGACTACTTGCTGCAATGTCCTTTCGTTGCCATCTCCAGTTTTTCAACTTCCGCTTTGCCGTTCGCCTCATCGATAAGTTCCAGTCCTGCGCCGCCAACAAATACACCTATTTTAATATATTGCCGCACAAAATAATTTTTGCCGCTTTCCGTATAGAGTGACAAATCATTCGGCGAAAACTCTGATTCGGTGGAAATTTTATGCTCCATATCGCCTCGTACTTCTTCATAGAAGAAGATATTAGGAGCGGTTTCCCCAATGCACTTGTCGTCGACCCACACATCTTTTTTTAAAGCGGCGCCAATCACACCGGAACGGTAGATATAGAGTGCGGCATTTCCGTTTGACGGAGGGTTGAACTGCTTTGCCAATTGAGACTGTTGTGCGTTTTCCTTCGGAACGGAAGCACATCCGGCAAGCAAAAACGGTACAAAAAGAACCGTGACAAATTTATTCATACCCCTCCTTGGAAATAAAAATTGAGTACAGACAAACGCTGGATGTAGTTCCTCGCCATGGCTGAATGAACAGTTTTCCAGCAGAAAAGTGACTTAATATGAAGTATAGTGCTAAGTCCTATAAAAATCTATCAAATCATGCGGTTTGGAATTTCATGTTCCTGACCGTTGAGTTTGTCCGCTGGAGCGTTTTCTGATGTTAACGAAGCGAAAGTAGGGCGTTTGCCACGAGCATAGGCTTTGGCGTCGCTCCATCCTTTGACGCGGATTTCCAGCAAGCGTATTTTTCAGCAAGATGTACTGGGCAAAACAAAAGCCGTCCACGGTGGTGGTTATTGACGAGGTGCCCATGGAGCAAGAGCAGGCTTTTTTTGTGGTTCAGGGGCGTTCAACGTAATCCCAGGCACCCATCTTGATGGCATGTTCGCCCTGGTCGGCATCGCCCACATCGGCGAGAATGATCACCTCGGGCAGGGAGGGGGGGCGATCAGCTCGGGCAGGACTCCAATGCTGCGGCCATTCGGCATCTCGGCGTTGAGAAAGATGACGTCAAAGGGATTGGCAATCGCCACCTTCAGGCCCTGGAGCAGGGTTCGGGCCGTCACCACCTGATGGCCGGTGGTGGCTATTTCCTTGGCCAGGACGGCAACAAACGATTCTTGAGTGTCAATGATGAGTATGTTCGACATGCGTTTTGGGACATCATGGAGAGCAACGGACGGCGGCAACAGGCAAGGCCATCCGGGGTGCATCGGGTGGGAAACGAGTGAAATTCCCAGTTTTTCGTCGCAAAATGGGAGAGGACGCTACTCCTTGAGGACGATCCGCAGGCTGCCGTCGCGGATTTCGATGGTTTCGACCCCGTCGGCAAAACTCTTCCAGAAACCGGGGTTGGCGCCGAATTCCTGAACCAGGTCGATGTTCTTTAGGCCGCCGAGCCAGGCGTTGGGCAGGGGAACGCCCATCACCGAGATGCCGCGGGGGATGACCACCGGCCGGCCGTTGCGGAAAGCCAGTTCGGCGCCGGCCCTGACCTTGAGAATCCTGCCGCCCATGAGGGGAAAATCCGGATCAAGCGGGATCAGCAGCTTGGCGCTGACCAGGTCGTCGGCGAAATCGACCACCAGCCGGGTGGCCAGATCGGTATTCTGGCCGATCATGCCGTTGATCTCCCGCTCGCTCAGCCGTATCTCGCGCAAAGCGCCCTTTTCGCTGTAGGGTTCGGGCGTCAGATCCCCGGCCGTCGGCATTTCCCGTGGCCGTTCTTCCCCGCCGCGCTGCATCCGGCGGTCGCCGAGCCGTCCGAAGCGCGTGAGCTTGCGTTCCAGTTGCTGCTCTTCGGCCTTGCTGAGCACCACCGGTTCAAAGGGGCTGGGAAAGAGCCAGCTCTTGACAATGAACACCGTGCCCGCCATGGTGACCAGCATGGCCAGGAGCACAATGCCGGCCACCTTGGCTCCGGACAGACCGGACTGTTTCTGCGGGGGATTGTTTTCCATGTTGCCTCCGGATGCGCGCCATTTCTATTCTTTCATCTATACGGCGCCTCTGTGCAGCTGTCAAACGCCGCTCTTTGCGGCCTTGATTTTTCCTTGGAACCGACAAAAAAACAGATCGATACGGCCAGAGGGCAATTATTGCCTTGCACGGTCGGCCAATCTCCTGTATGTGCATCGCACTCCCTGCAACAGCACTCCCGAACCCGGACACTCCTATGGATTTTTGACGGCGATGAACGGTTATCTTATTTTTATTCTGGCGATTCTCCTGCTCGGCTACCTGGTGGAACTGACCGTGGCGCTCCTCAACCTCCGCTCGCTCAACCCGGTGTTGCCGGATGAGTTTGCCGGAGTGTATGACCGCGACGAATACGCCCGCTCCCAGGAATACACCCGGGTCAACACCCGTTTCACGCTGGTCCAATCGACGGTGAGCCTGCTGGTCACCCTGGCCTTCATCCTGGCCGGCGGGTTCAACCTGGTCGATGTGGCGGCCAGGAGTTTTGAATTTTCGCCGATTCCCACCGGCCTGGCCTTCACCGGGATGCTGGCCGTGCTCGCCGGCCTGCTCAACCTGCCCTTTTCCGCCTATTCGACCTTTGTCATCGAAGAGCGGTTCGGCTTCAACACCACCACCGTGGCCACCTTTTTCCTGGATATGGTCAAGGGGGTGCTGTTGACTGTACTGCTCGGCGGGCCGCTGCTGACCGCCATTCTCTGGTTTTTCGAGATCAGCGGGCCGCAGGCCTGGCTGTATTGCTGGGCGGCGGCGGTGGCCTTCATCCTGGTCGTCCAGTTCCTGGCGCCGGTGGTGATCATGCCGCTGTTCAACAAGTTCATCCCCCTGGCCGAGGGCGAACTCAAGGAGGCGATCACCCGCTATGCGGCGGCCCAGCGCTTTGCCATCCAGGGCATCTACACCATGGACGGCTCCAAACGCTCCACCAGGGCCAACGCCTTTTTCACCGGCTTCGGCCGCTTCCGGCGCATCGTCTTTTTCGACACGCTGATGGAGAAACTCACCAGCAACGAGATCGTGGCCGTGTTGGCCCACGAAATGGGGCACTACAAACTGAAGCATATCCCGGTGATGATGATGCTTTCCATCGCCCAGATGGGAGTCATGTTCTTCATCCTCTCCCGCTTTCTTGAAAATCCGGAGCTGTTCGCCGCCTTTGGCATGGAGCAGGTGTCGATCTACGCCTCCCTGGTTTTTTTCGGTTTTCTCTACTCACCGATCTCGACGCTCCTGGCCATCGGCTTCAACGCTTTTTCCCGCCGCAACGAATATCAAGCCGACCGGTTCGCCACCCGGACGGATGGCGCCGGCGCCGGCGGCGAGCATCTGATCAGCGGGCTCAAGCGGCTCTCCGTCAGCAACCTGAGCAACCTGACCCCGCACCCGCTGCATGTGGCGCTCAATTACAGCCATCCCCCGATCCTGGCCCGGATCGAAGCCCTGCGGCGGCCCGCCGCCACCCAACCGGGCGGCTGACATGACCTCGATGGACAGCCGCCTCCACGCCGCCTGGCTGAGCCAGTTGGCGAGGGAATACCGCGATATCTGCTACCAGTACGGCATTGATCTGCGTCTGCCGGTGTTCGCCATCGGCGGCGGCGAACGTCAGTTGGGCAGTTGGTCGGCAGCCGACCGCCGCCTGGCGCTTAGCGTCGTCCTGATCAGCCGCCACCCATGGAACCTGACCCTCCAGGTGCTCAAACACGAGATGGCCCATCAAATGTGCAGCGAACTCCACCACCGGGAGGATGCCGGTCATGGCAAGCTGTTCCGCGAATGCTGCCAGCGTCTCGGGCTTGCGGCCCCCTTCAACCGGGCCAGCGGCGACTTGGCCGCCACCATCGCCGCCCTCACGCCTGGCTCCGCGTCCACCGAAAAGGGGCGGCAGATCATCGCCAAGGTGCGTAAACTGCTGGCCTTGAGCGCCTCCGACAACGAGCACGAGGCGGCCCTGGCCGTGCAGCGGGCCGAACAACTGCTCACCCGACACCGGCTCGATTTCGACGGCCTGGCCAAGGACCAAGAATTGGTGCATCGGACGATCAACACCGGCGGCCAGACCCTGGCCATTTACCGCAAGGTGATCTGCGCCATCTTGGAGGGCTGTTTCGGGGTGCGGGTGATCTGCGCCTCGCTTTATGATCCGCGGGCCGATTGCTCCTTCAAGACCGTCGAGTTGCTGGGCCGCGAGGAGGAAGTGGCCGTTGCCGAGCACTGCTACCATTTCCTCGAAAACCGGCTGCATACCCTGTGGGAGTGCCGCCGCCAGGACTTTGCCGGCCACGGCCGCATCGCCAGGAAGAGCTATTTTCTTGGCCTGTTGGCCGGATTCAGGGAAACTCTGGAGCAATCCAGGCGCCCAGGCGCCGAGCCTGAGCCGACATGCCGGCAGGGTCACGGTCTGCCGGCCCTGCGTTGCCAGGAGCAACTGGAAGCCTTCGTGGCCTTTCGTTTCCCCCGCCTGCGGCGGATGCGGAAACAGGGCAGCACCATGGATCGTGCTGCCTACCAGGAGGCTGTGGCCGCGGGCCGGAAGATCTTTTTGCGAAGGCCCATGGCGGACGGCGAGGGAGAAACACAAAAAACCCTGTTGCTGCCCGCGCAATCACACCTTAGGGATAGATGAGGATGGCGCGCCTTGCTTGACGCCTCGTCCTGCCGTTGAGTATACAGAAAAGATCCGAATCCTATGGAGGGACAAGATCGGTGAATTACACCATGGAACGTTGGAATATCAACAAATCGGCTGATCTGTACGGCGTCAGCGAGTGGGGCGGCGGTTATTTCTTCGTGGCCGAGAACGGCGACATGATGGTCATGCCCGAACCCGGGGCGACGGAGCGGGCGGCGAGCATTGCTGAGATCTCCAGGGGCATTCGTGAGCGCGGTTTCGACATGCCGGTGCTCCTGCGCATCGAGAACATCCTCGGCGCCCAGATCACCAGCCTCAACGAAACCTTCCGTTCCGCCATGGAGGAGTTGGGCTACACTGGAGCCTTCATGGGCGCCTATCCGATCAAGGTCAACCAGCAGCAGCAGGTGGTGGAGAAGATCACCCA
>WRFD01000180.1 GCA_009778955.1 Desulfobulbus sp.
AATTTCACGATAGTACAACAAAATAAGAAAACAGCCCTGGCAACGGGCTCAGAACAGATCGACAACCGGAGGTCCGGACTCGACTATATTGTCGAAAAAGAGCGAGCAGGTAGGATCGACTGGCGGTCAGGCGGTGGTCAGGCGGCCGCGCCAGGGCCCCAGGCCCCTTGGGAAGGAAAAGAGTAGGTGGTCGCGGTGCACAGCCACCCGCAAGCCCCGGCTGAGGTGCAGTTCGCTGCCTGTCTGCCCCTTGACGGCGGCGGCGAGGAGAGAGAGGATCTGGCGGTAGCGTGCGGGGGTGCCGAGGCGCCAAAGCAGGCGTTCGAGCAGGCGCCGTTGCAGGGCGGGATGGAGGCGGCGAAAGGCCGCCCGATCTAGGCGCAAGGAGCGGGGAGCATTGGCATCCGGGGGGCAGGTTTTGACCACTGCGGTCCACTGTTCGGCCAACAGGGATTCGAGCAGGTCCTCGTCCTCGCCGAGATTGGCAGCGGTCTTGAGCAGGGCGGCACGGATGCCCGGATCGTAGGCGGACTCCAAGAGCGGCAGGAGATCGAGCCGGATCCGGTTGCGGAGGAAACGGCGGTCGTTGTTGCTCGAATCAAAGCAGTGGCCGATCCCCTTGTCCGCCAGGTACGCCAGCACCTCCTGCTTGCGGACGCCGAGCAGCGGCCGGATGATGTGGCCTGCGCGCATCCGCATGCCGGCCAGAGCCTTGCCGCCGCCGCCCCGGAACAGGCGCAGCAGGATCTCCTCTGCCTGATCGTCGGCGGTATGGCCCACAGCCAGCAGGTCGGTCGACCATTGCCCGGCCAGTTCGGCAAAGGCGCGGTAGCGTGCTTCCCTGGCCGCGTGCTCAAGGGAAAGTCGCCCTGCGGCGGCGACAGCGCCGACATCGATTGCCAGGCGCGTGCTCTCAATGCCGAGCCTGGTAGCGGCCTCTCGCACACAGGCCCATTCGCCGGGGGTTTCTTCGGGCCGCAGACCATGATCGATGTACGCGGCCACAAGGGTGCAGGAAAAATTGTTGTGCAGGGCGGCCAGCACATGGAGCAGGGCCATGGAATCGGCGCCGCCGGACACCCCGACCAAAAGACGGCTGCCAACGACCGGCAGAGCCGCCTGGGCAATGTCCTGACCAATCCGATACTCCAGCGGATGCAGCACTGTTTTCTTCCTTGACCGATCCTTTATTCTCATGGGAAGATGGGGCAACGGCAAAAAGATGATTGAAGGAAACGCATTGCCTTGGGAGACTCAACAGCAATGGATCGCGCGGCCTATCTCCATCTCATCAAGCAACATTTCAAGACCTCCTATCTGCTGAACGACGAAAAAATCGAGACCATGATCCCGATATTCGCCGCCATCCTGCGTTCCCGCATGGACCGGCTGGCCGAGCTGGCGACCGACGGCAACCTGGAGCAAATCGGCAAGGCCAGCCACGCGGTCAAGGGCGCCCTGCTCAACATGGGTCTGGCCGACTTGGCGGAAACTGCCCACCTCATCGAACTCCACTGCAAAAACGGCAGCCACACCGCTGACTATCGGTCCATGATCAGCCAACTGCACACCACGATCTTCCAGCTCAGCGAAGACTGGTGAGCGCGACCGCATCTGCTTTCTCCCCTACCCCTCACCTCCGGCTCAATCGCCAATTCTTTCCTGAACGGAGCGAAATGATCCGCTGCCCGGGTTCAGCCCGGCCGGTCGAGCTGCGCCAACAGCCGCTCGTGGATATTGTCGAAGCCGCCGTTGGATAAAATGACCACGATGTCGCCCTCGCGACACAGGTCGTCCAGCGCGGCCAGGATGGCCTCGGTATCGGGAAAGGCTCTGGCTGCGGCGCCCTGTGCCGCCAGATCGGCCGCCAACCGGACTGACGAAAACTGTTCGCTCATCGGCAGGGTGTCGAGCGGCACGTGCTCACGGATCAGCACCTGGTCGGCGGCGCCGAAAACGCGGGCGTACTCCGCCTGGAAGACGGCCCGGCGGCTGGAATTGGTCCGCGGCTCGAACACCACGATCAGCCGGTTCTCCGGCCAGGCCAGCCGTAGTCCATGCAGGGTCTCGCGGACCGCGGTGGGATGATGGGCGAAATCGTCGATCACGGTAACGCCCCGGACCACACCGCGGATCTGCTGCCGCCGCTTGACGCCCTCGAAGGTGGCCAGGCCGGCGACGATGGCCTCAAAGGCAAACCCGAGATGGTGCAGCAGGGCGATCACCGCCAGCCCATTGAGTCCGTTGTGCCGTCCCGGCATGGGCAGGGTGCAGCGGCCCAGCGGCTTGCCCCGTTGTACGACCGTGAACTCGATGCTCAGGCCCTTGGCATGCAGATCGGTCAGTTGCCACTCACAATCCGCGGCGCCGTAGCCGATGACCGGACAACGGGCAGCGCCGGCCAAAGCCGCCACCACCGGATCGTCCATGCAGGCCACCAGGGCGCCCGCCGGCGGGATGCGGTCGATGAATTCGGCGAACGAGGCCTTGATGGCCCCCAGGTCGGGAAAAATATCGGCGTGATCGAATTCCACCGAGGTGATGATGGCGCAATGCGGACGATAATGATGGAATTTCGACACCTTGTTGAAAAAGGCGGTATCGTATTCGTCGCCCTCGACCACGAAATACGGACCGTCGCCCAACCGGGCGTTGCGGCCAAAGGCCTCGACCAGGCCGCCGATCATGAACCCAGGATCGGCGCCCAGGCGATGGAGGGTAGTGGCCAGGAGCGACGAGGTCGTGGTTTTGCCGTGGGTGCCGGCCACCACTAACGGGCGCTTGCCCGCAAGAAAGAAATGGCCCAAGGTTTGGGGCATGGAGAGGTACGGCAGGCCGAGCTTGGCCAGTTCCATTGCCTCGGGATTGGTGATGCGGACCACATTGCCGACCACCACCAGGTCGGGCCGCGCCCAGAGGTTGGCGGCCGCGTATCCGGACATGACCTCAATGCCCAGGCGGGCGAGGAAGTCGGACATCGGCGGATAGACATTGTGGTCCGAGCCGGTCACAGTGTAGCCCCGCTCCTGGAGCATGGAGGCCAGCGCGGCCATGCCGGTGCCGCAGATGCCGATCAGGTGGATGTGGCTGGGATAGTCCGGCGCCCTGTTCAGGGCCGGATCGAGCAGTCCTCCGTTCACTTGGAATGCACGGTCCTGCGGATGGCCTTGTAGACCGAATCGAACGTTTCCTCAAACGACGAGGGGGTCAGCTTCCCCACCTCGATGAACTTGACCACGATCTCCTTGGCCACCTTGAAAATAGCCTCGTCGGTCACTTCCTGCCGGCCGGGCTGCCTGTTTTTCTCCTCAACACCCATGGATGCACCTTTCAGATTCTTGGCAATAAAATGCCCCTGTTACAGGAAGAAGGCCAGTTCTATACCAGGTGTAACAGGGGCAACCACCCTGGCATGGAAAAAACCTCGTCAGCATTCTCCGGCAGGATATGGCTCGTTGTTTGTTCGGGTCGTGCAAAAAAAGCGGCGCCTTTTTCGACCCGGCGCTCAATTCTTTTCCAAGGTCCGATAATCGATGGCCTCGCCGTAGGCCAGAAGATCCTCCCTGGCCGCCGGCCGCCCCTTGATGGTGACTACGAAGCGAGAGGCCACCACAATGTAGAGTTCGCCGGTCTTCTTGCCGCTGTCGTATTTGAGGATCGCCCGCTGTCCCTTGACCATTTCGAGCTTGCCACCGCCGGTACCGGCGAACATGGGATTGTTGACCATCATCAGCACTGACTGCAGTACAGGCGAATCAGAGACGATTTCCACGCTGACGCTGGACGATCCCTTCTTATAGTCGCGGCTGACCGTGACCCCGCCGCCGAGAATGGCCGCTCCCAGCGCCTGGGCGCTGGCATCTTTTCCTTCCCAGCCCGGCAGCGACTCAGGCAGGAGGGCCTTCATCCGTTCGCTTTTCTGCTGCCGGACCAGTTGGGCCGCATAGTCGAGATTGGAGGCCGCGCCGGTGTAATCGCCGGCTTCGTATTGCCGGGTCGCCTCCTTGATGGTGCTCAGCACAACATTTTCAGCCCACGCCGGCCGCGAACAGACAACCAGGGCCAGGGCCAGAACGATCTGGATCAGAGTGGGTAGGGGCATGGGGCGAATCACCAGTGGGAGAACAGGGAATCGGGTCTGCACTTTGATACCAGGAGGGGTGCGAGGTGTCAAGCAAAGACCCGGCTCCTCCGGTGGAAGCATTTTGCAACAAACATGAAAATACAGATAAATATCATGCGGACCAACAAAAGAATCCTTATAGTTTCCGCTGGTGTGCGTTTCCTGTCCCGGTGCTGCGCGGGTTGCCGGAAACGGCAAAACCGGCTACCTTGCATGCGCGCCCGGCCGGCAAGGGAGCCGAGAGGCAGGCAAATGAAGTGGTTCCGTTGCCAAGCAAACAAAGATGTGATTTGCCCAGTGCAACTTGGCTTAGGGGATGCGCCATTGCGGCCGAAGAAAATCTCCCGCCATGATGAGGCTTCAGCGGGTTGGCTTGCCCCCCGCTCGCCGCGCTCATCAATGCCCCATGAGCATAATACCGTGCTTTTGCAGTGGAAACGGAACAAGAAGATGACAAGGAGAGAGTGACCATGGGTCGGGAGATCGAACGTAAATTCCTGCTGGCAGGGGCTGGCTGGCGCGGGCTGGCCGACGGGATCGAATATCGCCAGGGATACCTGTGCGCCGACCAAGAGCTGACCGTGCGGGTGCGGCTGGCTGGTGACCGGGGTTTTCTCACCGTCAAGGGGCCAACCGCGGGCGCCAGCCGCGACGAATATGAATACGAGATCCCGGCCGCCGAGGCCCGGACCATGCTCGACACCCTCTGCCCGCAGCGCCAGATCGAAAAAAAGCGCTACACCATTGTCTACCGGGGCCACATCTGGGAGATCGACGAATTCTTCGGCGCCAATCAGGGCTTGGTGCTGGCGGAGATCGAACTCTCGGCGGAAGACGAGCCCTTCGCACGGCCGGATTGGATCGGCCGGGAGGTCACTGACGATGTCCGCTACGCCAATGCCCTGCTCTGCCGCCGGCCATATTGCGACTGGCCGGACGCCGAAAAATAGCGTAAGCGCCTCACGCCCTACTTCTTGCGGTTGCTCCGTTCGCGGAACAAGAGCCGGACCGGCACCTTGTCCAGCCCCAATCCCTCGCGGAAGCAGTTGGCCAGGTAGCGCTGATAGGAAAAATGAATCCCCTTGGGATCGCTGGCCACCACCGCGAACAGCGGCGGCGCGGTGCCTAGTTGGGCGGTGTAGTAGAACTTGAGCCGGCGGCCGTGGTAAAAGGGCGGCTCGTGCCGGGCCACGGCCTCGGCCAGCAGTCGGTTGAGGGCGGCGGTGGCAAAACGCTGGTGATACTGGCGATGCACCTTGCCGATCTCCGGAAAAAGCCGCTTGATGCCGGTGCCGGCCAGGGCCGAGACCTTGAGCACCGGCGCGAAGGGGATGAACTTGACCGCCATCCGCACC
>WRFD01000181.1 GCA_009778955.1 Desulfobulbus sp.
ATACCCACAAACCCGCCTCAGTCCAGCGCGGAGATAGCATCACTTCCCATTAATAACGATTAATTGCTTACTCGGGCACAGGTCTTTGAGGAGTCTTTGAAAAATCTGATTACCACTGAATCTCAGCTATCGATTTTTTCAGTTGATCAGACGTTATTTACCAGACCATCTCTGGCATATTGCTCACCGCACTCACCACTGAGGAGCAAGGTGTGGCCAAAAACAAGATGCAGTTTCAGAAAGGACTGAGTTTGTCAGAAGTTACCAGCGGCGGCTGAAGCTGGCTGAGGTTCGATGGTGATCAGATTGAAAAAAGATGGAGTTGCCGGGGTGCGGCTTTGGGCTGCTGCTGGCGGTCGGCTGGCCGGCTGTCCCTGGGAACCCTGCGGGCGACAACAACGGCAAAGACTACGCGGAAGCGCCGGATTGATGAAGGTCAAGTGCGGAGCGTACCGCCGTGCCTAGTCCTCGCAGATCCATGGGCTTCATCAGCAGGTCGCATGCCCCGGCTTCCCGGGCTGCGGCATGGTTGATCTGGTCCACATAACCGGTGCAGAGGATCACTGGGATCCCAGGCCGTAAACGCTGTATTTCCCCGGTGAGGTCAATGCCGGTCATTTTCGGCATGGTTTGATCGGCCAAGACCAGGTCGACAGGTGGCCACGCCTTTACGATCAGGGTCAGGACCTCTTGGGGATTGCCCGTCGTGGTCACGGTATATCCCAGGTGAGAGAGCATCATCCTGCAGGATTCCCGGACCTCTTTTTCGTCGTCCACCACCAGGATGTGTTCCGATCCCATCGGCAGCGGCTCCTCGCTGCTGGTGAGGTTGCCGGTCTTCTTCTGGCCGGTCTCGGACAAAAGCACGGCAAACACGCTTCCCTTGCCCGGCTGCGATTGCACCGAAATCTCGCCGCCGAGTTCGCGGACGATGCCGTGGACCACGCTCAATCCCATGCCCGAGCCTTCGCCCGGCTGCTTGGTGCTGAAGAAGGGCGTGAATATACTGGGCAGGATGTCGCTTTCAATGCCCTGCCCCGTATCCTCGACAGTCAGCCTCACCCAGCCCTCGCCATCAGCCTCGCCTTGCTCCGGGTTCGGCCCTGGCGCGCGCTCCAGCCGGATGGTCAGGGTGCCGCCCGTCTCGCGCATGGCGTAAATGGCGTTGGAGCACAGATTCATGAAAATCTGCTGGATCTGCACCGGCGACGCCATCACCGTCGCATCCGTGGTCTGCAAATCCTGTTGGATCTCGATGGTCTCCGGCAGAGTGGCACGCATCAGGTTGAGGCTTTCCCTAATCAACGACGACATCGAAACCGGCATCTTCTCTAACGCCGATTGCCGGCTGAAGGTGAGGATCTGCTGCACCAGATCGGCCGCCCGCTTGCCTCCCTGGCGGATTTGGAGCAGGTTGTCGTGGATGTCGGTGCTGGGCGTACTGAGCCGCAGGGTCATGTCGGTGAACCCGATGATCCCGCCAAGGATATTGTTGAAGTCGTGTGCAATGCCGCCGGCCAGAGTGCCGATGGCTTCCATTTTCTGCGCATGGCGCATGCGTGACTCGATCTCCACATCGTTGGTGATATCGCGCTGCATCAGGACAAAATGCGCCACCTCCCCGCTGGGGTCCCGTATGGGCGAGACAGTGGCCGCGGCCACGAACAGGCTGCCGTCCTTGCGTTGGTTGACGATGTGCCCCTGCCAGGTTGCCCCCTGTTCGACCACCTTCCCCATCTTCTGCTCGAAATGGGCCTCCTGCGTCTTGGCCCACAGCATCCGGACCGGCGCGCCGTAACATTCTTCCTGACTGTATCCGGTCATCTCGCCCAAGGTGGCGTTCGCATAATCGATCATTCCCTTGCTGTCGGCGATGAGCACCGCCTCTTTGACTTGATCGACGGCCTCGATCAGACGGCGCTGCCGGGCGGCCGACCGCCGTTCCTCGGTGACATCGCGCATCAGCAACAGATGCTGGGGCTGCATGCCCGTTCGATAGGGTGTCGCGGTGATGGCCACATCACGCACAATGCCGCTGAAGCCGACAAACTGCACGGTCTTGATCTGGATCGCCTGACCGGCCCAAGGCTGGGTTATGCCGGCAACCACTTGCTGCTGGCTGTCCCTATGGAGAAAATCTATAAACGAGCGGCCCAGCACATCCTGGCCGGCATCCGGACCGATCATTCGACGCGCCTCGCGGTTGGCGTAGAGGACCGCATGGCGGCCATCCACCAGAAAAAAACCCATCGGCGCCAAATCCAGCAGACCGGTCAACTGTTCTTCCTCGGCCCTCAGCCGTTGCTCCTCCCTGTGCCGGGCCACGATGCCGCTCAACACCAGGCTGAGCAGACCGACGGCCGTCGCGGCGATGCCGGTCACCATCAGCCATTGGGAACGGAATTCGGACATGGCGCCCAAGACCTCATTGGCCGGGGTCAGTAAAACCATAGACCAACGGACGTCGCCGGGAAGAATCACCGGATGAATAACCGCGAAGACCTTTTCCGCCCTGAATTCCCCGCCCTTTTCAACCCACCCGGAAATTGTCAGAATTCCTTGTTCGCCAGCGATAATGGCCGCCTGCAGCAGGGAAGATCCATCGGCTGTGTACTGTAGGTAGCTGCTTTTTCCAACAAGCGTTTCTTCGGGGGGCGCGAGCATGTTGCCGCTATGACTGAACAGCAGAATGGAGGTGCGATGATGCAGGGGAATCTGTTCAAGATATCGGTTGACCACCTGGGAGAACGGCAGAGAGAAGGAGATGCAGCCGTCAAAATGCTCGTCACGATACACGGATACGGAAAAATAGACCTGCTGGCTGCCGTCCGGCAGCACGATGAGATCGCTGACCGCCGGGTTGATGCTGTCCCTGATTTGGTGGCAATGCGTCTTGGCGCCGGAATCGTCCGTCCACTCCTCCGGGACGGCGAACAGGGAGGCGCCGGAGGCGTCGAGTCGCTGAATGGAGGCAATATCCTGGGGGTTGATGGCCAGAAAATCCCGGAGCAGGTCCTTGCCGCTCTCGTCAAGGGTCTGGATGGCAGGCTGTCGCCCCAGGTAGATCAACGCCTTCTCATAGGTGGCCGCGTACTCCTGCAGGCCGGATTCTGCCTGCTGCGCCAGTAGCGTCTGCTGGACCCGGAAGGCGTCGATGGTCTTATTGCGGACCGAAAGATAAGGAAGATAGAACAGGCCGGCAAGGACCAGGGTGGCCAGAAGGGCGAGCGCAACATGCTGATTAGCGAACCGGTGCTTCATAGCCTTTTCTTCGGAAAATATTCGATAAAATTTCATAAACTAATTAAGTATAACAAAACATTTCCGCTTTTATAAAAAAAAACTGTCATTCTCCAGATTCCGTCATGCAACCGCCAGCCCTCGGTTCCGGGCACAGCCCGTGCCGCCCTGATCTCCTTTACAGGGAGTAGCCCGTGTTTCTGCATCAATCCAACCGGCTGGAGATCCTGCTGCACCAGCTGCGGGCCGTTCTCCGCACCCCACTGCCCGATCCCCTGGCGCCCGAAATAATCGTGGTCCACAATCCGGGCATGGCCCAGTGGCTGACGCAGCAATTGGCCTTTGCCGACTCCATCTCCGCCCATTGCCACTTTCCCCTGCCAGCCCGCTTTGCCTGGGAACTGGTCCGGCGGTTCGTGGATGTCCTGCCCGAGGAGGACGAATTCCGCAAACCAGTGCTGCGCTGGCGGATTGCCGAATTGTTGCCGTCCCTGCTCAACCGCCCCGCTTTCCGCGAACCCGCCGCCTACCTCCGGGATGATAGTGACGACGGTAAACTCGACCAGTTGTCGGCCAGGATCGCCGACCTCTTCGACCAGTACGTGGTGTATCGCCCTGACCTGCTGAACCGCTGGCAGCAGGGCCATGACGATCACTGGCAGGCGCTGCTCTGGCGGAGTCTGACCACAGCCGCCACTCCCCATCGGGCCCGACTGGCCGAGCACTTCCGGACGCTGTTGGCCGCCGCCCGGCCAGGTGACGGTCTCCTGCCCAGGCGCTGCCACCTGTTCGGCCTCAATTCGCTGGCGCCCGTTCATCTGGAAATCATCACCCAAATCAGCCCCGCGACCGAGGTGCACCTGTTTCATCTCAGCCCCTGCCGCCACTACTGGGGCGATCTGGTTTCGGCCCGGCGGCTGGCCGGAAAACGAGGCCGGTCGGCTGCTGCCATCGACGCCTATGCCGATCAGGGCCATCCGTTACTGGCCTCGCTGGGCAAAATCGGCCAGGATTTCTTCCATCAGTTGCTCGACGGCGACTCGCAAGAAATAGACCTATACCAGGAGAACGAGACGACCCACGCGCTGGCCACTCTGCAAAATGATATCCTCGATTTAAACGACCGATCGGCCGCCGGGGCGGATCGTCATCCGCTCGCCGAAGGCGACAAATCGATCCAATTCCATTGCTGCAGCTCGCCGCTGCGCGAGGTTCAGGTGTTGCACGACCGGCTGCTCGACCTGTTCCGACGCTCTCCCGACCTGACTCCCGGCGATATCCTGGTCAGCGCCCCGGACATCCAGGAGTATGCCGAGGCAGTCGCCGGCATTTTCGGCGAAGCCGGCGGTGAGAGGCGAATTCCCTGGTCCCTGGCCGACCAGCCGCTGGCCGGCGAGCATACCCTGATCCGTTGCCTGATAGACCTGATGGACCTGTTTCCCAGCCGATTCACTGCCCCCGAGGTCTTGTCCCTGTGCGAGACGCCCGCCCTGCTCCGCCCCTTTGGCCTCGATCCCGCCATCCTCCCCCGGCTGCACGACTGGGTACGCGAGACCGGCATTCGTTGGGGCCTGGACACGCAGCACCGCGAAGAACTGGAGGTCCGCGCCGGCGATCTCCACAGTTGGCGCTTCGGTCTGGACCGCTTGCTGCTCGGCTACCTGATGGGCGATTGCCGGCAACCCCAGGCCGACCGTCTCCCCTATGGCCATCTGGCCAGCGGCGAGAGCGAGGTCCTGGGCGGCTTTGTGGCCCTGATCGACACCCTGGCCGACTGGCGTCTCCGCCTGCGGCGGGACCGGCCGATGGAAGCCTGGTGCGCCGCGCTGCTTGCGCTCATTGATGAGCTGTTCGCGGCCGAAGAGGACGATCCGGGTCTGCGGCTTTTGCGGGAGGCAATCAACGGTCTGCGGGCGGACTGCTGCCTGGCCGCCCACACGGCTCCCGTCAGCTTTGCCGTGCTCAGGCGGCATCTGCGCGCGGTCCTTGGCCAGCCGGCCGGGGGCCAGCCCTTTCTCAGCGGCCGGGTCACCTTCTGCAACATGGTGCCAATGCGGTCGGTGCCCTTCCGCGTGGTCTGCCTGCTGGGGATGAACGACCAGGCCTTTCCCCGCCGCCAGCACCCCCTCGCCTTTGACCTCATGGCGGCGCATCCGCGCCTGGGCGACCGCAACCGGAGCCAGGACGACCGCTATCTCTTTCTGGAGGCCATGCTCTCGGCCCGCGATGTCCTCTA
>WRFD01000182.1 GCA_009778955.1 Desulfobulbus sp.
CCTGGCCACCATGTTCAAGCTGCCGCTCAACCGGGACGGTTTTTTCGAGGAAGCCCACGCCAAGCTGCGGCCGGTGGAATTCCACGTCGACGGCGTGTTCGTCGCCGGTCTGGCCCATTATCCCAAGCCGCTGGAAGAGTCGATTTCCCAGGCCCTGGCCGCTGCGGCCAAGGCGGGCCGGCTTTTGTCGCGTAAGGAAATCGCCTTGGAGCCCAACATCGCCCGGGTCGATCCAGACCGGTGCGACGACTGCGCCATGTGCCTCGAGGTCTGCCCCTACCAGGCGATCAAGTTGGCGGAATACAGGGATGCGGAAGGCGTTTCGCGCAAGACCGTGACCGTGGACCGCATTCTCTGCAAGGGCTGCGGCATCTGCCAGGGAACCTGCCCTAAGCTGGGGATTGACGTGGCCGGGTTCACCACGACCCAACTCGAGGCCCAGATCGACGCGGCCTTGGAGGTCGTTATGCCTTCGGAGGAAGCGTCGTGAATCGGGAACCGGTTATCATCGCCTTCTGCTGCAACTGGTGCTCCTATGCCGCCGCCGACCTGGCCGGAATATCCCGACTGCAATATCCCGGTTCGATCCGGATCATCCGGGTGATGTGCACGGGCATGGTCCATCCGGAATTGGTGCTCAAGGCCCTGAACAAAGGGGCGGCCGGGGTGATCATCGTCGGCTGCCACCTCGGCGAGTGTCATTACATCAAGGGCAGCGAGATGGCCCTGGCCAGAGCCGAAATCATCGCCGACACCCTGGAGGATCTGGGCATTGCCGCCGAGCGGTTCCAATTGGTCTGGGTGTCGTCTTCCGAACCAGAACGGCTGGTCGCGGCCTTCCGGGAAATGAGCGAGCGGCTGGGCATCGGACGGGCGCTTGGAGTTAAGACTCCAGAGGCCGGGCAATGAGCGGCGTTGCGCTCCCTCGACTATGTTGTGAATGGCTGCATGGCTGTTCCGGCTGCGAGGTGGCGCTGCTCAATGGCGGCGACCTTTTTCTCGGCCTGCTGGAGCAGGTGGACATTGTCCATTTTCCGCTGCTCATGGATCACAAATGCCCTGACGGCCCGGAAGGAAATCCCAGCCTGCCCCGGGCCGAGATCGGCCTGGTGTCGGGTGGGGTGGCCAGCAAGGCTCAACTGGAAGTGCTGCGGACTATGCGCGACAGATGCCGAATCCTGGTCGCATTTGGGACCTGCGCCAGCCACGGCGGCATCCCGGCCCTACGGAACCAATGGACGACAGAACAGGCATTGAGCACGGTTTTCCATGGTGATGATTGCGAATATTCAAGTGAATCCGAATCCAAGGGGTGGCTGGATCGAATCTATGCCATCGACGAGTGGGTGGAGGTCGATCTGCTCCTGCCTGGCTGCCCGCCACGACCGGAAACCATTGTCGAGGTGGTGGCTGCCCTGGCGGCAGGGCAACAGCCGCAGTTGACTGAAAAAAGCGTGTGTGAGCACTGCCCCACAGTCCGCACTGGTTCCGGTCGGATGACCGTGCGGCGATTTTTGGCCAATGCCGACTATGAACCCGAAGAGCCGATGGATTCCATGCGGTGCCTGTTCGAACAGGGCCTGCTGTGTATGGGACCGGTGACGGTCGGCGGCTGTGGCGGCCGGGAAATGCCTCTGTGCATCCGTGCCCGGGTCCCATGTCGGGGCTGTTATGGGCCGGTCCGTCGCCAGGGCAACCAGTTGCTTGACCTGCTCAACATTTTGGCCAGCAAGGGCATTGACCACCGCGCCATTGTCGACCGGATTTCCCTGTTGCGATTCAGCGGGGCCCATGGCCTGCTCAAGCCGAACATCCAAGGCTAAGCAAAAGCCGGAACAAAAAAAACAGCTGCACGTGCGGATCAAGGCTGCAAACCTGTCCGCCCGGCAAGGAATATAGACCCATGGGCCAGGTGATCAGCATTCAGCCGGTAACCCGCATCGAAGGGCAGGCCCGGATCGACATCCATCTTGACGATGCCGGTCAGGTGGCCGATGCCCGGCTGCTGATCGATGCCCTGCGCGGCTTCGAACAGTTCGTCATCGGCCGTCCGGCCGAGGAGATTCCCCGGATTGTCAGCCGGATCTGCGGCATCTGCCCCTGGATGCATCACTTGGCTGCAGCCAAGGCCATTGACGGCTGTTTTGCCGTCACTCCGCCGCTTGCTGGTCAACTTTTACGTGAACTGTGCCATGTGTTGGCTCATATTCACGATAAAATCCTTCATTTCTTTTTTCTCGCCGCTCCGGATTTCATTTTTGGGCCAAGTAGCGACTATTCGGTGCGCAGCATTATGGGGCTGGTGCATCGCCACCCGGACCTGGCCGCCGAGGTGGTGCGGATGCGGCAGTTGGGTCTGGCGATGCTCGAACGGATCGCCGGCAAGGCTACCCATCCGGTGGCTGCGGTGGTCGGCGGTTTTGCCAAGCCAATGACAGGGCAGGAGCGGCAAAGTCTACAGGCCGATGGCCGGATCCTGCTTGATTTCGCCTGCCGGGCACTGAACTATGCCAAACAAAAGGTCTTTGTCCGCCTTGCGGACGAGGAGGCGGCCCTGGGCGCGATCACCACCGGTTTCCTCGGCACGGTCGACGATCAGGGAAGCTTGCGGTTCTACCAGGGCCAGTTGCGCTTGATGCGGCACGACGGCAGTACGGTTGATTTCGCGGCAGTTGAGTATAACCGGTATCTGGCCGAATGGGCCGAGCCATGGTCAACGGCCAAGATGATCTATGCCCGCGCCTGGGATGAGTTTTTTTCCCTGGATCTTGAGGCGCCTCGGGGTGTCTATCGGGTCAACACCCTGGCCCGGATCAATGTCTGCGACCGCATCGCCACGCCTCTGGCTCAGGCCGAACTGGAGGCGTTCCGCGCCCGGTTCGGCCGTCCGGCCCAGGGCATGCTGCTGGCCCACTGGGCCCGGCTGATCGAACTGGTCTATGCCTGCGAGCGCGTACTCGAGCTGCTGGCTGACGAGCGGATCATTGAACCGATGGTCCGCACTCCGGCCGAACCGCAGGCCGGGAGAGGGGTCGGCCAGGTCGAGGCCCCCCGCGGCACCCTGATCCACGACTTCACCACCGACAACAACGGCTGTATTGTCCGTGCCAACCTGATCGTGGGCACCACGCACAATATCGCGTCGATGAACATGAGCGTCCGCCGAGCTGCGGCAACGCTCATTGCCGAGGGCCAGGTCGATGCCGTGCTCCTCAACCGGATCGAAATGGCGGTGCGCGCCTATGACCCCTGAATTTCCTGCGCTACGCACCGCCTGGACGGCGGTCTGCCACTGATCATAACCTTGATCGATCATCGCGGCGCAGTGTTGCGCACCCTGCGCCAGTGATCCCAGCCTGGATGAGAGGTCTGTTGTGAGCGAGAAAAAAGAGCGAAAAAACAAAACATTGGTCCGGGTGGAAGCGCCGGGCTGCGCCTGCGGCTTTGTCGGCCACATGACTGTCGACGAGTTGAAGCAGCGGGCCGCCCACGACGACATGGACCTCAGTTGCCCGGTTTGCGGCCTGATTCATCTCAGCCGTGAGGAGATCGAAGACCTGGACAAACAGAAGGTGGTCAACTCCAAACGCTACCGGGAGATTCGGCGGCAGGCCGAAGCCGGCTCATGAACAGGACCATCCGATGAATGGGAACCAGTCCTGTTTTGTGCCAATTAGGCGAGATGGACGGCGAAATTTGTAGTGGTGCAAAGCCCTGTTCCTTGCTAGAGTGCGCCAATGGCAGGAATGTTGACCTCGACGAGTTCCGTATTTTTTTTGCACCCAGGATGCCCATGATCGTGGCCACGCAATCCGTCTCTTGTCCGGTCCAGGCGCTGCATATCTCTGTTCACGGGATCGTGCAGGGGGTCGGGTTTCGGCCCTTTGTCTACCGGCTTGCCCTGCAACACAGACTGATCGGCACCGTGACGAACAACAGCGACGGGGTCGCCATCCACATCGGAGGCCCGGTTGAGGCGCTCAAGCTATTTGTCGAGGCGCTGCGGGCCGAAGCCCCGCCCATGGCCCGAATCGGTCGCATCGAAATCCAACGAGCCGATGGTCTGCCAGCCGAAACCAACTTCCGCATCCTTCCCAGCCGTCACGGCGCCCGCCCCTCCACCCAGATCGCGGCGGATATCGCATTGTGCGGCGATTGTCAGCGCGAAATCCTCGATCCGACAAACCGCCGCTATTGCTATCCGTTCACCAACTGCACCAACTGTGGCCCGCGTTTCACCATTATCAAACATATTCCCTACGACCGGCCCAACACCTCGATGGACCGCTTTCCCATGTGCGAGGCGTGCAGCCGGGAATACCGCGACCCGCTCGACCGCCGCTTCCATGCCCAACCCAACGCCTGCCCGATCTGCGGCCCGCGGTTGAGCTGGCACGACAGCCAGGGGCAGCCGTTGCCGGGCGACAGCCTCACCTTGGCAGCCCAGGCCCTGGCCGCCGGCAAGGTGGTGGCGATCAAGGGCTTGGGTGGTTTTCACCTGGCTGTGGACGGCGATTCAGAGGCCGCAGTGGCGACGCTGCGCCAGCGCAAGGCGCGGCCGGCCAAGCCTCTGGCGATCATGGTCCGCGATCTGGCTGCTGCCACCCAATACTGCCGGCTGAGCGACGAAGAAGAGGCGCTGCTGGCCTCGCCGGAACGTCCGATTGTCCTCGTGACTCGCAGGGAGCGCACCGGTCTGGCCGAGGGTATCGCGCCCGATCAGGACCGCATCGGGGTGATGCTGGCCTACACCCCGCTCCATTTCCTGCTCCTCAGCCAAGGGGCATCGCCTCGGGCCCTGGTGATGACCAGCGGCAACCGCAGCGACGAGCCGATCTGCACCGGCAACGAAGAAGCGCTTCGGCGGTTGCGCGACCTGGCCGATTTTTTTCTGCTCCACGACCGGGAGATCGTCACCAGGGTGGATGATTCGGTGGCCCGGATCATGGACGGACGCATTCGTCTGCTGCGGCGGGCGCGCGGCTATGCACCGGTGCCGGTGTCGCTCCGCCAGCCGACCGCTGACATCCTCGCTTGCGGCGGGGAAACGAAAAACGCCTTTTGCATCGTCCGCAACAACGAGGCCTACCTGAGCCAGCACATCGGAGATCTGACTGAAGCGGCCCCGTTCGATTTTTTCCAGGAGAGCATCGGCCACCTCCAGGCAGTGCTGGAAACAAGGCCAGCCAGGACTGCCTGTGATTACCACCCCGATTATCTCAGCAGCCGCTATGCCCGCGGCCGGACCGCAGACTGCCGTGAGGTGCAGCACCATCACGCCCATATCGGCGCGGTCATGGCCGAACATGGTCTGGAAGGGCCAGTTGTGGGGCTGGTGCTCGACGGCGCCGGCTACGGCGGCGACGGCACAGTTTTTGGCGGCGAGATCTACCGGGCCGATCGCGATGGTTTTGTCCGGCTGGCACGGCTGGCCCATCTGCCCCTGCCCGGCGGCG
>WRFD01000183.1 GCA_009778955.1 Desulfobulbus sp.
CGAATCAGTCGCTCTACCAAACTGAGCTATATCAGCATTGCATGGGCAGGATTGTTAAGAGGCGCAATTTGAGGTTCCTTGATGTAGCAGTTTTATGGTAGAGTGTCAAGATTATGAAAGGATCTTTCATCTTGCGCACCATGCTTCTGCTGGCCCTGGCCGGTTTGTCCCTGGTCGGCTGCCGGACCGAAGACCCCACGCCTCCCCCATCATCGCCACGAACCACAGTTTCCACCGATACGGCATTGCCGGCCAAGATTGGCTGTGTGGGGTGCCATGCCGAGATGCGGCTCGATGCGGCGCATCAACTGGCCTGCACCTCCTGCCATAGCGGGCAGGACAACGAGGTCCAGGCCGACAAGGCCCACGCGGGGTTGATCGCCCGTCCGAGCCATCCCAGCCGGATGGCCGAAACCTGCGGCGGCTGTCATCCCGGCCAGGTTGACGCTGCCGCCGCCTCGCGCCATTTCACCCTGTCCGGCCTAATCAACAAGGTGCGCAACCATTTCGGCGCTGAAAGCCGCTTTTTGAAGCCCGCCGACATTCCCCAGGCCGACCCCGCGTCCGGGACGCTTGCCCTGGCGGACGACATGCTGCGCCGCCGCTGCCTTCGTTGCCATGTGTATGCCAAGGGCGATGCCTACGATGCAGTCACCCACGGGACCGGGTGCGCCGCCTGCCACCTGGCCTTTGCCAACGGCAAGATGGTTTCGCACGCCTTCATCCCCCCCACGGACAGGCAATGCCTGAACTGCCATTACGGCAACCGGGTGGGCAGCGACTATCATGGCCGCTATGAACACGACTTTAACTGGGAATACCGGACTCCTTACTTCTTGCACACTCCCCAGAACACCGCGCCACGCCCGGCCGGAGTGGAATGGCACGATCTCGCGCCCGACATCCATCAGCAGCGCGGACTCATCTGCATCGATTGCCATCGCCACAGTGGCCACGACAGCCAGGAGCCCCGGATCGCCTGCATCACCTGCCACGGGTGGCGGTCCGGCCAACCGGCTCCCTGCCTCGATACGCTGGCGTTGCGCGGTAAAGGGCTGTCGCTCATCGGGCGGATGGACGGCAAGGAGCACCCGGTGCCGCTGCTCAACCATCCGGCGCACCGGCAGTACGGCGCACGGGTTGCCTGCCAGGTCTGCCATGGACAGTGGAGCTTCAACGACGCGCCCACCTCGCTGCTGCTGTCCAATCGTCACGAATACGAACCATGGGAGCGGCTGATCGTGCAGGGTAGTTCCGAGGTCGAGGCCCTGCTGGAGCATAATATCCACTATTCGGACGAAAAACCCCTGACCATGCGCGACGGTCTGACCGGCGAACCGCGGCCGGGCATCTGGTACCTGGGATATGGGCAGCGCCGTTGGGAACAGATGATCGTGTGCAAAGATACGGACGGCATGATCAAGGTCTTCCGTCCCTACCTCGATTTGCGCCTATCCATGATCAATGCCGACGGCCAGGCGCTGTTTGACAACATCGTTGGCAAGCATTCCGGTTTGCTCCCGTACACCCCGCATACCACCGGCCCGGCTGGGCTTTTTTTCATGAACCGGTTCCGCCACCTCATGTCCACCGTAGAGAAATGACCCATCTTGCCGTTTTGTCCCGTTCCCTTCGCCTTTTTCATCTGCTGGCGCTCATTCTCCTGGTGGGGCTGGCCTTCGGCTGCGGTTCCAAGACGCCGGGAGGCCGCGGCGGCGATTCTTCCGGCAAATCGGGCAAAAAAGGACCAAGGATTCCGGCCACCCAGCGGCCATACGTGGTCAACGGCATCACCTATTACCCCATCCCTTCGGCCATCGGCTATATCGAGCAAGGCATCGCCTCGTGGTACGGCGAACCATTCCACGGCAAGAAGACGGCCAACGGCGAAACCTACAATATGTACAGTGACACTGCGGCCCACAAGACGCTTCCCATGAACACCATCCTGCTGGTGAAGAACCTGGAGAATGGGCGGTCGACCATTGTGCGGATCAACGATCGGGGTCCCTTTGTCCAGGAGAGGATCATTGATTTGACCTACACCAAGGCCCAGGAACTAGACATTGTCGGCAGGGGAACCGCCAGGGTGGAAGTCGTAGCCATGGAAACGCAGCCGCCGGGAGAAGAACAACAGGTGGCCGCCGTCCCGGGCAAGCTGCCGGCTGAGACCGTCAAGCCGCCGGCCGGAGCGGGCAAACCGCAATCTCCGCCTGCCAAGGCGCCGCCAATTCCGGATTTCGACCAGGGGAATTTCTACGTGCAGGTGGGGGCCTTCATCAAGATCGAAGACGCCCGCACTCTAGCCAGGGCCTTTGCCAAGAGGGGACGCGACGTCGTTATCCAGCAGTATCCGGCTGCGGGCATGAATCTCTACCGGGTGATGATCTTTGCCAGTAATTCGCTCAGAAAGGCCAAGTTGTACGAGAAGGAACTACAGGCGGAAGGTTTCCGTCACACCTTACTGCTGGCGCGTTAGGCGTAATCAGGAACGGACGCCATGGGCGATTATCGTTAGGCTGGATCTTGCCGCCGCGCACGGGTTACTGATCTCTTGCCACTGTGCGCTCTACTCAGCGTGCTCCGCAAACACTTCCTTTGCGGCGAACAGGCCGTTCAAAGCGGCCGGGAATCCGGCGTAAACGGCCATCTGCATGATGACTTCCAGAATTTCTTCCTGCGTGCAGCCCACATGTAGGGCGGCGGCGATATGCACCTTGAGTTGCGGGCTGGCATTACCGAGGGCTGTCAAGGCCGCGACCACAGCGATTTCCCGACTTTTCAGATCAAGTCCGGGCCTCGCATAGATGTCTCCAAAGGGAAATTCGATGAGGTAACGGGCGAAATCCGGAGCTATATCCTTCAGACTTTCCACCACAGCTTCGCCGCCCTTGCCGTCCACTCGGCGCAGCATGGCGAGACCGGTTTCATAACGTTCAGAATGCATGTTTTCTCCTCCTTAATGTGTTTGCAAGGTAAAAGATGAAGCTAGTTCACTCATTTCCAATTTGTCGAGCCATTCATGCATGAAATTTTCGGCGTGGAAACCGGTTTGCGGGCATTGTTCACCGGGAATTGATGAGCAATCCAGCCTCGAAGGCGCGGACCGCAGCGATGAACCGGCGGATCTGGCCGTGATTTTTATGGCCGGGTGCATCCTCCAGGCCGGAGTTGGCATCCACGCCGTAGGGCTTGACCCGCGCCAGGGCGCAGCCAACGTTGTCGGCATCGAGGCCGCCGGCCAGCAGAAACGGCCAGGCCAGATTGAGCCGGTCAATCAACGACCAGTCAAAGGTCTGGCCGGTGCCGCCGACCACATTTTTTTGATAGGTATCAAGGAGAAAACCGTGCGCCACCCCGTTGTAGGGCGCCACCTCGGCGGCCGTGGTCTGGTCGCTCACCCGGATTGCCTTGAGCAGGCGGCAGTGAGTGGCCAGGGATGCGAGTTCTCGGCAGTAGGCGGGTGATTCCGCGCCGTGCAGTTGAATGATGGTGATGCCGCATTCCCGGACGATTGCCGCCACCTGGCCCGGCTCCTCGTCGACAAAAACTCCCACCGCATCAACCAGGGGCGGCAACCTGCCGATGATCGCCTTGGCCGTTTCAGGCGCGACCATCCGGGGGCTCTTCGCCGAAAAAATAAATCCCAGGCCGTCAACTCCGGCCTCGACCGCGCACAACGCGTCCGCCAGGCGGGTCATGCCGCAGATCTTGATCCGCACCCGGTGGTAAGCGCTCATTTTCCGAGAAATTCCCGCAGTAATTGATCCTGCTGGCCGGCCCGCATTAGGCTTTCGCCAATCAGGGCCGCTTTGACCCCGGCCGCCTGTAAGCGCCGCATATCGGCTGCGGTGGCAATCCCCGATTCGCTGACCACGGGAATCTCCTGTGGCACCTTGGGCAGCAGGCGAAATGTGGTCTCAAGGCTTACCGAGAAGTCGTTGAGATTGCGGTTGTTGATCCCGATCAGCCGGCTTTCGGCGGCAAGCGCCTCCTCCAGTTCCTGTTCGTCGTGCACCTCGACCAGCACGTCCATCCCTAGGGATTCGGCCTGGAGGCGGAAGTCGCGCAGTTGTTTGGGGTCAAGGATGGCGGCGATCAGGAGAATGGCGTCAGCGCCGATCACTTTGGCTTCTTCGATCTGGAGGGGATCGACGATGAAGTCCTTGCGCAGCACCGGCAATTCGACCGCCTCGCGCACATGGGCAATAGAGGCCAGCGCCCCTTGGAAGAAATCGACATCGGTGAGCACCGAGAGGCAATGGGCGCCACCGTCCCGGTAATTGCGGGCAATGTGCACCGGGTCGAAATCGGGCTGAATGATGCCTTTTGAGGGGGAGGCCTTCTTGGCCTCGGCGATGATGGCTACGCCTGGCGCACCGGTCAAGGCCCGGACGAAGCCGCGCGGAGGGGGGATGGGCCGGTCCACGACCGGCAGGCCGCGCCGTTTGAGTTCCGCCACTTCCTCGTATTTTTTGGCGACAATGGTATCGAGGATCATTTGTTGCCCCTGTTGAAACGAACCAATTGCTCTAGTTTGGCCAAGGCTGTCCCGGATTGGATTATTTCTCTGGCCAGGGCGATGCCGGCCGCGATGGTATCGGTTTGGCCTGCGGCCATCAGGGCGGTCCCGGCGTTGAGTAGGACCATGTCCAGCTTGGCGCCGGCCTCGCCGCCCAAGACGGCCCGGACCTGGGCCGCTGATTCCGCCGCGCTCCTGCCGCCGCGGATGGCAGCCATGTCCGCGGTCCTCAGTCCGACATCTTCGGGGGTCAGCAGTGAGGTGGTCACTGTGCCCTGATGGCCATCGGCCAGATGGGTGGCGCCGGTGATAGTCATTTCATCCAGATTGCCTTCGCCCCAGACAATCACCGCTCGTTTCATGCCAAGCCGCACCAAGACCTCGGCAAGGACCGTGGTCAGTTCGCGGGAAAAAACGCCGGTGAGTTGCACATTGGCCCCGGCCGGATTGGTCATCGGTCCGAGAATGTTGAACAGAGTGCGGATGGCTATTTCGCGCCTGGGGCCGATGGCGTATTTCATGGCCCCATGCAGCCTGGGTGCGAACAGAAAGCCGATGCCCACCTCGCTTACACAGGCGGCCACCTTCTCCAGCGGCATGCTCAGATCGACGCCGAGGGCTTCCAGGACGTCGGCGCTGCCGCAGTGGGAAGAGACGGCCCGGTTGCCGTGCTTGGCCACCGGTACGCCAGCGGCGGCCACCACAAAACTGGTGGTGGTCGACACGTTGAAACTGCCGGAGCCGTCTCCGCCAGTGCCGACTATATCCATCAAAACCTCGCCGGCCTCGGTGTCGATGCCGGTATCGATGAAGGTCGCCTTTTTCCGCATGACCTTGACCGCGCCCACAATCTCGTCGATGGTCTCGCCCTTCATGCGCAGCGCGGTGATGAAGGCGCCGATCTGGGC
>WRFD01000184.1 GCA_009778955.1 Desulfobulbus sp.
CCTGTTCGGCGCGGCCGCCGGTCCAGCCCGGAAAGCGGCCAGAAAACGGCAGCAACTGGAATCGCGGCTAGAAAATCCCAGCGCAACAGCCCCGAAGGCCAGGGAGCTGAACAGCGAGCAGAGACAGGCGGTGGCCAGCGCCGCCGCCCTGATCCTGGTTCAGGCCGGACCGGGCACCGGCAAGACCCATACCCTGGTGAGCCGGGCCGAACGGCTGGCCGTTCGGCCAGACCGCCCCTGCACGGTGATTACCTTTACCAACAAGGCGGCCGAAGAGGTCCGGGAACGGCTGCAAGGCGCGGTGACGGATCGGGCGCCGGTGACGGTCGCCACCTTCCATGGCTATTGCCTGGCCCAGTTGCGGCGTGGCGCTCCCGGCCTGCAGGTGGCGGGACCGGAGGAGCGGGCCGCCCTGATCGAGGAACTCTTTCCAAGCTGGAATGCGAAGGAGCGGGAGGTCTTTTCCCACGCCTTGGGCGAGATGTTCACCCGATCCGATCCAAGGGAATATACCGTCGAGACCCGCCGCTATCTCGCCGCCCTGGCCGAACGGTCCCTGATCGACATTGAGGCGGTGGTGCCGCGCACGGTGGATCTGCTGCGCCAGGAGAACGAGGAGGCCGCCGCCATCCGGGCCGCCACCGGGCATCTTCTGGTCGATGAGTTCCAGGATGTCAACCAGGCGCAGTACGCCCTGGTCGCGCTCCTGGCGCAAACCTCGACCCTGTTTGCCATCGGTGACCCGGATCAGGCGATCTACGGGTTTCGTGGCTCTGATCCGCAGTGGTTTTACACCGTTATCCAAAAGATGCGCCCCGAGGTGCACCACCTGATCCGTAACTACCGCAGCGCCCCGATCATCGTCCGGGCTGCCGAGCAGTTGATCGCCGGCAATGTCCACCCGCTGCCGATGGCGGCGATGCAGCCCTGTTCCTCCCGCCAGGGGACCATCCAGCGCCAGGAATGCGCCACGCCCGAGCACGAGGCCTGCTTCATTGCCGAGCAGATCGAGATGCGCCTGGGCGGCACCTCACACAGCAGCCTTGCGAGGTTCGATCACACCGGCGGCGGTGCGGTCGGTCTGCGCGACATCGGCATCCTCTACCGCACCGGCCGTCAAGCCGAGGCAATCGGCAAGGTGCTGGCGGAACGGGGTCTTCCCTTCCAACTGGTTGATCTCGAAGCCTATTACACCAAGGGGAACTGCCGCCCGCTCTATTGGTGGCTGCTGCTGATCGCGGGCCTTGCCGAGGCGGAACACCTGCTGGGACTGATGCGGCGGGAGCAGGGACTGGGCCATCAGGCTGTGCGGCAGGTGCGGCTTGCGCTTCGGCAGACGGCGCGGGAACAGGGAGGAGGGTTTGCTGAAATGCCTTGCATGGGCGGCCCCATTGACGCGCTGCTCGAACCCTTGCGCCAAGTGCTGGCGCGGATGCGCGCCCTGGCGGAGGCTGGGCCGGTGACGGCGGTGCTCGATGCCCTGGTTGTCCGCTACGGGTTCGATCCGAAACAGCCGGACATCGAACGCCTGTGCCAGCTCGCCCTGACCTTTGGTGGTTCGCTTCCCGAGTTTGCCGCCCATTTGCTCCGTTTCAGCGACTCCGTGCTCTACGATCCGCGATCTGAGGCGGTGACCCTCTCGACCCTCCATGCCTCCAAGGGGCTGGAATTCCCCGTGGTCTTTATCGCCGGTTGCGAGGAAGGCTTGCTGCCGCTGGCGCCGAGGGCATCAATGCCCCAGGAGATGCAGCCAGGCCATCTGGAAGAGGAGCGGCGCCTTTTTTACGTGGGCATTACCAGGGCCGTCGACAACCTGATCCTCAGCTGGTGCCGGTCGCGCGTCTTCTATGGCGGGCCGGTCGAGGCCCGGCAGCCGTCCCGGTTTGTGGACGAATTGCCCGCCGACGCCTTTTCCCCTATCCTTAAGCCACGGGCGCGGCGCAAAAAGCCCGCAATGCGCCAACTGTCCCTTTTCTCTTGAGTCATGAAAGACAGCATGCCCGCACAGAACCGGATTGCCAATCTTGAGGCCGAAATTCAGCGGTTGGAGGAGGAAAACCATGACCTGCTGCAGAAGGCGCGGCAGGCCGACTCCGCCAACAAGGCTAAGTCTGATTTTCTGGCCATGATCAGCCACGAGATCCGCACCCCGATGAACGGGGTCATCGGGATCAGCGAGCTGCTGCTCGACACCGAGCTGCAGCCCCGGCAGAAACATTTCGCCCAGTTGATTCGCGCATCGGCCTCCAGTCTGCTGACCCTGATCGATAATCTGCTCGATTTCAGCAAGATCGAGGCGGAAAAGATGGTCCTGGACATCGAGCCCTTCGATCTGGGGGGTCTGATTGAGCAGTTGCTGTCGCTGTACCAGATGACCGGCAAGAGCAAGGGGTTGACAGTCACTGCCCATCTCGATCCCGAACTTGCGCAGCACTACCTGGGCGATGGCTATCGCCTACGCCAGGTGCTGGTCAACCTGCTCGGCAATGCGGTCAAGTTCACCGAGCGGGGAACGATCGCCCTGCGGGTGAGCCGGGAAAAGGCAAAGGGCAGGAAGGAGCGGCTCAGATTCGAGGTCGAGGATTCAGGAATCGGCATTCCGAGCGAATCGATCGACAAGCTGTTCCAGCCGTTCAGCCAGGTGGACAGTTCTTCGACCCGCCGCTACGGCGGCAGCGGTCTGGGGCTGTCGATCTGCGCGCGGTTTGTCAAGCTGATGGGCGGCACCTTTGGGGTGCAGTCCGAATATGGGCGCGGCGCCACCTTCTGGTTCGTGATCACCCTGCCGGTGGCGAGTCAGAGGCCCGAGGAGCACGGTGTGGCGGCGCCGGCCGCCGGAGAGATGGGACCGGAGAAAACGGCGGGCGATCCAAGCCCGGCGAAAGATACAGCGACGGCGTTGCCGCCGCCTTCTTCCACAGCGCCGCACAATCTGCGCATCATGATTGTCGATGACGAAGAAACCAACCGCATCGTGATGGCAGAGACCTTCCGCCGTACCGATGCCGAGATCGTGTTGGCCTGCAACGGCCTGGAGGCCGTTGACCTGTGTCGGACAACCCGGTTCGACCTCATCTTCATGGATTGCCAGATGCCGGTATTCGACGGTTTCACCGCCACCCGGACCATCCTCAATGATGCGGAGCGGCACCGGTATTCCGCTCCGCCCGTGGTCGCCCTGACCGCTAACGCCACCACGGCTGCGCAGCAAAAATGCCGAGAAGTGGGCATGGTGGATTACCTGGCCAAACCGTTGGATTTTAACAAGTTGCAGGCAGTGCTCACCCGCTGGCTGCCCGAGCTGCGCAGCTCCATCGTTCCTGGGGCGACGAGGGCGGAGGAAAGCTCCGAGCCGGTGATTCAGACGGCGGTGAACGAAGTGGTCCTGCGGCGCCTGCAGGAAAATGTCGGCGACATCACCCCGGCGGTGGGGGTCTTCCTCCGCTCGCTCGACCAGCGTCTGGCAGAGTTGAATCGAGCGGTGCTGGCCAGAGATCCTGAGGCGGTCAACAAGGTGGCGCACACGATGAGAGGCAGCAGTAGCCAATTCGGGGCCGAGGAGTTGGCGCAACTGTGCCTGTTGGCTGAACAGATCGGCAAGAGCGGGAATATGCAGCAGATCGACCGCATTCATGGCCAGATCATCCGCTCTGTGGATCAGGTTAAACGTTTTTTCATGGAACTCCTTGATTGATTGGCCGTAATCTATACAATACGTTATGTACGGTCGTGAAACCCTCTTCTCCCTTTTCCGTTTTCGCTTATGACGGTGTCTCTGCTCGCCGGATCCATACCGGTTATTCTGATTGTCGATGACGACGAAGTCATCCGCTTGCTTATGCGCCAATTTCTCGAGGGTGAGGGCTATGCCGTGGTTGAAGCCGAGGACGGGCATGCGGCCTTGGAAAAGTTGGCGGAGCAGCCTTTTGACCTGGTGATTCTCGATATTGCCATGCCGGGTATCGACGGTCCGGACCTGTGCGAACATATCTGCTCCGCCATGGCCGATCCCCCGCCGGTTTTGATGGTGACCGCCCTTGATGACGAAAAGAGCATCGAACGCTCCTACGCCGCCGGCGCCGTCGATTATATCCGCAAGCCGTTGCGCTGGCCGGTCCTCAAGAACCGTATCCGCTACATCCAAGGGTCGCACCGGGCCAAGCAGGAATTGGAACTGCTGTCGCGTAATTACGAGATGATCCTAGATGCCGCTGCCAACGGCATCTGCGGGGTCGATGACCGGGGGTTGGTCAGCTATATTAATCCCGCCGCCCTGAAGATGCTGGGCTACGAGTTCGAAGAGGTCATGGAGCGCGACTACCGGACGGTGTTCAAAATTTCCCTGTCGGGCAGCGATGAGTTTTCCGAGGATTGCTGTCCGTATTTCACCCGGACGGACATCTTGACCACCGTCTGCTTCGATGAAGCCAGGATGCTGCGCAAGGGCGGCACCAATTTTCCCGTGGATTTCCGTTCAACCCCGATCCGCCGGGGGCACCGGCTGATCGGCGGGGTGCTGGTGTTCCAGGACGTCACAGAGCGGCAGGAGGCAGCGGAACTGATCCGCTACATGGCCAACCACGACCCGCTCACCAACCTTCCCAACCGCAACTATTTCCGCCGCCGCCTGCCCCAGGCTATCTCCCTGGCCCGCCGCCTCGGTCGCATCCTCTGCCTGCTGTTCATTGATCTCGACCGGTTCAAACCGATTAACGACCAGTTCGGCCACGGGGTCGGTGATATCGTCCTGATGCAGGTGGCCGAACGGCTGCGCAGCGTCCTGCGGACCTCGGATTCGGTGTGTCGGCTGGGTGGCGACGAGTTCGTCATCCTCCTGGAAAGCACCGAGGTCCTTGACGGAGCCACCCTGGTGGCGCAGAAGGTGATCGAATCGCTCAACGAACCGATCGAGGCGAACAATCACGTCTGTTTCATCGGCGCCAGTATCGGCATCTCGGTTTTTCCCCTTGACTGCAAGGATGCTGAGACCATGCTCCGCCATGCCGACATCGCCATGTACGAGGCCAAGAAAAAAGGACGTAACTGCTGGCAGATCTACTCCGAATAATTTTTTTGTTTCCCCTGCCAAAGCGCAGTGCCTGCCTGCTGCAGGCAGGTGTTTTTAGGTCACATCGCCGAGTGCCGCGAATGCCGGTTGGACAAGCCAACCCGCTGAAACTCTTTTCCCTCAGAGCCCAGCGCCGAGAAATTTAGTCATGGCGGGAGATTGCTCCCTGCGGTCGAGATGACGTCTCTCCCTGCCAAGTTTTGCTGTTTGAATCCACTGCTGTCCAGATGGGGATTTGCATGTGGAGTTTTTGGTGCAAAAAAAATCGAGCAACATGCTGAATTTTCTTAACAAACTATCAAGGAGACCACGCGGCCATTTTCACA
>WRFD01000185.1 GCA_009778955.1 Desulfobulbus sp.
AGGCGCGGATCGGCGGCTTTCTCGGCGAGGACGGCATCTCCGTTTCGATGGCGAATACGGAAGGGGCGAGACATAACCTGTCTGGGCGGGAACGGAAAAGCAAGAGGCTGGTCGCGTCGGCTCAGCCCCTGGTGATCGGCATGGGGTGTTCGTCTATGTCTTGGGCGTGCAGCTTGTGGAAGGCTTCGACATAGCTGTCGAGGATGTGCTTGTCGTTGTCGGAAACATGGAAAAACTCGACGCCGCTGTGGTGCCAGCCCGCATCGCTTGCGGAATAGACTATTCGTCCCATCACGTCGATCAACTGATCCTTCAGGCCCAGCGTAATCATTAACTGCTGCCCTTTCGGCAACGGGGTGTGCGTTTCCATCAAAATCCCGCCCTTGCTCACGTTCAGGGTTCTTGCCATGGAATACTCGCTTGGCCGCCCCTGGTCGTCTACAACGAGATAGTCCAATAAATTTAATGCTTCGGGGCGAATATATCGTCTGCGTTCCTTTGACATTCCGTATCCTGTCGGTCGGCGAGCGCGGCTCGCGGGGGTGGCCTTCCAGCGGTTCAGCAAGAGTGGGGCGCATCCCGCGTCCACCATTGTGTCCTGCCATGACCAATATTGAACTAGATGAAGAGTACCGCTTGGATTTCTGTTTGTCAATCAAGGGGGATGGCGTGAAAGGCGTCGGAGAAATATTTTTTCGGACCTGATGTTGAGCGGCGCCATCAAGGCCAAAAGCAGCCGTGGGCTGGAAAGGCAAGCGTTTGGAATGTGTTGCTTTTTTGTGTGTGTTTAAAAGATTGTTTGATTAATTTTCTCCGCTTTGTTAACCTGAACAGTATTTTTTTTGCGCAAAAAAAAATATCGACAAAGAGAACGATGCCCGGATGGTGACGGGATGATCGTCGGCTTAGTTTTGCAGCTGTGCATAAAGGAGAAGAGGTATGACTCGCGACCAAATCATGGCAATGATCAAAGACAAAAATGTGACCATCTTGCGTCTGCAGTTTGTCGATATTTTCGGTTCCATCAAAAATATCGCCATCCCGCGCAGCCAGATCGAAAAGGCGCTGGACGGCAAAATCATGTTCGACGGTTCCTCCATTGAGGGGTTTGTCCGCATCAACGAGTCGGACATGCACCTCAAGCCCGATTATAATACCTTTGTTCTCCTGCCATGGCGCGAGAAGGATGGCTGCAATGCCGGCCGCATCATTTGCGACGTGTACAAACCGGATGGCAGCCCCTTTGTCGGTTGCCCTCGCAATAACTTGAAGCGGGTTCTGGAAGAGGCGAAGAGGCTCGGCTTCACCATGAATGTCGGCACCGAATGCGAGTTTTTTCTGTTCCGCCGCGATCAGAATGGGCGGCCCACCACCATCACCGACGATGTCACCGGTTACTTTGATGCCGAACCCGATGACGGCGGTCTTGATTGCCGCCGTAAAATTATCCAGACCTTGGAAGCGATGGGGTTCGAGATCGAGGCCTCGCATCACGAGGGCGCCGAGGGCCAGCACGAGATCAACTTCAAATATTCAGATGCCGTCACCGCAGCCGACAACACCATCACCTACAAGTGGGCTGTCCGGTCGATTGCCTCAGAATTCGGTCTCCACGCCACCTTCATGCCGAAACCGATCTTCGGCATCAACGGCTCGGGCATGCACACCAACCAATCGCTGTTCAACCTCGACGGCGCCAACGCCTTCTACGATGAGAAGGGACCGTTGCAACTGAGCGAGATCGCCTACAAGTACATAGCCGGTATTCTCAAAAACGCCCGTGGATTCGCCGCGGTGACCAACCCGTTGGTCAACTCCTACAAACGCCTGGTCACCGGCTACGAAGCTCCAGTCTATGTGGCTTGGTCCGCATCGAACCGTTCAGCGCTGGTCCGCATCCCATCCTCCCGCGGACTGAGTACCCGGACCGAGGTCCGCTGCCCGGATCCCGCCTGCAATCCGTACCTGGCCTTTGCCATGATGCTCGCCTCCGGCCTGGACGGCATCAGGAACAATCTCACCTTGCCGCCTTCCACCGACGTCGATATCTACGAGATGACCACCGCCGAGAAGACAGCCGCAGGCATTGCCAGTCTGCCGGCCAATCTGTACGAGGCTGTCCAGGAACTCAAGGCCAGCCCGATCGCCAAGGAAACCTTGGGGAGCCATATCTTCGCCAAATACATAGAAGGCAAGGAGAAGGAGTGGGACAATTACCGCCTTGCGGTCACCGATTGGGAAGTGAACAATTATCTGAGCCGGTACTGATCCCCCGAGGAATATGGCCTGCACGGCAACAGGGGCGCCCTTTTTTTAGGTCAGCGCTTCAAATCCGCCGTTAATTCGACCAGTTCTTTTTCCAGCAGGGTTTCTTTCTCCAACAGAGTCTTGGCGCACCGTTCCAGGATCTCCCGGTTAGTCTCCAGTATTTTCAGGATGTTGGCAAAGGTGTCTCCGATGATGGTGCGAACCGAAAGGTCGATCTGCTGGGCGGTGCTGTCGCTGATCTGGCAGCCGCTGACCCCGTGGCCGCCCGGGCCGAGGAAGTTCGGCTGGTTATCCTCGTAGACCACAAAGCCGATGGTGGGGTCCATGCCGTAGCGGGTGACCATGTTGCGGGCGATGTCGGTGGCCCTGGCGATATCGTCGGCTGCGCCGGTGGAAAGGTGGTCGAACACCAGCTTTTCCGCCGCTCGGCCGCCGAGGAGCACCGCGATTTTATGTTCCAGTTCCACCCTGGTCATGAGGAAGCGGTCCTCGGTCGGCCGTTGCAGGGTGTAGCCTAGGGCGCCGATGCCCCTGGGGATGATCGAGATCTTGAAGACCGGGTCGGCGCCCGGCAGCGCCAGGGCGGCCAGGGCATGTCCGACTTCGTGGTAGGCGACGATCTCCCGTTCCCTGGGGTTGAGCAGCCGGTTCTTCTTCTCCAGGCCGGCAATGATCCGCTCGATGGCCAGGGTGAAGTCGTTCATGCTGACCTCGGTTGCCTGCCGCCGGGTGGCCAGCAGGGCGGCCTCGTTGACCAGGTTGGCCAGGTCGGCTCCGGAAAAGCCGGTGGTCAGGTCAGCCACCTGGGAGGGATCGACATCGTCGCCCATTTGGATTTTCTTCATGTGGACCTTGAGGATGGCGATCCGGCCCAGCTTGTCGGGCCGATCGACCAGCACCTGGCGGTCGAAGCGGCCAGCGCGGAGCAGGGCGGAGTCGAGGATCTCGGGCCGGTTGGTGGCGGCCAGCAGGACCAGGCCGCTGGACGGGTCGAAGCCGTCCAGTTCGACCAGCAACTGGTTGAGAGTCTGCTCGCGTTCGTCGTTGCCCCCCAGCCCGGCGGCGGTGCGGGCCCGGCCCAGGGCGTCGAGCTCGTCGATGAAGATGATCGCTGGCGCCGATTTCCGGGCCTGCTCGAACAGGTCTCGTACCCGTGCCGCGCCCACGCCGACGAACATCTCGACGAATTCCGAGCCGCTGATCGAGAAAAAGGGAACCCCGGCCTCGCCGGCCACAGCTCGGGCCAGCAAGGTCTTGCCTGTACCCGGGGGGCCGACCAACAGAATGCCCTTGGGCATCCTGGCCCCCAGTTTGCCGTAATCCTCGGGCGCTTTCAGGAAATCGACAATCTCCTGCAATTCCGTCTTGCTTTCATCCACCCCGGCCACATCCTCAAAGGCGACCCCGGTCTGATGTTCGACATAGACCTTGGCCTTGGACTTGCCGATGTTCATGAACCCGCCGCCCAGCCCCTGTTTATCGGCGAACTTGCGGAGAATGAGCATCCAGATGCCGAAAAATATCAGGGCGGGCACCACCCAGGAAAGGATGGTGGCCAGGAATTTGCTTTCGTGCACCTTGGTATAGGGTACGTTGTACTTGGACAGGTGGTCGGCCAAATTGGGATCGACCCGGTTGGCGACGATGGTCTTCTTGCCGTTTTCCGGCGCCTTCAGAGTGCCGGCAATATATTGCTCCCGGATGGTCAGCTCGGCGATCTTGCCCTGTTGGAGCATGTGTTCCAGTTCGCTGTAGGGCACTGCGCTGATGGTCTGCCGCTCGACCCAGATCTCATGGATGACTAGGATGCCGAAGATGGCGAAAATGGCAAAAAACGCGTTGAATTTTTGCTTGTTTTCCATGTTGATGCCCTTGCGGGTGCTTGGTTGATGGCGCGTTCCCGATTTTGCCCGGCGCCGAAGGAGCCGCCAGCCTCGGGAGGGGCGCGCGCCCGTCCGGAGCGCGGCCGGAGACTTGCGCGGCTAACCGTTACTGCAATGACCCTTGGATGTGATGCATGGTCGCCTCCTTGATGATGCCGATCAGCTTGGAATCCTGGGCATATGCTTCTTCGACCAGGGCCTTCTGGAAGCCTGGCAGCGCATTGATCAGCAAGGTATGGAATCCTTCCGGCCGCTCCGGGTCAAGGCTGGCCGGCTCCACCGGCATGACGGCCATGACCTTGACCGATATCTCGCCGTCCAGCCGCCTGAAGGCGGTGACCAGGGTGCAACGGCCCTTTTTCAGCTTGGCCGCCCGCTGCCGGTATCGCTCCGACCGGGCGACGAATTCATGGATCACCGAGGTTAGCGCGCCTTCGTCGCCGGGAAAATAGTGCCCTCTGGCAAAAACATTGGCTACAACCAGCGCCAGTTCATCGGTCTCGATGCGCGTCATCGATTTGTTGGTAAAGGCGAACACCTCCGAGTTTTCCGGGATAATGCCGTCCTGGTGTTCGCCGACAATATAAATAAAACGATCCGTCTGTCTGTTTTTCACGGTTGCCTTCTCTCGCTGGCTGATGTTATTCTAACATTCTCTTCTTTTTACCATAATCGTCCCTGATTGGGGAAGTTTCTTGGCCACTCGACACCTGCCGGCCCGATTAAGAAAGCAGGGTGCGCGGACGCCGACACAGTCGGTCCGGGGCGACTTGGAAAAGAGAAAGACTATCGGGAAATTGGCGCTGGGCCTGTGGTTTTTGGATAGAAAACATCTCCGATTGATCTCTATTTTTCCTCTCTTGTCTTTCCGGCTGCTTCCGATAGATTGAAAGATTCAAAGAAAGATCATTGCCCCGGATGCATCGCCGCCCGCGGATGTCCCGCGCATGGCATGGCTGATTGCCGGGTTTGATCGAGTTGCCGTTGGCCAGTCACCCTGTCGCCTTAACTATGAGCAGCTCAACCAGAACCGGGTCGTGCCGAGATGAGTACGTCAATCACCCCTGACTGAAGTCAGAGGCTTGGAGGGAAACCTACAGGTCTTGGGTTGACCAGGGAAAGCGGCATCCAGTCCGCTCCGTTGTAAGGAGAGTTCAAGAACCGACGTTGGGATGCTTCCTCAGTTCCAACCTCTCGAAGCCAAGGTTGCAGACAAGCTTAGGGGTA
>WRFD01000186.1 GCA_009778955.1 Desulfobulbus sp.
AGGCGCCGGAATTCTCTCCCTGATGGATGACCTGGGCAATGCCCTGGCCGAGGGCGGGAAGATTATGATGGGCGGCGGCAACCCTGGTCATATCCCCCAAATTCAGGCAGTGATGGCCGAGCGTTTACGCCGGCTGAGCGGGGATGAACAGTTACTGCGGCGCCTTATCGGCATCTACGATCCGCCCCGGGGGGAACGCGAGTTTCTGCAGAACCTGGCCGCCCTGTTGCGAAGGGAGTATGGCTGGGAGCTGACCGAGGAGAACATCTGCCTGACCAACGGCAGCCAAGGCGCATTTTTCCTGCTGTTCAACCTCCTGGCCGGGGTCATGGCCGACGGCAGCCAGCGCAAGATCCTGCTGCCGATGGCGCCTGAGTACATCGGATATGCCGACCTCGGCCTGGTGGACGATTTTTTTATCTCGATCCGGCCGAGGATCGAAACCTTGGACGACCACCTGTTCAAGTACCGGGTCGATTTCAGCCAGCTCGCCGTCACCGGGGAAGTAGGGGCGATCTGTATCTCCCGGCCAACCAACCCCACCGGCAATATGCTCACTGACGACGAGGTCGCCGGCTTGAGCCGGTTAGCCGGGGAAAACGGCATCCCCCTGATCATCGACAGCGCCTATGGCCTGCCCTTTCCAGGGATGGTCTATGCCGCCGACGCCACCCCAATCTGGCACGAGGGGATAGTGCTGTGCCTGTCGCTGTCCAAGTTCGGCTTGCCTGCGGTCCGCACCGGGATTGTCATTGCCGGCCGGGAACTGATCCGCCTGCTATCGGGCGCGAATGCGGTGGTCAACCTGGCGCCGGGCAGCTTTGGCGCTATGCTGGTCAGTGAGATCGTCCGCTCCGGCGAGATTATCCGCTTAAGCCGGGAAGTGGTTCAACCCTTTTACCAGCGCCGGATGGAACGGGCCCTGGCCAGGATCCGGGACTGTTTTGCCGGACTCGCCTACCGGGTGCATGTCCCTGAAGGGGCATTTTTCCTGTGGCTGTGGTTCCCCGGTCTGCCGATCACCGGCCGCGAGCTGTATGAACGGTTGAAGAGGCGGGGCGTGGTGGTGGTGTCCGGCGACTCCTTTTTTCCCGGTTTGCCGCCCGGCTGGTCCCATGTCGATGAGTGTCTGCGGATGACCTATTCACAGGATGAGGACGAGGCAGGCCGGGGTATAGAAATCATTGCCGAGGAACTTCGGAGCCTGGTTTGATTGTCCGGGCAATGGGCATGGGCGCCGGTGGTTTTCAGCACAACCGGAAAAAACGTCTAGAAATAAAAAAAAGCGCCGGAAAACGGTCGCCCCAATGACTGCGGGTGCGAACGGCGGCGGAGCAGAGGAGAGTGCAATGCAGTGGCAATACCGCACCATTCTTTTTGAATTCACCAAGGATGGGCTGTTGGGCGACAAGTATGTCGATGACGAGGAAATGGAAAAGATGCTTAATCAGATGGGTGGACAGGGTTGGGAGTTGATCAATGTGACCCTGCTCCAGGATGGCGTGCTGGGATTCTTGAAAAAACCGGTCCAACAGGAGCGGGTGATCGACGAACCGGTGGTTGCCGCGCCGCCGGCGCCGCCCTCCGCCCATCCGGTCATCAGATCGCGCTCTGCCACGCCAAAGGCATCCGAACCCGCGCCGATTCCTGAATGGCGTCTCGAGCCGGAACCTGAACCGAAAATCGAGGTGGATCCCGTGCGCATAGCCGAGCGGCCCCGTACGATCGGAACGCGGAACGATGATGCGGATTTTATCGGCGGCATCAAAATTTCTTAAACCGCATGAACGCATATAGCCCGATCTTCTCCGGCAACGGAGAATGCGCCAGCTTGCAATCGCCGAGGCGCTGATGGCGCGTTATATCCTCAAACGGTTGCTGTTGATGATTCCGACCCTGTTCGGCATCATGCTGATCACCTTTGTCGTGACCCAATTCGTCCCCGGCGGTCCGGTCGAACGCCTGATGGCGCAAATGAGCGGATATGGTGCCGGTGGCGACACCATGAGCAGCGGCCTGTATCAGGGCAACAAGGGGCTAGACCAGGAACGGGTGGAACAGTTGAAAAAACTGTATGGTTTCGACCAGCCGCCCCTGACCAGGTTCGTGACCATGATGCGGCAGTACCTGGTTTTTGATTTCGGCCAATCCTACTACCACCACATGAGTGTGACCCAGTTGGTGATTTCCAAGCTGCCGGTGTCGATGTCGCTCGGATTGTGGAGCTTTCTCATCGTCTATTCGGCCTGTATTCCGCTGGGGATCGCCAAGGCGGTACGCGACGGCGCCGCCTTCGATGTGCTGACCAGTGCTGTGATCCTGATTGGCTACGCCATCCCCGGGTTCGTGCTGGGCATCGCCTTGATCGTGCTGTTCGGCGGCGGCAGCTTCTGGAGTGTTTTTCCGCTCCGGGGGCTGGTTTCGGACAACTGGAACGAGTTGAGCGCTATGGGCAAGGTGCTGGATTACCTCTGGCACATGGTGTTGCCGGTCACCGCCTCCACGGTAGGCAGTTTGGCGGTGATGACCCTGCTGACCAAGAATTCGTTTCTCGAGGAGATCCGCAAACAGTATGTGATCACGGCTCGAGCTAAAGGGCTTGAGGAGGGACAGATCCTCTACAAGCATATCTTCCGCAACGCCATCATCCCGATCATCACCGGATTTCCGGGCAGCTTCATTACCGCCTTCTTCACCGGCAGCCTGCTGATCGAAACCATTTTCTCCCTCGACGGCATGGGACTGCTAGCCTATCAGTCGGTGCTGAACCGCGATTACCCGGTGGTTCTGGGCACCTTGTATTTTTTCACCATCATCGGGTTGGTTTCCCGTCTGTTGTCCGACCTTTCCTACGTGATGGTCGATCCGCGCATCAGTTTCGAAGGCAGGCGATAGCATATGGGGGCGGCAACGGAGAGGGCGGCCAGTCTCGGACGCAGGCGCTGGAGCCGGTTCAGAAGGAACCGGCGCGGCTATTACTCATTGGTGGTTTTCCTGGTCTTGTTTGGCCTTAGTCTCTTTGCCGAAGTGCTGAGCAACGACAAACCGTTGCTTGTCCGGTACGAAGGCCACTATTATTTTCCGCTGTGGCGGATGTACCCGGAAACGGTGTTTGGCGGCGATTTCGAGACCGCAGCCGATTATAGCGATCCTTATATCCGCCAGCGCCTGGCCGAAGGGGATAATTTCGCCGTTTTCCCGCTCAATCCGCACAGCTTCAATTCGATCAACCAGAGCCTGGACAGGCCCACGCCGGCGCCGCCCAGCCGGGACAACTACCTCGGCACCGATGACCGCGGCCGCGATGTCCTGGCCAGGTTGCTGTACGGATTTCGGTTGAGCGTCCTCTTTGGTGCGGGCTTGACCGTAGTGGGCACGCTTCTGGGCATTGCGGCCGGCGCCGTGCAGGGTTATTTCGGGGGGCGAATCGATCTTTTCTGCCAGCGATTCATCGAGCTGTGGGGTTCCATGCCCGAGCTCTATCTCCTGATCATCTTTGCCTCGATTTTTAAACCGAGCATGCTGCTGCTTCTTATTCTGCTCTCGATGTTTGGCTGGATGAGCCTGTCCGACTACGTGCGGGCCGAGTTCCTCAAGGGGCGGAACATGGAATATGTCAAGGCCGCCAAAGCCTTGGGGGTCGGCAACCTGATCATCATGTACCGGCATCTGCTCCCCAACAGCATGACTCCCGTGATCACCTTCCTTCCTTTTCGCATGTCCGGAGCGATCCTGGCCCTGACCAGCCTCGATTTCCTAGGGCTTGGGGTGCCGCCTACGACGCCGAGTCTCGGAGAGCTGCTCGCTCAAGGCAAGGCCAATATCGAGGCCTGGTGGCTGTCGCTTTCCACCTTCGTGGTCCTGGTCGGCGCCCTGGTTCTGCTCATTTTCATCGGTGAGGCGCTCAGAGAAGCCTTTGACCCTCGAAAATAAAAAAGGGCCGGAAATATCCGGCCCTTTTGGGATGGGAAGGCGTGTTCGCCTTTACTTGTGGTGCTGCATATCGTGCTGCAATTTTGCGAATCCATCGCGCATAGAGCTGCGGAGTTCGGAAAGCTCGAAGTACAACTCCTTGGCCGTGTAGGTATATTCCGGGTCATGTTGCTGCTGACCGGCAGCCGGCATGACCGGCATGATCTTGCCCGCTTCGTGCATCCAGACGGTGAAGCGGCCTATGGCCTCGGCCAGGACATCGGCTTGGGGCTCTCCGGCGGTCAGTTGTCCGTACAAAAAGTTGACCAGTTTTTCGGTGGCCGCATGATCCTTGGTGGGCAGACGGGCCAGCAAGGTCAGGGTCGACTCGAGCAGTTGGACCAGAGAATGCTGAACCGGTGATAGATCCGCCTGTTTGAAGGTTGCGATCATGGCTGCCGATTCGGCAAGGTTGTCGCGGGAAGGCGTGCGGACCACCAGGGGCAGCAGCGCGCCAAGTGCGGCCAACTGAATTTCTGTCGATTCGGCCGCTCCCGTGGCCAGTCTCTGGTCATCGTCGATGCTGGCTTCAAGCTCCATGGTCAGCTCGTCAATTTCAAGAGGAGCGGCGGCCTGTTCTTCCTCGGGCCCAACCCCGGGGGCTGTCGCTTTCACTACGGGATGGTGGGCATCAAGGTCGCCCAGTATATCTAGAACGACAGCCGGTTCGTCGTCCGCCATATCGAATCCCAGCGATTCCTCCAGGGAACCGGCCAGCAGCGTATCCGCCCCAAGCCCTTCCTTATCTTCGGCCCCGAAGAAGAGATTGAGCTTCTCCTCGATTTCATTTATGGGGGTGAAGTTTAATGCCGCTATCTCCTCTTCATCGGAAAAGCCGCGTTCTTCGCTGCTGTCGGCAAGAGCGGTCTGGAGGTTATCCGCTTCGTTAAAGAAAAGAGTGTGCTCGTTTTTTTCCACATCGGTGGCCGAGACATCCGCAGGTTTGCTCTGCTCCTCGTCGGCATCGGCAAAAAAACTGTCGAGTTTGCTCTCGATTTCCAAAGAGCCGAAGCCCTTTTCCTCTTCGGTTTTGCTCAAGCTTTGGTCGCCTTGGTCCTCGTCGGCAAGGATCGCTACATCATCAAGGGCAGCGATGGTCTGATCGCTGTCCGCTTCGGCTTCTGGAGCCGCGGCAAGCGTTTCGCCCTGCACCTCGTCGGCGCCGGCAAAAAAACTGTCGAGTTTGCTCTGGATTTCCAAAGAGCCGA
>WRFD01000187.1 GCA_009778955.1 Desulfobulbus sp.
CGCCGCTGCCCTTCCGCGTACAGGGTATCAAAGGCTAGGGTCGATTTGCCGCTCCCGGACAGGCCGGTAAAGACGATCAGCCTGTTGCGCGGCAGATCGACGGAAATATTTTTCAGATTGTGCATTCGCGCTCCGCGAATGCGAAGAAATCGTGGTTCCATTGTGCCCTGTCCTGTGGTAGATTGCCGCATACTTGTAGCCACCGATCCCGGAACAATCAATACTGGAAAGATTACACCATGTATTTTCAGGATATCATCGCCACCTTGAACAGCTATTGGGCATCCGCGGGCTGTGTCGTCATGCAGCCCTACGACATGGAAGTCGGCGCGGGCACCTTCCACCCCGCCACCCTGCTCCGGGCTTTGGGACCCGAACCGTGGAAGGCCGCCTATGTCCAGCCGTCACGGAGGCCGACTGATGGCCGCTACGGCGAGAATCCTAACCGGCTGCAGCACTATTACCAGTATCAGGTGGTGATCAAGCCCTCGCCCAAGGATGTGCAGGCCATGTACCTGGAGAGCCTGGAACGGTTCGGTCTCAATCTGCTGGAGCACGACATCCGCTTTGTCGAGGACGACTGGGAATCACCCACCCTGGGGGCTTGGGGGCTGGGCTGGGAGGTCTGGCTGGACGGGATGGAGATCACCCAGTTCACCTATTTCCAACAGGCCGGCTCCATCGATCTCAAGCCGGTCACCGCCGAGATCACCTACGGCCTGGAGCGGATTGCCATGTATCTCCAGAAGGTGGATTCGGTGTACGACATCGCCTGGAACCAGGAGGTGACCTACGGCGAGATCTTCCACCAGGCAGAGAAGGAATTTTCCGCCTTCAATTTCGAGGAGGCCAATGTCGCCGAGTTGTTCCATGCCTTTGACACCTACGAGCGCGAAGCCCTGAAACTGGTCGAGAAAAACCTGATCCTGCCCGGCTACGACTACTGCCTCAAATGTTCCCACACCTTCAACCTGCTCGATGCCCGCAAGGCTATCAGCGTGGCCGAGCGCACCCGCTACATCGGCCGCATCCGCCACATCGCCCGCCAGGTGGCGCAGCGTTATGTCGAGCAGCGGGAAGCCATGGGATTCCCGCTGCTCAAGGAAGGGGCAACGGTCTGACCCCCTCTGACAACATGGGGAAAAACCGAAGCAAGAAAAAAAACATCTGGCATATCAAGGGAGTTTACGGTAGATTATTCCTTGAAATACTCATCTGTGCACTACATCTTATTCTTCGCTCAGGCAGAACTGTTCGAATATCTGTGGTACATTGCACTTGCCCTCCGTCCCTGCTGGCTCCACCTGCCCTCGAACACCTCCTTTTTGCCTGCTGTACCGATATTTCCCTGCGCATCTCCACTGAATGAACGACATTCCCTTCCGTCTTCCTGTGTCCAATGCCCCCAAGCGACCGCCTTTTCCGGCCGCCTCCCGCGTCGCGTTGCCGCAATTTAGACCATGCGCGCCACAGGCAAAGGCGTGAGGACACGGACAGAGACCGGCTGTAACCAGGGAACAGCACGATTTTCTAGGGCTTATACCCTACAGATGCCAGGCAAGACGCTTTTCCTGCGTCAAGTTGGGCTATCTGGCGTATAAACCCGCATCCCAAAGATGACCTGCACCCCAGGTCAGAGTAAGGTCGTTGACACAAGGAGGAACGGCTATGGCAGAAGGAACGATAAAATGGTTCAATGATTCCAAGGGATTCGGATTTATCCAGCAGGATGGCGGCAAAGATGTCTTTGTCCACTATTCCGCAATCCAAGGCCAAGGATTCAAATCCCTGAAGGAAGGGGACCGGGTTAAATTCGAGGTCGTCAGCGGAGCCAAGGGTCCGGCTGCCGAAAGCGTGGTCAAGCTGTAGCCAACGCCTGCTTTCATCCACGCACGCGCCCTGACAAGGCCGTGCGTGGAACAAATTTTTCCAGGGCCAGCCCCCCTTCCCCACCCTGCCGGCCCCGCCGCCAATTACTTCAAAACGACAGTCATCGCTGTTTTCACTTGCCAATGCTTTTCCCCGACTCCATCACCAGCGCCCAGCCCTGCCGGAGAGCCGAGGAAAACCATCGCGCTTTTTCCGCCCACAACCTTGCCGGGCGCGTTCACGGCGTCGGCACATCCCTTGATCCATTGTCAACCCCGAACCAACAAAACAAGGGGAGACCGTCTGCCGCGCTGCTGGCGAACAATCCTTCCGGCAATCCCTGCGCCTCCGGAGCGGCGACGGGCAGCTCAGATGTCGAGCAGCCGGACCGCGCCCTGGTCGGCGGAAGCGGCAAAGTGGGCGTATACCTGCAATGCTTTCGATATATTGCGATCCCGGTTGGGGGTGAAGGCCGAGGCGCCGCGCGCTTCCTCCTCGCGACGGCGGGCAGTCAGCTCCTGCTCGCTGATCAAAAGCGAAATGGTGCGTTGCGGGATATCGATGTCAATGCGATCGCCTTCCCGAACCAGGCCGATAGCGCCGCCGCTGGCCGCCTCCGGCGAGACGTGGCCGATCGACAGCCCGGAGGTGCCGCCGGAAAAACGACCGTCGGTCACCAGGGCGCAGGCTGCCCCCAGGCGCCGCGATTTGAGATAGGAGGTGGGGTAGAGCATCTCCTGCATCCCAGGCCCGCCCTTGGGACCCTCGTACAGGATGAAGACCACGTCGCCGGCCTGGACTCCACCGCCCAGGATGGCGTCGCACGCCTCTTCCTGGGAATGGTAGACCTTGGCCACGCCGGTGAAATGGAGGATCGAGGCGTCGACTCCGGCCGTCTTGACTATGCAGCCTTTCTCGGCGATGTTGCCGTACAGGACCGCCAGGCCGCCGTCCTTAGAATAGGCATGGGCGATGTCGCGGATGCAGCCCGCTGTCCGGTCGGTGTCCAGCGCGGGATAAAGGGTCTGCTGCGAACCCATGACCAGGTTGCGCTGGCCGGCCGGGGCGCTGCGGTACAGGGTTCTTGCCGCCTCGGCGGCCGTGGGCCGCATGATATCGTACTGCGCCAGAACCTGACCCAGGGTCAGGCCGTCTACCCGTTGCACGCTGGCATCCACCAGTCCACCGCGATTCAGTTCGGCCAGGATGCCGAGAATGCCGCCGGCACGGTTGACATCCTCCACGTGATAAGAGGAACTGGGCGCCACCTTGCACAGGTTGGGCACCCGCCGGGACAGGGCGTCGATGTCGGCCATGGTGAAATCGACCCCGGCCTCGTGGGCGATGGCCAGGATGTGCAGTACGGTGTTGGTCGAACCACCCATGGCGATATCGAGCGCCATGGCATTCCCGAAGGCGGCCCTGGCGGCGATGGACCGGGGCAGCACCGAACCATCGCCCCGGCCATACCAGGCCTCGCACATGGCGACGATGCGCGCCGCCGCCTGGTCGAACAGATCCTGGCGGGCCGCATGGGTGGCGACCACCGTGCCGTTGCCCGGCAGGGCCAGCCCCAGCGCCTCGTTGAGGCAGTTCATCGAGTTGGCGGTGAACATGCCCGAACAGGAACCGCATGTGGGGCAGGCAGAGCGTTCGACCTCGGCCACCTCGGCGTCGCTCACCGCCTCGTCGCCAGCCATGATCATGGCGTCGATCAGGTCCAGGGCCTTGTTGCCGGCCCGTCCGGCCTCCATCGGCCCGCCGGAGACGAAAATTGCCGGAATATTGAGCCGCACCGCCGCCATCAGCATGCCGGGAGTGATCTTGTCGCAGTTGGAGATGCAGACCATGGCGTCGGCCTTGTGGGCGTTGCACATGTACTCCACCGAATCGGCGATCAGTTCGCGGGAGGGCAGCGAGTACAGCATGCCGTCATGGCCCATGGCGATGCCGTCGTCGATGGCGATGGTGTTGAATTCGGCGGCGAAGCACCCCAATGCCTCTATTTTCTCTTTGACCCGCTGGCCGATCTGATGGAGGTGGACGTGGCCGGGAACGAACTGGGTGAACGAGTTGACCACCGCGATCACCGGACAGCCGATCTGTTCTTCCCGCATGCCGTTGGCCCGCCAAAGGGCACGCGCTCCCGCCATTCTTCTTCCTTCCGTCGTCACCGCGCTCCGCAGGGGATTAGCCATGTTACACCTCAATGTAATTGAATTTTTTTCTTGTCTTTTTTCGTCTGGAAACGATAAAAACTAACAAAGATATTTTTGCCAATTTTATAACGGGATGCCGCATGAAACAACAGGAGATTAACTATTGGATCACCGCCATGCTCCACAAGCACGAGCGGGTTTCCGATCTCAACATCACCGTGGGCAAGACCCTGCAGGTGGAAAGCGACGGCGTGCTGGTGCCGGTCGACGTCAACCCGCCGGTCACCGAACTGACCCCCTTCCAGGCCGAGGTCTTCGCCCTCAATCTGATCGGAGGCAACCGCCGCCTGATCCGCGACCTGATCACCAAGGGATCCTGCGACCTCTCCTATTCCCTCGATGAAAAACATCGCTTCCGGGTCAACATATTTTCCCAGAAGGGGCACTACTCCACCGTCCTGCGGAAGCTGGAAACCACGATCCCTTCGATCCAGGGCTACCATTTTCCCAACGCCTTCCAGAGGATGGCCCGCGAGGTCAACGGCCTGATTCTGTTTACCGGCGCCACCGGCACCGGCAAGACCACCTCAATGGCGGCGATCCTCAACAGGATCAACAAAGAACGACCGGTTCACATCGTCACTTTGGAGGATCCGATCGAATATGTCCATCCCCACAAGAAGGCCACCTTCAACCAGCGGGAGATGGGCGACGATTTCGACACCTTTGCCAACGGTCTCCGGGCCGCCCTCCGCCAGGCACCCAAGGTCATTCTGGTCGGCGAAATCCGCGACCGGGAAACCTTGGAAATCGCCCTGACCGCCGCAGAGACAGGCCATTTGGTCTTCTCCACCCTGCACACCATCGACACCGGCCAGACCATCAACCGTATTCTCGGCATGTTCGAGCAGGACGAGCAGCCCCAGATCCGCAACCGGCTGGCCGACACCATCCGGTGGATAGTCAGCCAACGTCTGTTGCCCAAAATCGGCGGCGGCCGCATCGCCGCCTTGGAAATCCTCTGCACCAGCATGCGGATCCGCGACCTGATCATCAACGGCGAGACCGAAGAAAAGACCTTCTACAACGTCATCCGGGACGGTTCGGCGCGCGACATGCGGACCTTTGACCAAC
>WRFD01000188.1 GCA_009778955.1 Desulfobulbus sp.
ATTTAAATTCAAAGTGTTATCTGGGTGAATAGTGGTCGGTTCACCCGGTGAGAGCGCCTTTCGCTCCGGCTGGAGCACGGTTTGTCTCTGTCGAAACAGGCAGGTTGGGGCAAAAAAAGCCATAGTCGTCATTTCTCCACAGGGAAAAAAGGAAAATTTACTATTATTTATGTTGTTTCAGCGCGTTATCTTTCAAGGGCTGTTCCGGTATTGCGGAAAAATAAAATGGCCGCTTTGCGCCATTTGGAGTGGAGACTCAGGGGGTGAGTGATATAATAGTCTATTATTAATTGATTTTTCTTGTCGTTGCCATGACCATGTCCCTGGCTGAAACAGCGGTTCCAGGCGTTCGGCATTCTGTAATCGTTGGGGGTGGGGGCCGGATGGTGGGGAAAAAGAGCACGATTGATGGGTCTTGTCGATGGCTTAGAGTGGAAATCTCTAGTTTTATTTTTTTATTTCAAGCGGTTATTGTTTTTTACTGTTCCGGTATTTCGGAAAAATAGGGGTGGAGCAAGGTGATAGCGTTCACGAAAGCGGAGAAGATCGTTGCCCACTGATGGATAACTGTCTTGCTTGTTTCGTTGGGACTTGAGCGGTTTTGATTTTAGACTGGACAAAACTGGATTGCTTCTTTCGCAATGACTCTGTTCCCCCCACCGTCATTGCGAAGAGTGAAGCGGCATGGCAATTCGGAAATGGCGTCATTTGAACATAACTGCTCCAGAGCTACGCGGGAAGGTGGCCGATTGTTCCCAGCGCGGTCGTCTGGCGCTGATCGTTGTTGCGATTGCCGGCAAGGGAGCGTCGAGTAAGCGGTCGTGATTGAGCCGTGGGGCGGGATAAGGTGGAAATGCGATTTTTATTGCTGTTATTTCAGCTTGTTACTCGCGAAATTTTTTCCGGTATTCCGGAGTAAAGGGGGTGGGCGGGGGTGAGATCGTTCGCAGGGACGGAAAAGGGAGCTGCCCATGTTTCCGGGCCACATCGACGAGCGCTACGGGCGCCGGTGGGACGAGCCAAGCCGCTGCAATCTCAGCATGGGGAGATTGCTCCCTCTGGTTGTAATAACACCATGATAGGAGATTTCTCCCTCCGGTCGAAATGACAAGCTTGCTAGTATTTCGAGGGATGCAGCGGCGAGCAATCTCAATGACGCTTGATGGGGAAATGGAAGTCTGGCGCTGGAAACTGAGCCTCAGAGGGGGGCGGCATGACGCCTGGCAAACGCGATTGCGGAATGAAAAAGAAAACTATTTTCAATGGGTTTGGACCAAACCACCCGGCCGGTGCCCGCCATGGATTTTTTGCCGCCTTTAACCACCTCAAACCGGAGAGCGGTTTCGGGGGGAAGCAGCTGGCGAGTAGTAAAGCGGATGCCATGGGCGCTGAGGTCCACGGTTAAGGCGTCATCTTCCCGGATTGAGGGGGGGTGATCACTGCCGGTTATTTCCGAAAAACGAAAAAGATGATGACTCGGCACCCTCGCCGAGCGGCGCCGATTGCTCAAAGGGCGTCCGTTTGGTTCGTTCCAGTGGTCACGGACGGCCAGCAGCTCGTACTGACTGCACAGCGCATACTGGCTGGTCAGGCAATAGGTGGTTATATGGGCGTCTACAGGGAGAAAAATCCCCTCTTCAACCAATTGGCAGAAGCGGCTGTCCGGTTCCAGATAGGGGCAGGCGTGTTCAGGCGCAGGTTTGGTTTTGCTGCTTTTCTGCCGGATTTTTTCGAGAAGTTCGTAGGCATGCATGTGATTTTTTTTGCAAAATCCATGCCTGACTTATGGGGCGACTGTTCCCGCTTGTTTTGCCGGTGAGGAATCTCTCCCGATGCGTGAGCGGCATGGGCAAAAGGACGGAGCCAATCTCGGCAGGGTGGAGAGCCGGTCCGATGATGGCTGGTCCCATCCGTGCTGCCGGCCAAGGAGGCCGTATGCGCAAAAGACAATGAAAGTCGATTTCCCTCTTGATCTCACGGTGATGGCCGCCCGGAACATTTTCAGATCCCAGCCTATGATGCGACAGAATTGGACATTTTCCAATTCCACAGATATATACAGAGATCGCACTGTCAGCGGGGCCAGAGAGCAAGACCCAGCAGGAACCGGAAGCGGCGCTCGGCGTGTCGTCGTGATTGCGCGCGACGAGAAGCCCAGAGAAGGGACGAGCCCCGCCCGCCTGGTTCTCGTGCGGAACTGCGGGGCGCGGGTTTTGCTGGACGATGTTGTCGCATCGAGGAGAAACGATTGTGAGTGATATTGCCCGTTACGTCAAAGGCCAGAACCCAGACCGGGACGCCTGGCTGACGAACTTTTTCACCGAAAACCATCTGGCCTACGAAACCTTTCCCGGAGAAGTCGCCTCGCCGGAGCAGCTCAAGTTCATCGTTCATCTCGAAGACGAGCCGATCTATTATCCCTGCTCGGACGAACTCTTCCAGGCCATCATCGAGAAGCGGGCGGATACGGTGCTGACCTCGGCCTATATCGGCATCTGGACCAGGCTGGAAAAACTGGTGCGCGAGGTGATCACCGATCCCTACAAGCAAAGCTACCTGCTGAGCTTGCTGACCATCAAGTTCAATCATGAAACCACGCACAAGGTTCAATTGCCGGGTCGGATCGAGAAACGGCTCTTGAGCATTTTCACCACCATCAGCGAGATCAGCCGGCCGCTGGCAATCGAACGGGAGCTGGAAAACAAGCGGGTGGCCGTTTTCTTGAGGTCGGAGACCTTCGAACGGGCCTTCAATTCCCAAGAGGGCCTTGAAATCACCGATGCAACCACCCTGACCGACATCGATCTGCAACTGCATTTGCTGCGCCTGCGCCGCCTGCTCCATCTCAGTTCCATGCGGCCCATCTGGCGGCAGGACCAGCCGCCGGACATCGACGCCATCCGCCAGGTGATGAACAAGCCGCTGGAGACCCCGGAGTGGCAATGGCTCTGCAACTGGCTGCGGGATGTGATAGCCGGCCGAAGACAGCCCTGCATCCTCTGGGTGGGCGGCCGTTCCGGCGAGATTGTCTTTGATCTGGCCATCCTCCGCATTTTCATGAAAATCGGCATCAAGGTGATCCTGGCGGTCAAGCAGGATTTCTATTTTCACCGGGTTTCCTTTGTCGATATGCTTGAAGACCCGACCTTGGACGAACTGATCGAGGATGCCCACATCATCGGCGATCCCAAGATTTCAAAAAACGAACTGTTGCGCCACCTTGACAGCGATAAACGTTTCCTGGTCATCTCCGACGGCACCCGCGAGCCCTTCAATCCGTTGCTCACCTCGGTCACCTATGCCCGGGCGTTCAAGGAGGCCGATCTGGTGGTCTACCGCAATCCGGGCGGCCGGGAGAACATTTCCAACCATTTTCAGTTCACCCGCGATATCGTCTCCATCATTCCCGCCGATGACGGCGAGGTCGACATCCTGCTCAAACTCCGCCATCCCAAGGCGGTTCGCTTCTCCCGCGACGAGCTGCGGCGAATGGCCCAAGATCTGATCGACATGGTCGAGCAGGAAAAGGACAAGGGCAAGAAAATCATGTTCTACTCGGCCATCGTCGGCTCGATCCCGGGGCAGCTCACCACCGCCAAGGAAATCTTAAACGTCTTTGTCGACCATCTGCGCTCCTCGCTCCACAATGTGGTCATCATCAATCCGGGCGAGCATTTCGTCGAGGGGATGGACGCCGACGACATCATGTACATGTGGGAGATTTTCCAGCGGTCGGGCAATATCGACATCTGGCGCTTCCAGAGCGTCGACGACATCGTCAATTCCTTCGAACTTATGGGCAGGAAGGTGCCGCCCGAGTGGACCGGCAAGGACGCCACCTACTCCACCGGCTGCACCAAGGAAATGGAGATCGCCCTCCAACTCCAGAAACAGTATCCGGAGATGCAGCTGATCGGCCCGGCCTGCGAAAAATTTCAGCGCCGCAAGGAGTACGGCGTGGGCAAACTGTACGACCGCATCCTGACTTGAGGCGTGACGGACAGTCGATGGACGGGACGGCCTGTCCGGGAGAATGGGAAGTGGTATCGGATTAGGTGTTTTTCAGCAGGATGACCGCTATGCAAAGCAAGAACGGACTCAGTTTTCTCGACGCGACCTTACGCGCCATCTATCCCCAGGATGCGGCCTATCGCCAACAGGCCGAGGAGCGGCTTGGCCAACTGACCATGCCCCACTGGGCCTTGGGCGATCTCATGGATTTGGCTATCGACCTGGCGGGGATGACCCGTTCGCTCGCCCCGCCGGTTGCCCGGAAGAATGTGGCGGTCATGGTGGGCGATCATGGCGTGGTCGCCGAGGGGGTCTCACAGTATCCGGCCGAGGTCACCGGCCAGATGGTGTATAATTTCGTCCGCGGCGGCGCTGGCATCAACGCTCTGGCCCGTTGCGTCGGGGCCGGGGTCTGCGTGGTCGATGTCGGCGCCTGCGACGATTTTTCCGACCTGGTGCGCGCCGGGGCGGTGATCGCCAAAAAAATAGGCCGGGGCACGGCGAATATAGCCCAGGGGCCGGCCATGAGCCGGACCCATGCGGTCATGGCGGTCGAGGCCGGGATCGAAGTCGCCAGCAGCCTGTCCGGGACCACCGACGTGTTTGCTACCGGTGAGATGGGAATAGGCAATACCACGCCCAGCACCGCCATCGCCGCCGTGTTCACTGGCAGGAGCGCGGCGGAACTCACTGGCCGCGGCACCGGCATTGACGATAGGCGGCTGCAGCGCAAGATCGAGGTGATCGAAAAGGCCCTGGCGGTCAACAAGCCCGATGCCAGGGATGGCCTCGATGTGCTGGCCAAGGTGGGCGGTTTCGAAATTGGGGCCATTGCCGGTCTGATCGTCGGCGCGGCGGCCCAGCGAAAGCCGGTGCTCATCGATGGCCTGATCGCCGCTGCCGGCGCGATGATCGCCGTTTCCCTGGAGCCCTTTGTCCGCGACTTTCTCATTTGCGCCCATCGGAGCGCCGAGCCCGGCCATGGCGCGTTGCTGGAGAGCCTGCGACGCAAACCCCTGCTCGATCTCAACCTCCGTCTGGGCGAAGGCACCGGCGCCGCCTTGGCGATGCCATTGATTGATGCGGCTGTGGCGGTCC
>WRFD01000189.1 GCA_009778955.1 Desulfobulbus sp.
TGGTGCTCGACGGCGCCGGCTACGGCGGCGACGGCACAGTTTTTGGCGGCGAGATCTACCGGGCCGATCGCGATGGTTTTGTCCGGCTGGCACGGCTGGCCCATCTGCCCCTGCCCGGCGGCGACCGCGCCGCGACCCAGCCCTGGCGGATGGGCCTGGCCCTTCTGTATAGGGGCCTGGGACCGGATGGCCTTGACGAGCCGGAACTCCCGAACTCGCTGGCAACCATCGACCGCGCCGCACGCCAGGTCATCGGCCAGATGCTGGCTAAGGGAGCACATTGTCCGCTCACCTCGAGTTGCGGCCGCCTGTTCGACGCGGTTGCCGCCCTGTTGGGCCTGTGTCTGGAAAACGGCTACGAAGGTCAGGCCGCCATGCTCCTCGAAGGTCAGGCCGGCCTGGTCACTGATGACGCAGCCGCGCCGGTCTATCCGGTGGCGCTGGGCAAGGATAAGGGCGTTCTGGTGATCGAAAGCGCCCATCTGGCCAACCTGCTGTCCCGCGATCTGCGGGCAGGGACGCCCCTACCGGTATTGGCCCGCCGGTTTCATCTCTGGCTGGCCGCTTCCCTGGAAGCGGCCCTGGCAAGAGTGCTCCGGCAAACCGGCCTGACCGAGGTGGTCCTGGCCGGCGGCTGCATGCACAATCAACTACTTTACGAAACCCTGGCCGTCCGGCTGCGTCAGGGCGGATTCACGGTCCACGGCGGCGAGCTGGCGCCGATGAACGACGGCGGTCTCGCCTTGGGTCAAGCCTATATTGGAGGTTTTTCATGTGCTTAGCCATTCCCATGCAGGTGGTCGCCCTTGCCGGCGGCAGCGACGAGATCCTCGACCCCCAGGTGGCCCTGGTGGAAAGCGATGGAGTGCGTAAGGCCATCCGCCTGGAGATGGCCGACCGCCTGCCAACGGTAGGGGAATATGTGATCATTCATGCCGGCTTTGCCATTCGCACCTTGACTGTGGAGGAGGCCGAATACAACCTTGAACTGATGCGGAAGATGGCTGAGATGGTGGAACAGGGCGGTGGTTCGCCCAGAGCGGTGCAATGAATCTGACTGAAGGATTCCGGAGTCGGGAGGTGAGCGCGCCCCTGGTGGCCGAGATCAGCCGTTCCCTGAAGCGACCGGTCAGGATCATGGAGGTCTGCGGCACCCATACCATGTCGATTTTTCGCCACGGCATCCGATCGCTGCTGCCCGAGGGCATCACCCTCCTGTCGGGGCCGGGCTGCCCGGTGTGCGTCACTCCGGCCAGCCAGATCGACGCCATGCTGGCAGCCGCCGACCAGGAGGGGGTGACCATCGCCACCTTCGGCGACCTGATCCGGGTGCCGGGCAGCGCCCGCTCCCTGGCCGGGGCGCGGGCCAAGGGGGCGCAGGTGGAAATCGTCTATTCACCCATGGACGCCCTGGCGCTGGCCCAGCGGCAACCGGAGCGGCTGGTGCTGTTTCCGGCCATCGGCTTTGAGACCACGGCCCCGGCCATCGCCGCCACCATCCTGGCGGCCGAGCGGTCGGGCATCGTCAACTTCGGGGTCATCGAGGCCAACAAGACCATGCCCTTGGCCCTGGCCGCCCTGATGGATGATCCGCTCCTCAAGGTCGACGGCCTGCTCTGTCCAGGCCATGTAAGCGCCATCATCGGCAGCAAGGCCTATGAGCCGCTGGCCGAACGCCACCGCCTAGCCTGCGCCGTTGCCGGCTTCGAACCGGCCGACATCCTGGCTGGCCTGCTCAGTCTGATCCGACGGATCAACGCCGACGAGCCTAGGGTGGACAACTGCTACACCCGGGCAGTGACCGAGGAGGGCAATGTCCGGGCCCGGCATCTGATTGACCAGGTCTTCGAACCGACGGAAAGCGAATGGCGCGGCCTGGGCGCCATTGCCGGCAGCGGTCTGCGGTTGAGAGAACAATATCGCCGGTTCGATGGACTCGCCCGGCTGGGACTCACGGTGCAGCCGATACAGGAACCCAAGGGTTGCAGTTGCGGCGAGATCCTTAAAGGCAGGTTGCTGCCGCCTGATTGCCCGCTGTACGGCAGGGCCTGCACCCCCATGCGGCCGATCGGCCCCTGCATGGTTTCCAATGAAGGGACCTGCGCGGCTTATTTCCGCTATGGCGGAGGGAGTGACGACAGGCGGCCGGCCCTTGTCGGCTGACCTTGGACGCAGCCTCGGATTTTTTTTGTTTTTGTTGAACAACCCGACACGGTAATGACTGCATGGATACCTTCATCAACCTTGATCACGGCAGCGGCGGCTTGGCCAGCCAGCACTTGATAGGCAATCTCTTTCTCAAATATCTGACCAACCCCCAGTTGCTCGACCTGGAAGATTGCGCTGTGCTGGGCGAACACACTGGCCGCATCGCCCTGTCCACCGACAGCTATGTGGTCGACCCCTTGTTTTTTCCTGGCGGCGACATCGGCTGCCTGGCGGTGCATGGCACCATCAACGATCTGGCTATGCGCGGCGCCCAACCCCTGGCCCTCAGCCTGGCCTTGATCATCGAGGAGGGTTTTGCCCTCCATAGCCTGGAGCAGGTGATTGCCTCGGTGGCCGCCGCCTCCGAGGCGGCTGGAGTGGCGGTGGTCACCGGCGACACCAAGGTGGTGCCCAAGGGCAAGGCCGACCGGTTGTTCATCAACACCAGCGGCATTGGCCTGGTCTCGCACCGGCACGACATCTCCGGCAAAAAGGCCCGGCCGGGCGACGCGGTCATTCTCTCCGGCACCCTGGCCGACCACGGCATCACCATCATGAGCCGTCAGGCCGGGATTGAGATCGACGGCGACATCGCTAGCGATACCCAGCCCCTGCACCGACTGGTGGACGCCCTGCTGGCAAACGATGGCGGCGCAGTCCATGTCTTGCGCGATCCGACCCGAGGTGGTCTGGCCACCAGCTTGTGTGAGATCGCCGCGGCATCGCGGGTCGATATGGTCATTGAGGAGGATCTGCTGCCGATCAAGCCTGCGGTCAGCATCGCCTGTGAGCTGATCGGGCTGGATCCGCTTTACCTGGCCAACGAGGGTAAGTGCATTGTGGTATGCGACCGCGACCGGGCCGGGGAGATGCTCCAGACCATGCGGCGCCTGCCCGAGGGGCGCGATGCCGCCCTGATTGGCTGGGTGGGCGATGGGCGAGCCGAAGGACGGGTCAGTCTCACCACCCGCATCGGCGGCAGCCGACTGCTTGAACCGTTGACCGGTCAGCCGCTGCCGCGCATCTGTTGAACGCGTCGCCTCATTGAGGATATTATAGCGATAGAGATTGTGGATGCCCCTGGCCATGGTGGCGATTGATAGACGCGCGGCGTGCGGCCCCGCCTTCTCTCCTTACATGCTCTGCCAGGATGGAACACCCGCAGGAGGTTCAGGCTGCGCTTGCAAAGGGTTGGAATGCAAGCGGACGGAGCGAAGCCGACATGACGTCCCTGATGTGGGCCGCCTTTAACAACGAGAACCCGGAGGCGCCCCGCGCTTTAGTGTTGACCGGGGCTGATGTCAACATGCGGGACAAAGAGGGCAATACGAATCCGGAGATGGCAGAGATGATCAAAGCCCTGATGAAGGCCGGCGCCGATGTGAATGCGGGGGATAAAAAAGGGCAGGACGGCCTTAAGCCTGGTCACGGCCCGCAGCAAGACGGGGGAAAGAGACGCGCTGCTCAAGGCCGGGGCAGAGCACTGAAGGGGTCATCCCGGCTTTTCCATGTGGCCGCGTAGGGCGGCCTGGTATTCGTTTTTTGACCTGTAAGGAATGGCGCATGCACGAATTGTCACTGGCCCAGAGCCTGATTACCCAGATCCTGGCTCTGGCCGCCGAACACGGGGCCCGGAGGGTCAGCCGGGTGGTGGTGACCTTGGGGCCCTTTTCTGGGGTAGTCCGCGACTCGTTCGAGTTCGGCTTCTCCATCCTCAAAGAGGAGCAAGAGCCGGTGCGCGATGCCCGCCTCGAGTTGGAAACCTCTGACCCGGAATACCGGTGTCTGGATTGCGAGAAGGTCGCGGTCATTCCCTTTTTCCGGCAGATCGACCGTCTGGAGATGGTCCACAGCGGCTTGACGGCGAAAAAATGCCCCTGGTGCGGTTCGAACCGGCTTTCGCCGATAGGCGGCACTGAACTGATCCTCAATCAACTCGAAATGGAGTAGCCTTATGTGTGATACCTGCGGCTGTCAACTGCACGAACACCACCAGAACGACGCCAAGGTGGTCGAGGTCAACCGAAGTCTTCTGGAAGCCAACCGGAAACAGGCTGAGGCGAACCGCCACCACATCGAGCACATGGGGGCAATGGCCATCAACCTGATTTCCAGTCCGGGATCAGGCAAGACCACGCTCCTGGAACGAACCATCGACGCCCTCAAGGCAGACTGCGCCATCGGGGTGATTGAGGGCGACATCGAGACCGAGCGCGATGCCGACCGTATCCGCGCCAAGGGGGTGCCGGCGGTGCAGTTGACCACCGGCGGGGCCTGCCATCTCGACGCTCCCATGGTGCACGGCGGCCTGCACGTGCTCGAACATTTTGCCAAGGGCAGACCGCTCGACCTGATTTTCATCGAAAACGTCGGTAACCTGGTCTGCCCGGCCACCTTCGATCTCGGCGAACACCGGCGGGTGGTGCTACTGTCCACCCCGGAAGGTTCGGACAAGCCCGCCAAATACCCGGCCACCTTCAAGGGCGCCGACCTGCTGCTCATCACCAAGTCCGACCTGCTGCCACACTTCGATTTTTCGGTGGACGAGGCAATAGGCCAAGCACGCCTGCTGAAGCCGGAACTGGAAATCATCACCCTGTCCTCCTCCACCGGCGACGGCTTTGCCGCCTGGCTGTCCTATCTGCGCCAACTCCTTGCCCAACGCACCCAGCATGCCCATTGATCTTTTTCGTTGTTTCCCTATTTGATGGCAGTAATGTCCGGTTGGACCGAAGTTCCAGAGCTCAGGCCGTGGGCTTGCGAGGGTAACCGTCTGACTTGCTTGATATTTTACGAATATCGCCGTTGTCGGCGGCTCAAAAATGTAGTCACTAAAATTGCAGAAAGCTGTTGACTGCAGGATGAATATGTGGTCTAA
>WRFD01000190.1 GCA_009778955.1 Desulfobulbus sp.
AATTATGCGCAAATCATTGTATTACTATACCATGTTTTCCAACAAACCACACAGTTAAGCGGCTTTTTCTGTCACACCCGTGAAGCCGCGGCAGGCCGGCGAAAGGAGCCGGCAGAGTGGGCAGCACCTTGGTCGCATAGCCCTGTTGCACCTCAAGCAACAAGGGGGGCACCCCTTCTATCTAGAGATGATCGAGCATGCGCTGGTCGAATTTGTCGTTGGCCGCCATTGCGTATTCGGACGCTTGCCTGAACAGGGTATCTGTCCCATTGAGGACCTCTTCGATCCGGACCAAAACTCCGCAGAGGTGATCAGCTTATTATTGGCCAGGTGGCGCTCGGCATGCCGGTTCACGAGAGCAGCCGAACGGACGAAAAAAGAGCGTGAGATAGAATACTCCATGCGCAAGCAACGGCGGATAACTAACGGAGATAAAAGAATTTCCCGGAATGCTGTTCAGACTGCGGCGGCAACGGCCCGCACATAATTCAGGCAGTAAATATCCTGGACGCCGGCATATCCCATACTCACATTAACATACCAGCTTTCATGCTGCCCATGACGGTCGCAGCTCCACAGCCATTGGCCTCGCCGGGCCGTCGAACCGCCGGTCAGCTCCCGTCGTTCGGCAACCGACAACAAGCTGAGCAGTTCGTTGACCGTGGGCAAGCGCCAGTTCCTGCACCTTGCATGGCTCTGCGCATTCAGCCGGTCCACATATTGGCGCGCGCCCGCCAGCGTCAGGGGATACCTGCTGCTTTGGCGTTGCCACATCAGGCCGGTGGTCCGGTCGATGACCACCTCCTCCCCTTCCTCCAACCGGTTGCAGACCGACTCTAGGGGACTAAAAAGCGCATTGACCGCGAAATGTGGCCGGGCACGGGAGCGACGGACATCGACCGGTTCGCTCCGCAACCGAACCGGGATCTCGCCGGGAGCCGGAAGCGGACACTCGGCCGTGGGAGCCGCCGGTCCCAGGGTGAGCCGCTCGAAGGCGGCCAACATCTCGGCGGCGGACTGAAAGCGCTCCTCTGGCCGCCAGCACAGGGCCTTGGCGAAAAAAACGTCCCAAGAACTATCGTATTGGGGATTGATCAGGGAAAGGGAGAAACTCTGCATGCCTGGCAAGGCGCCGGTGAGCATGCGGTAGAGCAGTACGCCGACTGAATAAAGGTCGGCTCGGCCATCGACGGCCTTAGGGTTCTTACGCTGTTCCGGCGGGGTATAGCAGGGAGAGCCGATCTGCATGTTGTCCGGCCCGGAAAACGATACGCCCTCGACCAGAGCCATGCCGAAATCGCAGATCTTGACGGTGTCTTCGTCAGTGACCAGGATATTCTGCGGCTTGATGTCCCGATGAACAATGTTGTGGTGATGGAGGAAATCCAGCGCCGCCAGAATCTGGCGGCCATAGTGCAGCACCTTTGTGGCCCGTATGACGCGCGAATCCTCTTCGATGCGGAAGGTTTCGCCCATCATCTCGCCCAGGTTGTTGCAAATATAGTCCATGACGAAAAAAGGCCGGCCGCGCTGGTCATGGTCGAAATCGTTGGCCGTGACCAGAAAGGGCTGGTTAAAGGCGGCCATGGTCCGGGCCTCGAAGGTGAAGATCTCCCGCAACTGGTCAAAGCCGAGGATATCCTCCAGCAGTTCGTTGGGATCAAGCAGTTTGATGGCCACCACCTTGTCGATCACGGGTACGATCGCCTTGTACACCGACCCCATTCCGCCCTTGCCAAGGCGACGAATCACCTGATATCTGCCGATCTGCTGCATGCTTTCACCAATAAAGACGCTTGGCGTTGCTCGCCGGGAATCCGCGCTCGCCAAGCAGGCGGATGGTCGTCTGCACATCGTAGGGGACGGACCGGATATCGATGGTCGCCGTGGCTTGATCCCAAACCATATATTTGGCATGCCAGCTGAGCATGTCGCGCGGCTGACCGACACTGCCGGGCAGCAGCAGGTAGCGCGCATCGCTCTCAAGGGCCACGTGCCCTATCGCCACCTCCCGGCTGACTACATCCGCGTCGTTCTGCTGGTGCCAGCCGAAGTCGTGGGTGTGCCCGGCAAAGCAGAACCGTTCCGGATAGGCGGCAAACACCCGCCGCAGCCGTTTTTTTGTTGGCGTGTACAGATAGATGGTGGCCGACTGCGGCGGGCAGCCGTGCACGTACCGCACGCCGTTCTCGCAACGCACAGCCTGAAGCCCTTCCAGCCATGCCAGGGAATCGGGACTGAGCAATGTCCGGGTCAGGGCGAGGGAATCGCGGGGCACGGCGTGCAGCCTCTCGTAATGGCTTCGGCTGAACAGCCCCTGTTCATGGTTGCCCATCACCGACACGACCCGGTGCTTGATCAGGGCTCGGACCACATCCTCGGGTTCCGGCCCATAACCGATGTTGTCGCCGAGGGAAACGATCCGCTCCACCCCGGCTTGGGCCATATCGGCCAGCACGGCCGCCAGGGCCCGGTAATTGCCGTGGATATCCGCAAGAATCCCCAGCCGCATCGGTTTTTCGCCCAGCCGATCGCAAGCAGGCATCAGGGCCTCCTGCCGCCGGTCCGCCTAAGCAGATAGGGGGTTCGGACATTACCCAAGGCGGTGAAGAGGCGCTCCTTGGCCCCCGGAATCTGTCGGTAGATGTGTTCGGCCAGGAGGTGGATATCCCGGCGCCTGGTCTCTTCCCGCAGGGGGCAGGCAGAACGGACCGGCGAGAATCCCAGTTGACGGCCGATGGTTTCGATCTCGCTCTTGTCCAGATAGGCGAGCGGGCGGATGAGTGCCAGGCGGCCGCCAAACAGGAGTTGGCGGGGAACCATGGTGCTGATGTTGCCGGCGTAGGTCAGATTGAGCAGGAAGGTCTCGATGATATCGTCGCGATGATGGCCAAAGGCGATGGAGGCGCTGCCGGTGTCGCGGGCATGGGCGAAGAGTTGCGTGCGCCTGTTGCGGGCGCACTGAAAACAGAGGTCGTGGCCGCCCGGACCGGCGGCGGCCATCGGGTCGAGCCGCCACCGGGCGGGCAGGATGTTCAGGGGCAGCCCGATCTGCTCAATAATCTTACCGAGCTGGGTTGCCGCCTCGCCCGGACCGCAGTCTCCGGGTTCCATATCGACATGGACAGCGGTCAGTTCGTAGGCGATGGGCGCCTTTTTTCGCCAGCCAGCCAGCAGCCAGGCCAGCACCAGCGAATCGATTCCTCCGGAAACCGCCACCAGCACCCGGTCTTCGGCGGCCAGCATGCCGTAATCATGCATGGCCCTCCCGACCCGCCGGTTCACATCCCTTGGCAACCGCACCGCGGAGTTACGGCCGGACGACCCGATTATTTTCCTTCAAGGTAGGCGCATTGTCCGAATCTTTCCTTCAATCCGTCGCGGGCCAGTTCCTCGGCGGTCAGCCAGACCAGCCCCCGGCTTTGGGTCTTGGGTAAATTCAGCAGATTTTCCATCAGCGACTGCTGCTGCTCGTCGAACCTGCCATGGCACAGCACCCTGCCTCCCTGAACCTCGTACAGTTTGTAGGCAAAGGTGACAGCTGCCGGCTGCTTGGCGCCGTACTCGCCCCCCACCCGTTCGTTATAACGACTCAAGGTGGTTTCCAAGATGGCATTGCAGTTATGTTTGGCGGCAATGCGTCGGGCCGCCTCAAGAGCATGCCCAACGTCTTCCATGTTTTCAGCCTGGGTAGTGGAGACGAAGCGAACGCCGGACTTGCCGGCCAGCACCTCTTTTATCAGGCTATCCATTACCCAGCTGCCACCCTGGAGGTCCTTTGCACCGACAGACTCATCCAGGTCAACGACCGGCTTCACGGGCAGCACGGCAATCCCCGAAACCGTGAAATCCGGTTCCTTGTTAACCGAGGCCAGATCTTCTTTCTGAGCGCATCCCGCAGCGGCGAGCAAGCAACAAACCGCCAATCCTATCTTCAACTGTGCCAATGCCTTCACGCTGTTCCTCCTTTATATGTATAGCTGACCACGATATCGGCCAGCCCGGTTGCTGCCTCTACGACCGCACCAATCGCCCTCTTTTCTTCGGTGCTAGAGCACGCCTTTTGACGAGAGCTGGCCGCTGACCCGCAGGTCGGGCATAACCGCCGAGGCCAGGGCACGTCCCAGCGCCTTGAACATAGCTTCGAACATATGATGGCCGTTTTCGCCATGGAGCAGTTCGACGTGCAGGGTCAACCCGGCATGCAACGACAGGGCGCGGAAAAATTCCTTGGCCAGGGAAACGTCGAAGCGGCCGATCTTGTTCTCCTTGAATTCAGCTTGGTAATGGAGAAAAGGCCGGTTGGAACAATCGACGCAAACCCGAGCCAGGGCTTCGTCCATCGGCACGTAGGCATGGCCGTAGCGGCAGATGCCCGCCTTGTCGCCCAAGGCCTTGGCAAACGCCTGCCCGAGGCAAATGCCCACATCTTCCACCGTGTGATGGTCGTCGACCTCCACATCGCCTTGCGCCGCGATCTCCAGATCAAAAAAACCATGGACCGCAAACAGGGTCAACATATGGTCCAAAAATCCGACACCGGTCTGGATGGAGTTTGTGCCGCTGCCGTCAAGCGCAAGCGTCAACTGGATATCGGTTTCCCTGGTGGTCCTTTGCAGGCTTGCCATGCGGATATTTTCTGTCATAGTTTCGCTCTTCATCGTCTCCAGCCAGCTTCTCTCGCTTCGTTGGTCTGTCCGTTCAGATCCAGGCGATGCGCCAACCCCGCGCCGGCCCGAGAAGAATCCTAATAGAATAATAACCAAGTAATCTAACATACTATTCCGCTTTTTCGGGATTAGCAACAGTTCTCCATCCAGAAGATACGGTTTTTCTCCGGGGACGGGCCAGGTTTTGTTTCCAGGCGCAATTTTCTATTGACACAGCTCCGGCAAACCTGTTAAGTTCAGCGGCTGTTATGAAGATTTTCGGGCGGGAATAACTCAGTGGTAGAGTGCAACCTTGCCAAGGTTGAAGTCGCGAGTTCGAATCTCGTTTCCCGCTCCACAAGAGACTCCCAGGTTCGGACCTCTGTTCGAGCCTTTTTTTTTCAAG
>WRFD01000191.1 GCA_009778955.1 Desulfobulbus sp.
GGCGCCAGGGCGGGCGCCGGGCTAACGGAGCAGGGAGGAGAGTGCCGCGCGGATATTTTCAGGAGAGTCGAGTTTGTCGACGATGCCCGCCGGGCAGACGGTGCGCGCCCGATCGAGCAGTTGTCTGTCGTAGTGGCCGGTGAAAAAAAGGATGGGGATATTCCGCTCGCCTTTAATAATCCGGGCGGTTTCGATACCGTCCAACACCCCTGCCAGACTGATATCCATCAAAACGGCATCCGGAGGGTTGCGCTGGACAGATCGAACCGCTGCCTGGCCGGAGGTCACCACGGCGGTGACTATGCATCCCATGCGTTTGATCTCTTCGGCAAGCATGAGCCCGATCAGTTGTTCGTCTTCAACTACCAGTATCTTCTTCGGCATGGGTCGCTCACAGGAGAGGGAGCAGAATGCGGCGCCAAAGCGCCGTCGATGCGATCATCTCAAGTAAGTCTATCAAAAAACGACTTCCGCGTCAAAAAGGATATGCGTGCCGCACGCATGTCGCATACGTTTTTTTGCTTATGTAACCCAATTAACTGAAGAAACCGTTTGCGGCATCATCCCTGCTCATTTTCCCCGTAAAATGCTTGTCAAGCGTCGACAGAAAGAGTAGGTGAGGAGTGAAGCGGCATCGCCTCCCGACGCTCACGACGCACGTCCGCAACCAGGACAACCCGACACAGGACCAGGACCGCCCCATGGAACAATTCTTTGACCCGAAAAGCATCGCAGTAATCGGCGCCAATGACCGGAAGGGTTCCATCGGCGCCGCCCTGATCGACAACCTCATCCAGGGCGGATACGGCGGCGCCGTCATTCCGGTCAACCCCATGCACGACACCGTCAGGGGGCTGCAATCCTACCGCGCCATCACCGAGGTCCAGCCGCCCCCGGAAATGGCGATCATCGCCACCCCCATCGCCATTGCTCCGGAAATCGTCCGCCAATGCGTGCGGGCCGGCACCCAGGGGGTGATCATCATCTCCGCCGGCGGCAAAGAGCTGGGCGAGGAAGGCGCCTTCATCGAAGAGCAGATCCACGGGGCGGCCGAAGGCTCCGGCATGAGGATCATCGGCCCCAACTGCATGGGGGTCATCCGGCCGGCCAAGAACCTCAACGCCACCTTTGCCGGCGACATGCCGACCAAGGGCAGCCTGGCGGTGATTTCCCAAAGCGGCGCCATCTGCGCGGCGATCCTCGACCGGGCCGCCACAGAAAACATGGGCTTCAGCCATTTCGTCTCGGTCGGCTCCATGCTGGATGTCGATTTCGGCGACTTGATCGATCACCTGGGAAACGACGGCTCGGTCATGGCCATCCTGCTGTACATGGAAAACCTGACCAACCCCCGCAAATTCATGAGCGCGGCCCGGGCGGTGTCGCGGATCAAGCCGATCATCGTGCTCAAGGCCGGCAAAAGCGGGGTCGGCGCCCGCGCCGCCTCCACCCATATCGGCGCCATGGCCGGCGAGGACGCAGTCTACGACGCCGCCTTCAAGCGGGCCGGCATCGTGCGGGTGCCCTCGCTGGCCCGCCTGTTCGATTGCGCCGAGCTGATGGCCAAGCAGCCCCGCCCGGCGGGAACACGGCTGGCGATCATCACCAACGGCGGTGGGCCCGGGGTGATGGCGGTCGATGCCCTGGCCGAGTACGGCCTGGAGCCGGCGCCGTTGAGCGACGAAATCACGACCAGGCTGGGCGAGATTCTGCCGCCCTACTGGAGCCGGGGCAACCCCATCGACATCCTCGGCAACGCCACGGTGGAGCGGTATACCTCGGCGCTCGAACTCTGCCTGGCCAGCAAGGAGTTCGACGGCATCCTGATCATCATGGTTCCCCAGGATCTGACCGCCCCTGAGGAGGTCGCGGCCTCGCTGGTCAAGCTGGCGCGGCGCAAGCGGGTGCCGGTCTTTGCTTCCTGGATGGGCGGCAAACGGATAGCCGAGGCGGTCGACATCCTCAACCAGGCGAACATCCCCACCTACGAGACCCCGGAACGGGCGGTGCGCGCCTTTCTCTACATGGTCGAGTACACCAGGAACCTGGAACTGCTTTCCCAGGCGCCGCCCAAACTCCCCGAGCTCTACTTCAACCGGGACCAGGTGTTCCGCACCATTTACGAATGCTTTGAACAGGAAACCGAACTGCTTTCGGAGATCCAGAGCAAGGAGGTGCTGGCCGCCTACGGCATCCCGGTGAATCCGACCAGGCTGGCGGTTTCGGCCGATGAGGCGGTGGCCCTGGCCAGTGAGATGGAGATGCCGGCGGCAATGAAGCTGGTGTCGCCGGACATCAGCCACAAATCGGACGCGGGCGGCGTGCAGCTCGACCTGCGTAACGAAGAGGATATCCGTCAGGCCTTTGGACGGATCATGATCGGCGCGCGCGCACACAATCCCGAGGCACGGGTCACCGGCGTCTCGCTCCAGCCCTTTATTGCCGGCGCCGACTTCGAACTGCTGCTGGGCAGCAAAACCGACGACAACTTCGGTCCGGTCCTCTGTTTCGGCTCGGGCGGCGTCTACGCCGAACTGCTCGACGACAAGGCACTGGGGCTTCCGCCGCTCAACCGGCTGCTCGCCCGGCGGATGATGGAGGACACCCGCATCATGCCGCTGCTCGCCGGCAATCGCAACACCCAGCCGGCCGACCTGGAGAAACTGGAAGAGCTTCTGGTGCGGCTCTCCCAGTTGGTGATCGATTTCCCCGAAATCGTCGAGATGGACATCAATCCGGTGCTGATCAAAAACGGCGCCCCATGCGCGGTCGATGCCCGCATCCGGATTCGCCGCAACGAGGAGCAGACCAACAACCTCAACAACTGCTACCTGGTGATCAGCCCCTACCCGCAGCACCTGGAGCGGCACGACCTCACCGACATGCAGAAGCCGCTGTTCATCCGGCCGATCAAGCCCGAGGACGCGCCGCTCTTTACCGAGCTATTCAACTCGCTCACCCCCACCAGCATCTACTACCGATTTTTCAGCGTGGTCAAGACGCTCTCGCCGGAGATCCTGGCCCGCTTCACCCAGGTGGACTATGACCGGGAAATTTCTTTCGTCGCCCTAGATGACGACGAGGAAGGCTCGGAGCGCATGCTCGGCGTGGCCAATATCGTCGGCGAACCTGACGGCAGGCGCGGCGAGTTTTCCGTGCTCATCGGCGATCTCTGGCAGGGCAAGGGGATCGGCGCGAAACTCCTGCTGCAATGCCTGGAAATAGCGCAGGAACGCGGCATGGAGATTGTCTGGGGCACGGTTCTGGCGGAAAACCGCCACATGCTCGCCCTTGGCAAGAAGCTGGGATTCACGGTCAAGCAGAGCGAAGATCCTTCGGAATACAAGTTGACGATTGATCTGAAAACTGCAAAACTGTGACCGGCCTGGCTGACAGGAGTATGCCCGCCCGGATGCATCTCCTGCGAGGAGTAAGCCTGATCTGGTCAACGGTTCCGGCCGGGTGGATGCACCCGACCGTTTTTTTTCACAAGATATCGATTTCCGGCCGCCTCACGGGCCGGAGCGTAAGAGGCCACGATGGTTACAGCAATCATTCTGATCAACGCCGAACGCAACCGAATCAACGAGGTTGCCGAAAACATGCAGTCAATCAGCGGCATCTCGGAGGTCTACTCGGTGAGCGGCAAATACGATTTGATCGCCATTATCCGGGTCAAGACCAACGACGACCTGGCCGACCTGGTGACCCGAGGGTTGCTCTCCTTGGACGGCATCGTCAAAACCGAGACCATGCTCGCCTTCCAGGCCTACTCCCGCCACGATCTGGATGCCATGTTCTCAGTGGGGATGTGACCCGGCCCCGCCTCTCTCCCCGCGCCTCGCGGACAAACCGCTGACCGTCCTGCCTGTGTCGCCGCCCGGCCTTGGTTCAGATCACCTTGGCGGGCCGCAGTTGAGCCTGCGCGGCGGCATCGATTCCCATCGACGCCAGCCTCCCCCGGCGGCATGTTCTCCCAGCTCCGGAGCATGCCTGCGAATGGCGCCCGGCGGGCGCGACAACTTGGGGGCAATGCCCGGTTGCCGATAGGCTCACCAGGCTTCACGGACCATATCCGCCACCACTTGCCGCTGCCGGGTCTGCTCGTCGGCCGGGATCTCGTCCAGAGGTTGCGCACCGGCTCGCAGCAGCAATCCGCACCGGCGAACATCTCCGTCCATTCGCGCAGATCCCTGGTGAGAAACAGCGCCGCGACCTCGCGCTGCAAATCCTGTTGATGCGGGCCAGGCTCGAAATATCGGAGCGTGTTCCAGTCGGGCCGACCGACGGTTTGGCAGAACAGCTTCCAGAATTGCGGATCCAGCGCTCCCAGCGACATGGCGTGATCTTCCTTGGTGGCCGTAGAGATTGCCAGCAGGCAAAGCCGTGGTTGAGAAAATCGTCGCCCTGGGCGGGCACTAGGCCGTCGGCCAGACATTTGCCCCAGCGGAGACAGTGCCAGGTCAGGGCGACGTCGGCCATGGCCAGATTGATGCGCTGCCCTTCCCCCCCAGCCGCCCGCAGGCGCAGTGGCGATGGCAAAGACCGCATACAGGCCGCCGCCCAGGTCGGCGCTCTGCACCCCGGGCTGGGTCGGGCCGCCCTGATGCCCGCTGTAGGAAAACACGCCGTTTAAGGCCAGGTAATTGATGTCGTGCCCGCCCCGGAGCGCCCGCAGCCCGTCAGCGCCGTAGCCGGTGATGGCGCAGCAGTGGACCAGCCGGGGATTGACCACCCGCAACGCCTCATACCCCAGGCCCAGCCGATCCATGACGCCAGGCCGGAATCCTTCCAGGACCACGCCGGCCGTCTCGGCCAGCCGCTTGAAAATCTGCTTGCCTTCCCGTTGCTTGAGGTTCAGGGTCAGAGATTGTTTGTTGCGGTTAAGGACGACGTGAAACCCGCTGTTCTTCCCTAAACCGAACTTTGACCTAGCTCTTGACGCAACTCAGCGTCATATTGGTTTTTTTTTGCAACGACAGCCTGCGCCTAC
>WRFD01000192.1 GCA_009778955.1 Desulfobulbus sp.
CCTGCACATGCAGGACGTGGAAAAACTCATCCACATGCTGCATCGCCTGGTCGATGGCGGTCAGAGCGTGCTGGTCATCGAGCACGACCTGGACCTGATCGCCGAAGCCGACTGGGTGATCGATCTGGGCCCCGGCGGCGGCGATGCCGGCGGCCGCATTGCCGCCGCCGGCACCCCCGAAGCCGTAGTCCGCGCCGGCACCCACACCGGCCAAGTCCTCGCTCCGGTATTGGCGTCTGGGGAAATAAAAGTAAAGGCCTAAACCGGCCAGTGCGCCGCCCATCAGCGGCTTGAACGCCCCAGTTGACTCTCGTCCAGGCGCATTCCACGTTCGACAAGACCCCACATGCGGCAATGATATTCATATGAATTATGATTCATATGAATCATAATTCATATGAATTACATGATCCTTAGGAGGTGACGACGATGAGTGACTTCATGTTTCGCGACCGGGAACTGCTGCGCATTCAGAACGCCTTGCAGCACAAAGAGAGCGTTCTGCTGGTGGGCATCCGCAGGATCGGCAAGACCATGCTGATGAATGAGATCATCCGGCGGCACACTGGCCCCGGCAAGGTGGTTCATCTGGACGTATCCAGTTACACCAGCCTTTACCAGTTCTACAGCGAGTTGCTGGATAGCATCCCCACCCCATTCCTGAGACGCATGGTCGGTTTTCTACCCTCGCTTCCCGACAGGCTCATGAATTGGGTGCGCCGTCACGTCGATCGCATCGACGTCGTTGATCTGCGCGAACCCGACACCGAAGCCGCGCTCATTCGCTATTGGGAACCCATCGCCAACGCCATGCTGCAAGCGCAGAAAGACCCCTCAGTTGCCGGCGAGATCGCTTTTTTTGCCATCGACGAGTTTCCTTTCATGCTGAAAAACCTGCTGAACCGTCAGGTTCCAGTCGAAGAGATCACCGTCGCTTTGGCCATGCTCCGCAAGCTGCGTGACGGCGGCATCCCGATGCTGCTCAGTGGCTCGATCAGCCTGGAAAACCTGCTTTCCCTTCACGCCATTCCGCACACCGTATTGGGCGGTTTGCACAGGGAAAGCATTCTTCCCTTCAACCGGGATGAAGCCCACAGCTATCTGCAAACCCATCTTGCCAATTCCAAGGTAGTGACCAAAATCGATGTCGCTCTGGATTATCTGCCTGATTACATTCCCTCGTTTCTCAACACGAGCGTTCATTACCTCCGTGTCCTGAGCGCAGCAGACAATGTGGACGTGGTGATGGAAAACGAGGTTCTTCCTGCCATCCGTCGCACTTTCATCGAACAATTCCGCGAACGCCTGAGCAACAACTACCCTGACGCCGAATTGCCCTGCGCCGAGCAATTGCTGGACCAGTTGGCGCAAGCTGTGGAAACCGGCGCTCCCATCGACACCCGAAATTTTCCACGCGTATACAACCGGGTGCTGACCAAGTTGAAATACGACATGTTCATCGAAGAGGCACCGGGCCACGGCTATCGTTTCACACTGAACGCCCTGCGCCTATGGTGGCGTAACGAGCGTGGCATGGCGTAATGGGTAGTGAAACACCATGAATGCATCTGGCAACAACCCTCATATTCCTTGGTTCAATCCTCGGGAAATGGCTGATGAAACAGTCGTGCGCCTTGCCACCGGGCGGGATGAACTGCTGTTTGATTTTTTTGAGTTTGTCAGGCAACGCATGGAAAGCCCCATAAGACCCACGGCGGGCGCCCATTGGCTGTTAACGGGGCAGCGCGGCGCGGGAAAATCTTTTTTCTTGCGCTATGTACAAATCAAGGTGGCCCAAACCTTCCCCAATGTCCGGTTTGTGCTGCTGCCGGAAGAATTGCGCAACGTTCGTGCGCCGCACGATCTGCTCAATGAGATTCGCCGCACGGTCGAAGGCAAGGCTGGTAAATCGGCAAAATGGCAGACTGAAGATCCAGAAAAGTCCTGGGAAGAATCACTTGCACAATTGCTGACGGCCTTTTCCGAGCCGCTGCTCATCGTGGGCATTGAGAACTTTGCGCAGTTATTCGATGAAATTTTTTCCGATGAAGTCTCCGCCTCCCTGCTGCGCAAACTCATGGAGCGTGAAACGCGCATTCTGATCCTTGCCACGGCCGTGGATGGCAGTTTCGATAACAACTACAACGATCCTTTTTTCCAGCAGTTTGAAAAACGCATTCTTTCCAATTGGAATGGCGACACACACCGCAAATACCTGGAAAAAAGGGCGCGCTTGTCAGGCTGCACGCCCACGGCAGGGCAATTGGCGCGCATCGACGCCTACAGCCGCTACACCGGCGGCAATGCCCGCATAGCGGCCATTGTGGCCGCAGCCGTTCTTGACCAGCAGGATATCGTCGAGGCCAGTAACGATCTCAACGCCACCATCGACTGGATATCCGATTACTACCGTGATTTGCTGGACGAGCTGCCAAAAAAATCCGAAATCCTGTTTGATGCGCTCATTCGCGATGGGGAGCCTTGTTCGCAAACGCAGCTTGCGGTACGTGTCGGCGCACGCCAAAGCGACATTTCCAAAGCCTTTGCCAAGCTACTGGAAGTTGGCTATTTACATGCCGATCGTCCCAAAGGACAGAAAGAAACGCTTTATCGGGTGGCGGACCGGCTGTTTGCTGAATGGTATCGAATGCGCCACATCCAGCCCGGCCAGCGCAGCCGTCTGGCCGTGATGGCCGACTTGCTGGCAGACATGATCAGCTTCAAGGACAAGCTGCGTTACGTGGAGCGTTTTTCTAGCCAAGGTGAAAATGCCGACGTGCGACTCATGGAAGAGCTTGTCCAGCGTGAAGAGCAAGGCTATCGTGAAAAATACGGGATTATGATCAGACCCTTGATAGAAGCGGGCATCGATCCGCTCGATCTGGAGCAGCGCCTCAAGATGGGTCGTCCCAAGGAAAATTTTCTTGATTTGATGGAGATGTTTCCTTCAGATTCAGCCATGCGCAAGGCCAAGGATGATGCGCTGCTCATAGCCAAGTATTACTCCCCGGCTTTCGGCGATTCGTCGTATGACGGAAAAAATCTTGCCGAGCTTGTGATGGGCAGCTTGAGCTTAAATACAGTAGAAAAGTTGCTTGTCCTTCGTGCAATACCATCGCGTTCTCGCTTTCAATGGGATGAGCTAATAGAGATGTTTGAATATAAAAAAGCAGAGATTGTAAAACTGGAAAAAGATGATAGAGAGCGTAAATATATTCAACAATCAAGAGAAATAAATGCCAATGAATGGAAATATCCTTGGCTGGAGGGCTGGCGGCGAATAAATTTAAAGCAAATTTATGGTGACTGGGTTAAAGCTGACTACATAATAGTCAGGACAGCCGCATACGCTGTTGAATGGCTGGCTCGTGTCCAGCGAGGCGATAAGTTGGCTTCAAATACTTTCGATAAATTACAAACCTCCATAGATAATGCATTCGAAAGTGGATGGCTTGACGAATGTCAGCAATTTTTGGGTCGGTTACTTGATGTGCTGCCGGATACGGCAGATTGTGCTTTGGAGCGTGCAATCCTGTTATATAGGCAATCCTGTGTATTCTCTGCACACAATCAAGAACAGAAAGCGTTGCAATCGGCACAAAAGGCGTTGGCGCTTATTGCCGACCAAGCCGCCTCAGCAAAACGGGACAAAGTATATGATGATATCTGTGAAAGAACTGGTTGGTCATTTGGAACGCTTTACCGCTGGCCTGAGGCGCTAGCGGCTCACCAGACAGCGCTATCGCTTCAGATAAACGGCTTTGCCAGGGCTTGGCACGCCGGACAGGCCGCCCGCTATCTTTGGCGCCTTGAGGGACTGGCGTCAGCTTGGCAATGGATTCAACAGCAAAATTTTGAACAGGACGAAATCATGTACTGCCTTGAGCAGCTTGGCGACGGCGTATGGGATGCCCAAAGGGTTGACGGGATACCACAAGCCTACGCCGCTGGCCGCGAGCTAGTGAGCAGCCTGATTGAGCACGCCAACGATCCGGCCTGGACGGGCAAGCTGCTGTTGGAAAAATGCATCCGCGGCGTGTTCATTGACATGCTGGATATTGGCGTGGACTTGTCCGTGCTTCAGGATCTGGCTCGGGATCTGCCCAGTTTTACCTTGGAGGCCAAAGCGCTGGAACTGCTGGCCGGCGTTCTGGGCCGCTGGTTCGCCGAATTGCAGCCTTCAGGTGCGGTGCACAAAAACACGCCGCCGCCTGATCCCGACTGGAGCACCACCATCGCGGCGCTGAACGAGGAATTGTCGTTTAGTGCACGCCTTCGTCTGGGTCTGACCGAAGCGCCGCGCCTGTCCGCCGAAGCCTCCAATGTTTTCATGCGCGTACTGGCGTTCATCAAATAGGCAGAGAACTCGGCACCTAACGCGTGCTAAACCCGTGCCGTTTTTAGGTTGAAAGCAAGGAGGCTGGCGCTGACCGGAAGGGGCGCACCAGGCTACGCTTCCCGGTGAAAGCGCGCCGGCCGGTCGACGCGGGTGGTGCCTGTCCCACGCTGAAAGGCGCCTGCCTGCACAACCTGAAAACGTCGAAGGGCGCTGCCCGGCCTGCGAAGGACAGGGCCTGCGCACCATCGAAATGAGCTTTCTGCCGGACGTGAAAGTGCCCTGCGAGGTTTGCCACGGCGCGCGTTTTAACCCCGAAACGCAAGCGGTGACGTGGCGCGGCAAAAACATCGGCGATGTGCTGCGCATGGAAGTGGATGAGGCGGTGGAATTCTTCGCCGCCATGCCCGCCATCAAACACTTTGACCGGGTCGGCCCAGCGTTCCTGACTGTTGGGTGCGGTCACATTCATGATACTATTAAAAATTTATAAATCACGCCAAAGACGGGCTGTTTCCTTCAGCCCTATCTTGATTTCTACCTGAGCCAGGTTTGCCGCCGATTCAATCGGCGCATGAAGACCTTGAACCCCTTGCAGTTCAAGCTTCTCGAGGCAGATTGGGTAGGAATTACCTCAAGTTTTCCCCGC
>WRFD01000193.1 GCA_009778955.1 Desulfobulbus sp.
CTGCCTCCCTGTCCAGCAAGGCGTTTGGGAAACGCTGTTTCCAAGAGCGGACGAAACTCCTCGAAATCCACCGTCAGGGCCATTTTTTCCAAGGGATCGCCTATCGTGGACAAGCGGCGGAGTCGTTTTGCTTCGGCGAAAAAATTCAGCTGTTTCATGGCGCTCAACTATTGCACTTTTATTTTACAGGAGCCGTGTGTACAAATTTCATCATTTTTACAATGAGATAATACACTATTTGTGTATAAAATAAAAGTATAAATACGTACTTCAGCCCCCTTTTTTATCTTGTGTGGCGGTTTGGGTTTTTAGAGGTGCCCAAGAAACAGTTCTACGCCAGCATCGACCTCGATCCGATTCAGGCTAAGAGGCAGTTTGCTGATCTAGCGGACGAAGTCGTCCAGCAATTCACCCTGCACCCCGACGTGAAGGTGAAGATCTCCGTCGAGATTCAGGCCGAATCCCCCACCGGCTTTGGCGATGTCCTCCAGTGCGCCGTGAAGGAAAACTGTAATGTGCTCAAATTTAAGAATGCGGAATTTGAGAACTAAGCCGAACTTTAGGCCGTGAGCCCAAAATAATCCCGGATGATTGCGGGCGGCATCGCATGCCGCCCGGATAGGTTTCGCCTGGCCGGGACAGATCAGCGCCGGATGCGGTCGATCAGGCTGCCGTCCGGGCCGATGAGTTCGATGGTCAGCGGCATGGCGCCAACCGCGTGGGTGGAGCAGGCCAGGCAAGGATCGAAGGTGCGGATCACCGCCTCGATCCGGTTGAGCAGGCCCTCGTGGAGCGTGGCGTTGTCGAGGAAGTGTTGCGCCGCCTGGAGAATGCCCCGCTGCATGGCCAGGTTGTTGTGGCCGGTGGCGATGATCAGGTTGACCCACTCTATCAGGCCGTCCTCGTTGACCTTGTAGTGGTGGATCAGGGTGCCGCGCGGGGCCTCGGCAATGCCGACCCCTTCCAGGTTGTTGACCCCGGCCACGGCCCGGACCCGTTGGTCGAGGATGTCCGGCTCGGCCAGCAGTCGCTCGATTTGTTCCGCCGCGTACAGGGTTTCGATCAGGCGGGCGTAGTGGGCGTGAAAGGTGCTGAGCGCCGGTCCGGATGCCAGGGCTCGGAACAGGGCCAGATGCTGGTCCGCCAGCTCGGTGCCGCAGCGGTCGGCGAGGTTGAGACGGGCCAGCGGTCCCACCCGGTACATGCCTTGCGGATAGCCGTGGGGCAGGTAATAGGTGGATTTGAGATAGGTCCAAGGCTCGACGGCCTCGCCGATGGCCTGCTGGTACGCGCCGGGATCGAGGTCGTCGGCCACGGGAGCGCCGTCGGCATTGATGAACCGCAGCCGGCCGTCATAGTGCTCAAGGGTGCCGGCCTCGTTGGTCAGCCCGAGAAACAGGCTAGGGAAGTGGGCAAAGACGCGGATATGCTCCTGGTGGCGATCAAGGGTCTGTTTGAATCGGTTCAGGTGGGCCTGGATCAGGGAGATGATCTCCGGCAATTCGGCGAGCATGGCCTCCCGTGCAGGCGCGGACAGCGGCGAGTTGACGCCGCCGGGCGCCACCCAGGAAGGGTGGACGCGCCGCCCGGCAAGGCGCTCGATCACCTGCTGGCCGAATTGGCGCAGCCGGATGCCGTCGCGGGCGAATTGAGGGTCGATGGCGGCCAGGCCGAAAAAGTTGCGGGTCTCCGGCGGATGGTCCATGCCCAAAAGGAGGTCCGGCGCGGTAAGATAGAAAAAGCTCAGCGCATGTGACTGGATGAGTTGGGCCAAGTTCAGCAGGCGGCGCAGCTTGGCCGCGACCGCCGGGATGGTGACTGCCAGCAACTGGTCGCAGGCCTTGGCCGACGCCAGCTCGTGGCTGACTGGACAGATGCCGCAGGTGCGGGCCGTGAGGGCGGGCATCTCGAAGAAGGGCCGGCCGACCATGAACTGTTCGAAGCCGCGGAACTGATTGACCTGAAAACGGGCATCCTGGACCCGGCCGTCCTCATCCAGAAAAAGACGAATGGAGGCGTGCCCCTCGATGCGGCTGACCGGTTCGATGGTGATCTGCTGCATGGCAATCTCCTAGGCGCCGAACCGGCTGTCAAGCCGCAGGCCGTCGGCGGCGCCGGCCAGCAAGGCGCCGAGCGCGGCGAACAGCGTGTCGGCGGCGGGCGGACAGCCGGGGATGAAGAGGTCGACCGGCACAAAATGGTGCAGGGGCAGGGCCTGGTCGTGCAGACGCGGCAACGTCTCCACCGGGATCTGCGGCGCGAGCGCCCGGCTTTCCTGGTAAACGGCCTTAAGCATGGTCTCTGCGCCCCAAGGGTTGCGCATCGCCGGCACATTGCCGGTGACCGCGCAGTCGCCCATGGCGATCAGCACTTTGCTCCGCTGGCGGACAAGCCGCAACAGGGCCTCGTCTTCATCAGTGGAGACCGCGCCCTCGATGCAGACCACATCCACCCGCTCGGGAAAGTGCTTGGCGTCGACCAAGGGGCTGTAGACGAAGACCACCTGCGCCGCCAGTTCCAGCAGCCGTTCGTCCATATCCAGAAGCGACATGTGGCAGCCGGAGCAGCCGTCGAGCCAGAGGGTGGCCAGGCGCGGTTTGCTCATTTTCGTTCCTCGGCCCGATTGGCCACCAGATAGGGGAGAAAAGGGCGTTTTTGCCGCACTTCCGCCATTGATTTGCCCTTTTCGGCCAGGGCGCCGGTGGGGCAGACATGGACGCATTTGCCGCAGCCGGTACAGGTCGCGGCAGCGCCCCAAGGGGTGTCGAGATCGGCGACGATCTGACTGTGGATGCCCCGGTTTTTCACGTCCCAGGTGTGGGCGCCCTCGATCTCGTCGCAGACCCGGACGCAGCGGGTGCACAGCACGCAGCGGTTATGGTCGAGGACAAAGCGGTTGTGGGAGGCGTCAACCTCAAGGGCCGGGTGGCGGCAGGGGAAGGCAATGTGGTCGATGTCGAATTCTTTGGCCAACTCCTGCAGCTCGCAGTGACCGTTGGCAATGCAGACCGCGCAGACGTGGTTGCGTTCGGAAAAGAGCAACTGGACGATGGCCCGGCGATAGTTGAATAACCGCTCCGACTGGGTGGTGACCACCAGGCCTTCCTGGATAGGGGTGATGCAAGCTGGATGCAGCCTGGGGCTGCCTTCGAGCTCGACCATGCACAGCCGGCAGGAAGCGGCGGCTGACAGCCCCTCTAGAAAGCAGAGGGTCGGGATGGCGATCCCGTTTTCCCTGGCCACCTGGAGGACGGTTTCCGAGGCTAGGCCGCTCACCTGCCGGCCGTCTATGGTCAGGGTGAGGATCGGCGCGGTCATGCCTGTCCCTCCGTGGTCGGCTCGGCCGGCACTATCCGGTCGAGATATTCCTGGCGGAAATGGTGCAAGGTGCTCAATACGGGATTGGGGGCCGACTGACCCAGCCCGCAGAGGCTGGCGTGCTGGATCAGGTCGCACAGGTCTTCCAGCATGGCAAGATCGGCGGCAGTGGCCCGCCGCTCCTGAAAACGGGTGAGAAGGCGATGGACCTGGACCGTTCCCACCCGGCAGGGCACGCATTTGCCGCAGGACTCTTCCATGCTGAATTCCATGAAATACTTGACCACGTCGATCATGCAGGACGTTTCATCGATGACGATCATGCCGCCTGAGCCCATGATCGAGCCCAGCTCATTCAAGCTTTCGTAACTGACTGGGGTGTCGAGAAACTCCTCCGGAATACAGCCGCCCGAGGGCCCGCCGGTCTGTACGGCCTTGAAGGCGCGGCCGTCGGGAATGCCGCCGCCGATATCGAAGATGATCTCGCGCAGGCTCATTCCCATGGGCACTTCGACCAGGCCGGCATGACGGATCTTGCCGGTCAGGGCAAAGACCTTGGTGCCTTTGCTGCGGTCCGTGCCTAAGGCGGAGAACCAGCCCGGCCCGCGCTCGACGATCGGCGGGATGTTGGCATAGGTCTCTACATTGTTGATCAGGGTGGGGCAGCCCCAGAGGCCCTTTTCCGCCGGATAAGGCGGCCGGGGGCGGGGAATGCCCCGGTGGGCCTCGACCGATTCGATCAGGGCGGTCTCCTCGCCGCAGACAAAGGCGCCGGCGCCCAATCGGATCTGGATGGTGAGGTCAAAGCTCAAACCACAGATGGAGTGGCCGAGCAGGTTTCTGCACTCCGCCTCGCGGATGGCCAACTTGAGCCGCTTGATGGCCAGGGGATATTCGGCCCGCACATAGATGTATCCCTGGCTGGCGCCCACGGCATAGGCGGCGATGATCATCCCTTCCAGCACGGCATGGGGCGTGCTCTCGAGAATGGAGCGGTCCATGAAGGCGCCGGGGTCGCCCTCGTCGCCGTTGCAGATCAGATATTTCCTGTTGCCGGGAGCCTTGGCCACGGTGGCCCATTTCAGGCCGGTTGGGTAACCCGCGCCGCCGCGACCGCGCAACCCGCTTTTCTGGATGCAGCGGACGACATCGACCGGCCGCATGTCGGCAAGCGCGGCGCACAGCGCACCGTACCCGCCGGCGGCGATGTAATCGCGGATGTTTTCCGGATCGATCCGGCCGGACAGGGCCAGCACATTTTTGTGCTGGCGGGTCAAAAAGGGGAGGTCCGGAGGCAGGCGCAGGCGCTCGACCGGCTCCTGTCCCAGCGAGGCGACGATGTCGGCGGCATCGTCCGGGCTCACGGTTTGGTAGGTGATCTCGCCGGGCAGAACCAGGACGAGCGGGCCAAGGGCGCACAACCCCATGCAGCCGGTCTTGCGCACCAGCACTTGATTTTGGAGCTTTTGCTTGGCGATCTCGCGGCGCAGGGCGGCGACGATCGCCTGGTTGCCCGGGCACCCCAATCCGGCACAGACCAGGATGTGGTGGGCAAAGGTGTCGAGGTGGCGTTGATGTTCGGCCGCGACCGCGGCCAGCTCTTCACGGTGCATCGCCCAGCCACTCCTGAA
>WRFD01000194.1 GCA_009778955.1 Desulfobulbus sp.
CTGCGACGCCTTCAGCATCCCGCTGATCTCCCTGGTCGACGTGCCCGGTTTCATGCCCGGTCCGGATCAGGAGCACGGCGGCATCATCCGCCATGGCGCCAAGCTGCTCTACGCCTTCACCGAGGCCACGGTGCCGCGTATCTCGGTGATCATCCGCAAGGCATACGGCGGCGCCTACCTGGTGATGAACTCCAAGCACATTCACTGTGATGTCAACTATGCCTGGCCGACCGCCGAAATCGCGGTCATGGGCCCCAAGGGCGCAGCCGAAGTCATCCACCGCAAGGAAATCTATTCCGCCGATGATCCCGAGGCCGTGCTCAACGGGAAAATGGAAGAATATCGCCGTACCTTCGCCAACCCCTTCCTTGCCGCGCAGCGGGGTTATATCGATGACGTCATCTTCCCGCGCGATACCCGTTCGCATCTGATCCGTACGCTGCAGATGCTTGACAGCAAGAAAACCAAGGGCCCGGATCGCAAACACGGAAATATTCCCCTGTGAGGCACGCCATGTTTAATAAGATTCTCATTGCCAACCGCGGTGAAATTGCTATCCGCATCATCCGTACCTGCAATCGTCTGGGCATTAACACCGTGGCCGTCTACTCCGACGCTGACAGCCGCAGCCTGCATCGGCACTTGGCCGACGAAGCGGTGCACATCGGCGAATCACCGTCGCAGAAATCCTATCTCGACATCGGCAAGATCATCGCGGCGGCCAAGGCTACCGGCGCCCAGGCCATCCACCCCGGCTACGGTTTCCTTTCCGAGAAGGCCGATTTTGCCAAGGCGATCCAAGAAGCCGGGCTGGTGCTCATCGGCCCGCCGGCCGAGGTCATCGACGTCATGGGCGACAAGATCACATCCAAGGAACTGGCCAAAAACGCCGGCGTGCCGGTCATCCCCGGCACCATTGAGGCGATCAAGGATGAAGATGAGGCTATTGCCGTCGCAGACGGGATCGGCTACCCGGTGCTGCTCAAACCGGCGGCGGGCGGCGGCGGCAAGGGCATGCGCATTGTCCGCAAACCTGAAGACATGAAGGAGGCTCTGGCGGCCAGCCGCAAGGAAACCCTCAAGGCCTTCAACGACACCCGGGTCTTTGTCGAGCGCTACATTGAGCAGCCGCGGCACATAGAGATCCAGGTTCTGGCCGACAATCAGGGACATGTGGTGTACCTAGGCGAGCGCGAATGCTCCATCCAGCGCCGCTATCAGAAGGTGATCGAGGAATCGCCCTCACCAGCGGTTTCCCCCGAACTGCGCGAGCGGATGGGGCGGGCGGCCTGCGATCTGGCTCGCCAGGCCAAGTACGTCAACGCCGGCACGGTCGAGTTTGTCATGGATGCCCAGCACAATTTTTATTTCCTGGAGATGAACACCCGTCTCCAGGTGGAGCATCCGGTCACCGAGATGGTCACCGGCCTTGACCTGGTTGAACTGCAGCTCCGCATCGCCTTCGGCGAGCCGCTGCCCTTTGACCAGGGCGGCATCACCTTCAACGGCTGGGCCATCGAGGCCCGGATCTGCGCCGAAGAACCCTCCCGCGGCTTCATTCCCTCCACCGGCATGATCACCCGCTACGCCGCTCCGCGCGGCAATGGCATCCGGGTGGATTCCGGCGTCAACATCGGCGGCAAGGTCGACGTCTACTATGACTCCATGCTGGCCAAGCTGATCTGCCACGGCAAGACCAGGGAAGACGCCCGGCGCATGCTGATTGAAGCGCTGAACGGCTACCACATCGAAGGAGTCTCCACCAATATCGACTTCGTCACCAGCGTGCTCTGCCTGCCCGAGTTCGCCGAAGGCGCGTTGACCACCGGCTTCATCGACCAGCACTTTGACGGCGGTGTGTCAAAACGCGCGCCCTCGCTGCAATCTCTGCAACTGGCGGCTCTGGCAGCCACCCTGATCTACCACAACCGCACGGTGGCGGTCCGCGAATCCCTGCTCCACATGGTTTCCGACATCGGCGGCAAACGCGATCTGGGCAAGATGCACCAGTACAAGGTCCGGTGCCAGGAGGATTTGTTCGAAGTGGTCCTGGAAGGCCCGCCGGTCAGCGGCGAAATCTGCTCCATCCGGGTGGACGGCTCCATTCATCGGGTCAAGATCCCCACCTTCGAATTCTTTCGCCGCCGCCTGAAACTGAACATCAACGGCCAGGCCTACCGGTTCCGCATCCGCTTCGCGGAATCCTTCATCTTCATGAGCTTCAACGGCATTTCCCGTCTGTTCGAAGTCTACACCCCGAAAGAATGGGAGATGATGCAATTCATGCCCCTGAAGGTCGACACGTCGCTCAACAACATCCTGCTCTGTCCCATGCCGGGCCTGGTGGTGGATGTGCTGGCCCAAAAGGGCGAACGCGTCTTCCGCGGCCAGAATCTAGTGATCCTGGAGTCGATGAAAATGGAGAGCGGCGTGGCCTCGCCGGTGGACGGCGTCGTTGCCGAGGTCCTGGTGGACAAGGGGCAGGCGGTGGAGGCAGACCAGACCCTGATCAAATTCGAGGTGGAGAAATAAACAATTCGGCGTCTTCTCTTCTCGGCAACAACCGGCTTGGCCTGCAAGCCGGCCATTCCATCCGCGGTTTTCCACGTTGGGAACGGTCGGTTGCTTTTTGTAGCCAGCGGTGCCATGCATCAGCCCTTGGCCCATGCCATGATTAAACTCACCAAGCTCAACAATTCGGAATTCTACCTCAATCCCGACCTGATCAAGAGCATTGAGGAGAAACCTGACACGATCATTGTGATGATCAACGCCGATCACATGATCGTTCGGGAAAAGCCCGAGGAGATCGTCGACAAAATCATGGCCTATCGCGTTCAGCTCATGCGGCTGTCGCGGCAGCAGCCCGACCTCGACGATGCCGTCGCCGCTCCCGTGGGGACGGAGCCGCCGTCCTGACCAAAACGGGCGCATCCATTTTGACCCTTGCCCGGCGGACAGGAGGCGGACGGATGGCCCTGCGCCTGTTCTTTTTTTCCTTTTGTATCGCCGCTGCTTCTCATACAATGGGCATATCGTAGTCTTTCCGAGACAATCGACGGACAACGACTCTTTACCCTTTACAGTCGGTACACCCAGCAACGCTATGGATATTGCAACCATCATTGGCTTGGTCATGGGCGTTGGCGCCATCATTGGCGGCGCCGCCTTGGAGGGCCTGCATCTCACCGCCCTTGTACAACCCACCGCCGCCCTCATCGTTCTGGGCGGCACCTTTGGCGCGGCTTTCGTCAGTTTCCCGATGGAGATCGCGATCGGCGCCCTCAAGGATGTCAAGAAACTGATCGGCTCCGCGCCGAAAAATGACGATCTCATTATCGAAATCTGCGGATATGCGGCCAAGGCGAGAAAAAACGGCATTATCGCCTTGGAGCAGGATGCCCAAAACCACAAGGACCGGTTCATGAAAAAAGCCATCTCGCTCTCGGTCGATGGCGTCGAACCGAAGGATATCAGGGAGTTGATGGAAATCGACCTGGGAGCATCCGAAGAACACGCCAAGATGAGCGCTGAATTCTATGAGGCGGCTGGCGGCTATGCGCCGACCATAGGCATCATCGGCGCGGTGCTCGGTTTGATCCACGTCATGAGCAACCTGGAGGATACGTCCAAACTGGGCGCCGGTATCGCCGTTGCCTTCGTTGCCACCATCTATGGCCTGATCGTGGCCAACATCTTCTGCCTGCCCTCCGCCACCAAGATCAAACACCGCATCAAGGATGAATCGATCCGCAAAGAGATTATCATTGCGGGCATCGTCGCCATTCAAAACGGAGAAAACCCGCGTTTTATCGAGGAACGCCTGAAATCGTATCTGGGTGGTCATGGCGGCAAACCCTCTGCCGAAGAAGAAGGAGGCAAGAAGTAACATGGCACGCAAAAAAGCGCCGGAAAAACCACCCAACCACGAGAGATGGCTGGTCTCCTACGGGGACTTCATCACCTTGCTGTTTGCGGTGTTCGTCACCCTGTACGCCATGTCACAAACCGATAAGAAGAAGGTGGACCAGGTCGCCGCTTCCTACCGGACCGCGTTCGGCGTCACCACCGGCACCACCTCGGGCCGGCCGCAGATCATGAACAAAGCCGACATGATGCCCATTCCGTCGGTGCGGATGCAGAGAAACATCGAGAAACAGAAACCCAAGAACGACACCACGATCAAGACCCAGGCAACCAGGAAGGATTTCAAGGAGATGCTGGTTACGCTGGAAAAATTCCTGGTCGAAAAGGATGCCCAGGACAAGATGCAGGTCGAACTCACCAAACGGGGCCTGGTGATCAGCATGAAGGAAGCCGGTTTCTTCGATTCGGGCAGCGCAACCCTCAAGCCCTCTTCCTATGAGCTGCTGGCCAAGATGGCCGAAACTCTGGCGCCCTACAACAACGAGATCAGCTTTGAGGGGCACACCGACAATATCCCCATGCGTTCGGCCGTTTTCCCGTCGAACTGGGAATTGTCGACCGGACGCGCCACCAGCCTTGCCCGATACTTCATGGACCGGCACGGCGTGAACCCGGAAAAGATATCAATCACCGGCTACGGCGAATACCGTCCGGTAGCCGACAACAGCACCGAGGAGGGGCGGAAGCAGAACCGGCGGGTGGATCTGGTTCTGCTCGGAGCCGCCACTGCCAGCGAGGGCAGCGAGCCAGTAGAGCAGCAGGAACCCTCGGCTGCCCCGCGACCGTTCCCCAAGATCCCCTTCTGAGCAGGCTGTCCGCCTGTTTTGACCCAAGGCCGATCCCCACCTGGGGATTGGCTTTTTTTTGGTGAATATTTTTTTGATTCCCACTGAATCTCAGCTATCGAGCCGTCCATGGAAAATCATTTAACATTTTGAAATTAATTGATAAAATATAATAAATACATCAC
>WRFD01000195.1 GCA_009778955.1 Desulfobulbus sp.
CACGAAATTGTCGCCCGGCCGCAAGGTGCCTTCCTGCACCAGGACCGTGGCCACCGGCCCCCGTCCCTTGTGCAGTTGCGCCTCGATGACCGTTCCCTTGGCCCGTCGGCCGGGATCGGCCCGCAACTCGAGGATTTCCGCCTGGAGCTGGATCGATTCCAGCAGTTCCTCGATTCCGATGCCCTTCTTGGCCGAGGTCTCGCAGTAGATGGTGGTTCCGCCCCAACTCTCGGGGATGAGACCGAAGTCGCTCAATTCCCGGCGGACCCGGTCGGGATCGGCATTGTCCTTGTCGATCTTGTTGACCGCCACCACCAGGGGCACGTCGGCGGCCTTGGCATGGGCAATGGCCTCCTTGGTCTGGTCCATGACGCCGTCGTCGGCGGCCACGACCAGGACGACGATGTCGGTGACCTTGGCGCCCCGCGAACGCATCTCGGTAAAAGCGGCGTGGCCGGGCGTATCGACGAAGGTCAGGTCACCCGAGGGGGCCTGCACATGGTAGGCGCCGATATGCTGGGTGATGCCGCCCGCCTCGCCCGTTGCCACGTCGGTCTTGCGAATGGCGTCGAGAATCGAGGTTTTGCCGTGATCGACATGGCCCATGACCGTGACCACCGGCGGCCGGGGCAGGGCCTCGCCTCCCATCTCGTTCTCCTGCTCCCGCAATGCTTCCAGTTCCAGTTCCTCGGTCATGGCCTGTTCGACCTCGTAGCCGAAGTCGGCCGCCACCAGGGCGGCGGTATCGACATCCAAGGCCTGGTTGAGGGTGGCCAGCACCCCCAGACGCATCAGGGCGGCAATCACTTCGCTGGCCTTGATGGCCATCCGTTTAGCCAGGTCGCCGACACTGATGGTGGACACCACCTTGATCCGCCGCTTGATCGCCTTGGTTTCGGCCACCTGCGACAGCAAAAGTTCCTTCTTGCCGCCCTCTTTCTTTCTCTTACCCTTGCGAGGCCGCATGAATTCGAGGTCGCCATCCGGGGTGAAATCGATCCGGCCTTTCCCCTTTTTCTGCCCCTTGGCGCCCTTTCTGCCGAGATCCTCCTCGTCCGTCTGAACGGCAACCACCCGCTTGCTGCTTTTTTTCTTGCTCTTGTCGCCCCGCGCCGCCTCGTCCTTGGCGACCGGAACGTCCACCGGAATTTCTCCGGGCGCCGGACGAGATGGCGGCCGCGTTGTTTTTTTCTGAACCGGCTTCACCCGCTTTTCCGGGACAGGAATGACCACTCGGCCCACCACCTTGGCCAACTGCTTCGGTTTTCTCGCTTCTTCCTCGGCAACGTCTTTGGCCCCAGGCTGTGACTCCGGCTTGGCGGCTCGCGAACCACCAGTCTCTTTGCGCATTTCCTCGGCCGCTTCCCTGGCTTCGGGCTCGCCCGTCCCGGTCTCAGCGGACGCGGATTCAGCCGCCGCCGGTTGCCGCTCGGCGATCGCCTCCCCGGCCTCTACTTCCTCACGCGGCGACTCCTCTGTCTGGGGCTGCGCGGAGGCCTCTTCGGCCTGAGCCGGCTGTTGCGCCTCTGCGGACACCGTTTTTTCCTGCAACCGAGCCTCCAAAGCCTGAACCTCGGCTTCCAGGGCAAGCGCTTCGGCCTCTTCTTGCTTCTTGGCCGCCTCCTCCTTATCCGCCCTGGAACGACGCCGGATCACGGTTGTGCCCTTGGCAGTGGGTTCGGGCCTGTTTTTCAGCTCGATCCGTCCCGAGTCGGGCGCGGCATTGCCCGTCAGTTTTCTGCGAATATCTGCGGCCACATCATCGTCAACGCTCGAACTGGGGCTGGCAATGGCATAGCCCATTGCGATCAGCTTATCCGCCAGTTCCTTGCTCTTGAGTCCGAACTCCTTGGCGAGATCGTATATACGAACCTTGCTCATCAAACGCTCCCTTCCTCTGTCCCCCGCCCGGCATGATCAATCCGTTTCCGGATTTTTTTGCTTTTTGCTAACCGTTCACGGCAGGTAGTGTGGTTGCAGCAGTATATTCCTCGACCAGCCAGGGCGCTGTGCTGATCCGCGAGCAGCGCTCCTCCGGCCACGATAAAACGCAGCATCTCGGACTGAGGCCCCTTGCGGCCGCAGCCCCGACAGGTCCGCAGCGGGACATGCCCTCGCCGCATCAGGCCGGCCCATCCTCCGACGCCGCGGCAGATTCAGGCGGTTGCACCAGGGCGGCCTTTTCCCGCAGCGTCTTGGCTTTTTCCTCATCCAGGCGCGCCAGGGCCATCAACTTCTCGGTTTCCATCCCAGCCAGCAGGCCGGCCGTGGCTATTCCGGCGGCGAGCAGCCGGTCGGCCAAGCCTTCGTCCATGCCGTCGACCTCAAGCAAGCTGCGATAGCCGGCATTCTCCAGGTTGGCGTAGCGGGAGTCACTCTTGACGTCAATCTTCCAGTTCAGCAGCCGGGACGCCAAGCGAACATTCTGCCCCTGACGGCCGATGGCCAAAGAGAGTTGATCGTCGGGCACCACCACCAGCATGGTTTTCCGCTCGTCTTCGATAATGACCATCGACACTTCCGCCGGCGCTAGGGCATTGTACACATATTTGGCCGGATCAGGGCTCCAGGGCACAATATCGATCCGCTCGCCCTGCAGCTCCTGCACCACATTCTGAACCCGCGACCCCTTGAGGCCGACGCAGGCGCCCACCGGATCCACATCCGATTCGATGGAGGACACCGCGATCTTGGCCCGGAACCCCGGTTCCCGGCTGGCGCCCATGATCTTGACGATTCCTTCGGCGATTTCGGGAACCTCCATCTCAAACAGCTTGATCAAAAATTCGTTACAGGTCCGGCTCAAGATCAGCTGGGCATCACGGAACTTGCCGCTTTCCCTAGCCTCGCGGCGCACTTCCTGCAAATAAGCCCGGATGCGATCTCCCTGCTTATACGACCGTTTCGGGATCTGGCCATCGCGGGGCAAAATGGCATCGGTGCGGCCCAGGTTGATGATCATGTCGCCGCGCTCAAAGCGTTGGACGATCCCGTTGACGATGCTCCCCTCGCGGTCGCGGTACATCTCGAAGATGACATCGCGCTCGGCATCGCGCATCCGATGGATGATGACCTGTTTGGCGGACTGAGCAGCAATGCGGCCCAGGTCGGCAATATTGTCCAGCTTCTCGCCGAGATCGTCGCCAATCTCGGCCTCGGGGTCGAGCCGCCGCGCCTGTTCCAGCGTAATCTCGGTCTCCTCGTCGAACACCTCGACCACCACCGTGCGATACTGAAACACCTCGACTTCGCCCAGATCTTCGCTGAATTGAACTTCGATCTCCCTCCGATTACCGAATTTTTTCCGGACAGCCGAGCGAACGGCCTCTTCGATGGCATCAATCAGCAGGGCGCGGTCAATCCCTTTGTCCCGACAAATCTGATCGACAATGCGTTTGAGATTTTCTGTTCCAACCATGTCGTACTCCAGCTCAGGCAATCGTTTGCATGTTCCTGCGACCTTACAGCGTCAGGCGTGCCTTTGATATATTTCCCATGTCGATCTGGACGGTTTCCTTATCCAGCGCCAACACCACAGAGTTTCCTTCCATGCCCCGCAGGGCGCCGACCAACACTCGCTGCCCCGCCACGGGCTCCCGCAGCTTGATCCGGGCCAACTTGCCAATGAAACGGATAAAATCGTCCCGCTTTTTGAGCGGCCGTTCCAAACCGGGCGAGGAAACCTCAAGATGATAGGCGTGATCGATCAGATCTTCCACCTCGAGATAGGCGCCGATTTCCCTGCTCACAGCGGCGCAATCGTCAATGGTGACCCCACCTTCCCGGTCGATGAACAACCGGAGCACCCAGCCGTGCCCTTCCCGGCGAAACTGGATCTCCACCAGTTCCATCTCCATGTTGGTCAACAGGGGGTCGGCAAAACCCCGAATGGCCGTGAGCAATCTATCCGTCGCTTCTTCCACAGCATGCAACCGTTTTCTTTCAACTGATCCCGGCACAGCCGCCGTAACGATCCCGGCTGTGCCGGGCAAACCTTCCGCAGGCCCAACGATGCGGCCAGGCCGCGACAAGCGCCCGGCCTTTTCCCGCGCCACCGGAGGCTTTTGTGGGAAAAGGCAATAAAAAAAGCGGGCAAAGCCCACTTTCGCAATACACCGGCATTTCCGATGCCGACCCCGGCAGGGATCAAAGCACCTGTGGCGCCGGGGCCAACCTCCTTTTGGAGCGGGCAACGGGGTTCGAACCCGCGACCCCAAGCTTGGGAAGCTTGTGCTCTGCCAACTGAGCTACACCCGCTCTGCCGTTCTCAAGGAAGTTCACCAAAATAGAGCATTGACAGATAATTGTCAAGCGGCAACGCATCGCCAACCACCGATTTTCTTGTCGTTACCGGCTGACCACGAACAGGAAGGAACCCGTGCGCCAGCAACAATAAAATAAGATGTTGGCACAAAAATTCGATTCCGTCACTCCATATTTTCACAAACAGTCGCTGGCGCGAAAACAGGTGTAGGCGTTCTCTTTACAGACACTGCTCTTGGTGTATAATCGGTGCCATGGATATCATCACCACCCATATCGGCGCCGACTTCGACAGCCTGGCCGCCATGGTCGCCGCCAAAAGACTCTACCCCGAGGCCGAGCTCGTCTTTTCGGGATCGCAGGAAAAATCGGTTCGCGACTATCTGGCCCAGGAGTTTCGCAACATCTATGAGTTCAAGAAGATCAAACACATCGACCTAAGCAGGGTGCGACGACTGATCGTGGTTGACACCCGGCAGCCGAGCCGAATCGGCAATCTGGCGGAATGCCTCGACAATCCTTGGGTGGTCGTCCATCTCTACGACCATCACCCCGACGCCCCCGGCGATATGCGCGG
>WRFD01000196.1 GCA_009778955.1 Desulfobulbus sp.
GGCATGCTCCTGGAGGTGAAAGAAGATGAGGATATGGAGCAGGTCTTCGAAATCCATCTGCAGCGGTCTGTCGCCTCGGGCGGCGAGTTTTGGGATGTTTGTCAGGGCCAAGCATAACGGAGCACAGAGGCGTTTGTAGTTGCGCGGGGTCAATTGTTTTGGTTTGAAGGGAAAGATCGCCATTTTCATAAGCTCTTGAAATAAAAGGATTCTTGTGAAAATGACCGCGCGGTCTCCTTAATGATTCGTCAATAAAACGCAGCCTGTTATGCGATTTTTTTTTACACCAAAAAACTCCATGCAAATCTCTAACCGGACATTGCTGGTTCTGAAGAGGAAAGACCCATGGAATATGTGAAGGATTGGCAGGAAATCTACAACGATATGATCGCCACCCCGGCCCAGGCCCTGAGCCATCTCAAATCCGGGCACCGGGTGTTTATCGGCACTGGCTGCGGCGCCCCACAGGAGCTGATTGCGGCCATGACCGGCCGGTCCCGTTCAGTGTCCAACGTCGAGATCATCCAGCTGATCACCAAAGGAGACGCCCCCTATGCCGACAAGAAGATGTCGGACAGCTTCGCCATAAACGCCTTTTTCATCAGTTCCAACATCCGCGACGTCATTCAGGAGGGTTTTGGCGACTATACCCCGATTCTCCTGTCCGACGTTCCCGGCCTGTTCAATTCGGGCAGCCTGCCGATCGACATCGCCCTGGTCCAGGTGACGCCGCCCAACTGCTACGGCCAGGTGAGCCTCGGCATTTCGGTGGATATCACCCGCAGCGCCATCGACAACGCCTCCCTGGTCATCGCCGAAGTCAACCCGAACATGCCCTGGACCCATGGCGATACCCAGATCGACATCCACGATCTCGACATCCTGGTGCCGGTGGATCGCCCCATCCTGGAGCGGGAATTGCAGGTTCACAACGAGATCAGCCGCAAAATAGCCCAGACCGCCGCCGCCCTCATCCCCAACGGTTCGACCATTGAGCTCGGGCTGGGCCGGGTGCCGGGCTACGGCCGCATCCCCCAGGCGGTGATGGAGTTTCTAAAGGATCGCAAGGATATCGGTTTCCACACCGAGATGATCTCCGACTCGATCATCCCCCTGATTGAGGCCGGCGCCGTGACCGGGGCGATGAAGTCGATCGACAAGGGCAAGATCACCGCCAGCTTCTGCATGGGCACCAAAAAGCTCTACGATTACATCGACGACAACCCGCTGTTCAGCTTCCGGCCCACCGAATACATCAACGACGCCAATGTCATCGGCAAGCATAAACGGATGGTGGCGGTCAACATGGCCTTGGAAATCGACCTTACTGGCCAGGTCTGCTCCGACTCGGTGGGGGGTCGCTTCTACTCCGGCATCGGGGGACAGATCGACTTCAACCGTGGCGCCGCCCATTCTGAGTCGGGCCGGGCAATCATCACCCTGCCGTCGCTCAACCGCGAGGGCACCGAATCGCGGATCGTCTGCACCCTGCAACCCGGCTCCGGGGTGACCATCAACCGGGCCAGTGTCCACTACGTGGTCACAGAGCACGGCGTAGCCTATCTACACGGCAAGTCGATCCAAGAGCGGGTCATGGCCCTGATCTCCATCGCCCACCCCGATTTCCGGGAAAAGCTGTTCCGGGAAGCGGTGGAGGCCAAGTATCTCCGGCCCTATCTGGCCCGCTTCGCCAACCGCTTCCTGGCGCCGGTGGAGGAGTCGGTCCGGACCAACTACCTCTTGCAGGACGGTACAGAGATCATCTTCCGCTCAATCAAGCCCACCGACGAGCCGCATATGCGCGACCTGATCTACAACCTCAGCCAGGAGACCATCTACTACCGGTTCATGAGCCACCAACAGCGGTTCACCCCTCGCCAGATCCAAGATTTCGTCTATATCGACCACCGCCGGGACGTGGCCCTGGTAGGCACCATCCCCGAGGCCCACGGCGACCAGATTGTGGTGGTCGGCACCTATTATCTCAATGAAAAGACCAATATGGCCGAGGTGGCCTTCGTGGTCCGCGACGGCTGGCAAAACAAGGGCATGGGCACCTTTGTCTTCCAACACCTGACCAAGATCGCCAAACGCAACGGTATTGCCGGCTTCACCGCCGAGGTGTTGCGCGAGAACGAGCGCATGCAGGCGGTGTTCAACCATTCCAGCCTCAAGGTGCAAAGCCGGCTGGAAGAAGGGGTCTACAGTTTTGTGATGGAATTTTAAGGTCACGAAAAATCAGCATCTTGTTGCCCGCCATTCGGTTGGTGTTGTAGATACAAGAGGCGACCGACCAGTGGGCCGCCCGCACCATTTCCGCCATTTCGACGATCGCAGCAAGGGGAGACTTTTTTCTCTGCGCGCAGCGACGAGAAATCTTTCAAATATTTCCGTGGAATCATAGGATGGGGCGTGGGCGCGAACCCCAAGGTCGCTCCTCGCCGGGAGGCTTTCTTTTTTTGCTTGCCTAAAAAAGGGAACCAAAAGAAAATGCATTCGTTCCGCTGGGGCGGCCCCGGTCGCCAGGATGCTTAAACGGCGGGGTAAATAGAGGGCTGGCTTGACCAACCGGCGCTCACTGCGCTCGTCGATGACGGCGACCATTAAAAAAGTTTCGATTGAGAAATTGCATTATGACCCATGACACGAGTGAGGAATGAAATGGTGCGAGTGATGCGTGGATTTTTGGGACTGGCAGTCATCTTTTTCGCCTTGATGGTTCATGCCCAGGATTTTGGAGCAGTGAAGAAATCGGCGGAGCGGGGGGATGCAAAGGCGCAATATGAATTTGGCTTGATGTACAGCAAAGGTCTGGGCGTAACGCAGGACTATGCCGAAGCCGTGAAATGGTATCGCAAGGCGGCGGAACAGGGACATATGGACGCCCAGTATAACCTTGGCTTGATGTATGCCGCCGGTCAAGGCGTAGTGCAAAATAATGCCGAAGCTGTGAAGTGGTATAGCAAGGCGGCGCAACAGGGAGATGTACGCGCCCAGTATAATCTTGGGTCGATGTATGCCATCGGTCAGGGCGTAGAGCGGGACTATGCCGAAGCCATAAAGTGGTTTCGTATGGCGGCGGAACAGGGGGATGCGAATGCCCAGTACAGGCTTGGAGTGAGCTATGACTTCGGTTGGGGTGTCGCTCAAAACAACAAGGAGGCCATGAAGTGGTATCGCCAGGCGGCGGAACAGGGAGTTGCTGCTGCCCAATACTACCTTGGAGTCAGCTATGCCAACGGTCAGGGTGTTGAGCGAAATACTATCGAAGCCGTGAAGTGGTATGCAAGAGCGGCGGATCAAGGGCACGAAGGAGCAGTAAAGGCGCTCGAAGCCATGAAAAGCCGCACCTCATCGGCCGCGCAACAAAATACCGATTCTCTGGAACTGTTCGGTGTCAAACTCAAGAACGCCACCCGTAACCAACTCCGCGCCGCGTTCAGAAAGAGTCCATTGCAAGTAGAACGGGAAGAGAATAGCTACTGGGTTGACCTCTATCGTTCCGACAGGGCGCTTGAGGGGAGTTCGCAACTGGCGGTGGGTTGCACGGACAGGGGACAGTTCGCCTTTGCGGAATATACTTTTCCAAGCCACCTGGATACGCAACAGGTGCAAAAGATCATGGATATGGTCGCCTCGAAATACGGTAAACCGGGAAAATTAAGCGGCAATATCGGATTGGGCGAAGTCGAGGCGATCTGGGAAAGAGGGCAGGATATGTCCATCAAAGTCTATAGCGGTTGGCCAGACACGACGACCTATCTGCGTTTCAGCGACTCCGGTGCGGAGAGGCAAATGCTCGCCGAGATTGAAGCGAAACAAGCCGCCCAAACCCGCAGGAAAGCTTTTCCACAATCACAGCAGGCTTTTTGACGCGGCAGGTATTGCCCTGCGACATCCGCCAGGGAGTATCGCCTTGAACGAGAAAGGGTACAAGTTCCTCCCCCGTCCGGTCAACAAACCTCTGCGCACATGGGCCAGGCCGATCGAGATTTTGCCGCCTGGACCCCTCAACGAATGATCGCATGGGCAGCCCAGAACGGTGACCGGCCACGGCCCAAGCGGTGGAGAGTATCCTCGTCCGCAGGGCCTATCCAGAACAGGGGTTCCGCTCGTGCATGGGGATCATCTCCCTGGCCAGATGCTACATGCAACAACGATTGGACGACAGGCGCAAGCGGTTCCTTTGCCTTTGGAATTTGGTTTTTCCATGAAACATGGTGGCGGCAGCCACGGGGATATCCAAAGGATGAGCATGTCAATTACGGAACAGTTTCATCCGTTCCGGATGCAAGGGGCTATTGGCAGGGCGACAGCGAGGTGGGCGTCGGAGCGAGAACATGAGCAAAGAGGAGGATGTGGCCTTCCTTGCCCCTTTTCTCGATAAAGCTGCCCAGGGCGGCATGCTGGTTGCGTGAGAAATCAAGCGGGCGCTTGATTGTGGTCTCCTTGATTGTTTGTCAAAAAAATTCAGCATGTTGCGGTACGCCGTGGCTTGCGCGGCTGTTCAGTGGGTGCAAGTCCCACCCGGCAACTTTCGCTTCAGCCGGCAGCAACCGAAGCAGTCGTGGAGGTGACGAAGCGGGTGAAGCCTTCGGCGTAAAGGGTCAGCAAGCGACTCGGCGAGCATGTGGGCTGCAACGTGAGCGAACGCTTGGCAGGCCTCGAAAGTCCCAATGCGGAAGCCGACCCGCCTGTAGAACGGGGAAGGCTGCCAGTCCCAGAGGAAGAGAGCGAAACAAGCGCCCTGGCTTCCGCCGGGGTAGTGGCGGCAGCACGCATGCAAGAGGACAGCCGGAGCAACACGGGAAGCCCTCCGCGTGGTCTGCGGCGTA
>WRFD01000197.1 GCA_009778955.1 Desulfobulbus sp.
CTGTCCCGCCCCATTGGGGCAGACATTCCCTGGCAATGACCAATGCCTGGTTGAATCCCCAGGCGCGCAATCTGCCGCTGTGCAGGGGAACGGGCAGGAGCAGATCCGGCTTGCTGAAAGTCGTGAGAAATCCTTTGTGGGCGAACAAGGCACGCAGCATGGCAAGCCTGTTGAGATTGCCGGTGAATTTGAGCGCCAGGATCAGGTTTGAGGCCGGGGAGCGTACTGCAGCAGGGAGCGGGCCAGGTCAAAGGCGTGGCGGCCGGCAAGGCAGTCGCTGCAAAGATGGTCGACGCCGGATACAAAGGGAAGGCCGCAGCAGGAGCAGAGCGGGGAGTGGAGAAAGCTCAGCCCCGTGACGCAATGGGGACAGGGCAACGGCGGCCGGGAAGTTGCCATCCGCAGGCCACGCCCCAGTCAATGGGGCGGAAACAGCAGATCCTTGAGCGCTTCGACAAAGGTCGGCATCCGCACCCCGACCCAAGGCGGGGTTAGCCCATATTCGCGACGATGGCGCTGCCGAAAGCGGAGCAGGGCAGTTCCGTGGCTCCATCCATCAGTCGGGCCAAATCGTAGGTGACCCTCTTCTGGGAGATGGTGGTCGCCAAGGCGGTCTTGATCAGGATCGCAGCCTCGGGCCAGCCGATGTATTCCAGCAGCATCACGCCGGAAAGCAGGAGCGAGCCGGGGTTGACCTTGTCGAGGTTGGCATATTTGGGCGCCGTGCCGTGGGTGGCCTCGAACAGGGCGATCCCGTCGCCGATATTGGCGCCGGGGGCCATGCCCAACCCCCCCACCTGGGCTGCAAGGGCATCGGACATGTAATCGCCGTTGAGATTGGGCATGGCCAGCACCGAGTATTCGTCGGGCCGCAGGAGGATCTGCTGAAACATGGCATCGGCGATCCGGTCCTTGATCACGATCTTGCCCTCCGGCACCTTGCCGTCGTGCTGGCTCCACAAGGCGGCCTCGGTGACGACGGCATCCCCGAACTCCTCTGTCGCCAGTTCATATCCCCAGTTGCGGAAAGCCCCTTCGGTGAATTTCATGATGTTGCCCTTATGCACCAGGGTGACCGAGTCGCGCCCCTGATCCAAGGCATACTGGATGGCCTTGCGCACCAGTCGCTTGGTGCCGAATTCCGAAATCGGCTTGACGCCGATCCCTGAATTGTCGTGGATGATCGCCCCCATTTCGCTGCGGAGGAATTCGATCACCCGGTTGGCATGTTCGGTGCCGGCCTGCCACTCGATCCCGGCATACACATCCTCGGTGTTTTCCCGGAAGATCACCATGTCGACATCCTCGGGTCGCTTGACCGGGGCCACCACTCCCTGATAGTACCGGACCGGACGGACGCAGGCATACAGGTCGAGCACCTGCCGCAGGGTGACATTCAGGCTGCGCATGCCTTCGCCGACCGGGGTGGTGAGCGGTCCCTTGATGCTGACCACATATTTTTTCAGGGCATCGATGGTCTCCCGCGGCAGCCATTCACCGGTCTGATGAAAAGCCTTTTCTCCGGCGAGGATTTCCAGCCAGGCGATGGCCCGCTCCCCGTGATAGCATTTGGCGACAGCGGCATCCAATACCCTCCGGGTTGCCGCCCAGATGTCGGGACCGGTACCATCTCCTTCGATAAAGGGGATAATTGGATGGGCTGGAACATGTAACGAACCATTGGCATTGATGGCGATTGTATCAGCGGTCACGGTAAACTCCTCGTTGAGCGACAACTCTCTGGATATACGGCGCGAATTCGGACGGAGGAAAAACTAATATATTCGATCCCATGGTTTCCGTCAATCCTGGCACATGCCATGCGCCGACCATTGTGCCTGTGCGGGAATCGCTTGAATTTCTGGCAAAGGATTGCTAAGTACCGTGCTGGTTTTCTTGCGCCGAAGGATATGCCCCGACAGCTTGTGAGTAAATTTTTTGGGGAGACCTCATCCGCGAACCGGAGTGTTGCCACGGAACGATCTTCGAGCGGAGAGTATGGACGGCGCGTTCTCCCAGATAGGTTCATCCGATGACAATGTCACCTCTTCAGTTCATCCGTTCCCTTTGCACTCTCATCCTTGCCCCGTTCCTGACCCTGGTGGTTTCGGCCGTATCCCTGATAGATTTGCTGTGGGTCCGCAAATCGAAGATCAAGGCGCAGGTCTTTCCACGCTACTGGGGCCGGATACTGTGTGGGCTCTCTGGGGTCCGGGTCCGGGTGGAAGGGATGGAGAACATAGATCCCGGCCAGATTTACATCTTTGCCGGCAACCATTGCAGCCAGTACGATATTTTTTCGTTCCAAGGATATTTTCCCCATGATTTCCGTTGGATCGCCAAAAAAGAATTATTCAACATCCCGATATTTGGCCGAGCCATGCACCAGGTCGGGTATATTCCCATCGATCGATCCCACGGCCGCCAAGCCCTGAAAAGTATCGATGAGGCGGCCAGAAGAATCGCCTCGGGCAGTTCGGTCCTCATTTTTCCAGAAGGAACCCGCAGCCCCGACGGAACCCTTAAGGAGTTCAAGACCGGGGCCGTCTTGCTGGCCATCAAGGCCAAGGTGCCGATCGTTCCCCTAGGATTCAGCGGCTCCTACGAGGTGCTGCCCAAGGGACGCCTGCTGCCCCGTGGCGGCGAGATCGTCATTCGCATCGGCACGCCGATTCTCACGGCCCATTATCAGGCCGCCGACAAACAAGCCCTGGCCACGGAGCTGCATGCCGCTGTGGCCCGATTGCTGGCGCAGGGCGCCGAACAGCGGTGACCACGGGAAATGAATGCATTGAAAACAGTATGATACCCGACCGGCGCCGGAGAGATGCATCGCAAAAGATGCGACAGAATTTCTTGCAAAATCAACGAAACATGTCATAATGCGCCGCAGTTTGACAGAAGATTAATTTGTTCCTTTAACGTGCTGTATTTTCAACCTTTGTCGCTCTCGGGCAAACGGTTGCGCGATCCGGCCCCTGAGGAAAACTGAGACAAAAAGGAATGGTCCTATGATGTCGACATCCCGAACCCTTCGTCCCCATTCGGCTCTTGCGTTCCTTTTATGCGGAGTGCTGTTCGGCGCCCTTGCCCTGCCTGCCGGTTCCCTGGCCCGGGAGTTGAGCGCCGTCTTTTTGCCGTTCAAGATCAATGCGCCGGATGCGGCGACGATCACCGGGGCGGCGGACAAGGCCTTGGAGCGGGAAGCCGGCGCCAGGGGCGCGAAAATGATGCCCCGCGGCCAGGCGGAAAAACTCGTCGACTACAAGGGGGCCTGGCCCCCTCCGGCGCCTGAACTCGCCAAGGTCGCCGGGTCGGTCGGAGCAGACTACGTGGTCATCGGCAGCCTCAACAAATTGGGTAACCGGATCAGTGTCGATTGCGCCATCGTGGACGTGATGGCGCCCAAGGCGCCGTATTCGGCTTTCAAGGAGGCTGACTCGCTTGAGGGCTTGAGCAATGTCACTGGCGACATTGTCGGCACCATGCTCGCCTACGCCAACCGGGGAGCCTCGGTGGCCTCGGTCACCCCAGAGGGCAACGAGCGGATCGATGCCGGCGCCATCCTCCAGAAAATATCGACCAAACCCGGCGACATGTATGACCCGGCTACCTTACGCCAGGATCTCAAGGCCGTTTTTTCCATGGGATATTTCGACAATGTCGAGATTGAAGCCAAGGATTCCGAGGGCGGCAAGGCGGTTGTCTTCCGGGTGCAGGAAAAACCGTTGATCGGCAAGGTGGTCATCAACGGCGTCAGCGAGATCAAGGAAGAGGACGTTCGCGATGCCGCCAATATCACCGCCAATTCCATCCTGAACCCCACCAAGGTCAACGATGGGGTGCAGAAGATCAAGGATTTGTATAAATCCAAGGGCTATTACAACACCGAGGTCGACGCCAAGGTCACTGCTTCCGGAAAAGAGAATGCCGAGGTGGTTTTTGATATCAAGGAGGGAAAAAAGGTCACCATCGAACAAATTGCTTTCACCGGCAACAAGACCTTTTCCAAGGGAGAGCTAACCGATGTGATCCAGACCAGCACCCATAGCTGGTGGTTGTCCTGGCTGACCGACGCCGGCGTCCTGAAAATGGATGTTCTCAGGCAGGATGCCGAGCGGGTCGGCGCCTTTTACCAGAACAAGGGGTTCCTAGAAGTCAAGGTGGGCGAGCCAATTGTTGAGCAGAAAGAAGATGCCCTGGTCATCACCTTCCCCGTGGAGGAAGGGGCTCGGTATCGGGTCGGAACCGTCGATATCGACGGGGATCTGGTCAGGAAAAAAGAAGATCTGCTGACTGAGCTGAAGATCCGCGATGAAGAATACCTCAACCGCCAGGTGCTCCGTGATGACATCACCAGGCTGACCGACGCCTATTCCGAACTGGGATACGCCTTTGCCGAGATCACCCCCAAGATGAGCAAGGTCGAGAACGAAGACAAGATTGACATTGTCATGCATGTCACAAAAGGCGCGGTCGCCTATATCAACCGGGTCGAGATCCAGGGCAACACCCGGACCCGCGACAACGTCATCCGCCGCGAACTCAAGGTGGAAGAAGGCGGACGCTTCGACTCCAAGGCGATCCGGACGTCGACCCAGAGACTCAAGCGGCTGGATTACTTTGAGGATGTGACGGTGACTCCCAAGCCGACCATGGTGGAAAACCAGATGGATATCGATGTCGACGTCAAAGAGAAATCGACCGGTTCGTTCCAGATCGGCGCGGGGTACTCTTCGTCGGAAAATGTGCTGCTCATGGGCGAGATTTCCGAGAACAACCTGTTCGGCACCGGCAACCGGCTGTCACTGGCGGCCGCCACCAGCAGCGAAA
>WRFD01000198.1 GCA_009778955.1 Desulfobulbus sp.
GCACCGACACGCACGATGATGTCGCCGGCTTCGTGCGCCACGGCAACGCCGGATAGCGATAGCGCGGCAAGGGACGCCGCGAGAATTTCTTTACGCATGGGTGCTTCTCCTTTGGTTGAAAAAACTTGGAAACGACATGGGGAAGTCGGGAGGCGTGATGCGATAGCTATTGAACCGGAGGAAAGTTAAAGCTCTCTTCCCTCTCTCTACGGGGCGGCTCCGCCATCGTGCGAAGCCATTCTCTATGGAATTTTCGCATTTCAAGAGAGCCATCCTTTTTCTTCTCGAAGGTCGTTTCATGGGCGTGGCCTGTTTTTGGAACTCCGGGGCCCCCGGCTATTTTGAATTCCCTTAGAACTAATCGCCCATTGGCGTCACACCCGACGTTATGGTGTTTTCTGAAAATTGAGTTGATTACATACAAAGTCCCGTCGCCACCAAATAGCGAAACATTCCAGCCATCTTGGGATTTTCTGATCTCGGTAATGGCAGTGGAGTCGAATTTGCGCTGCTGCTCTTCGAGGTATTTGTGTGGCAAGGCATATAATTCCGCGTCCGTCATTTTTTTGATTTCATCTGGCGGTAAAATTTTCTTGAGCTCATCAAGAGATACGGACCTTGTCAGTGGTACTTTGTTGATCAATTTTATAGACCAAAACTTTTCCTCTGGCCGGGTTCCGGGAGAGCCACTGGAGCTATCATAAAGCTTCCCTTTGTCGAGATACCTTCCATCAATCGATCGGCACTCTGTTTGGGATACAATCGGCGCTCGCCAGAGCGGGTCGCCAGAATGGAAAAGTTCCATCATGCAGCCAAGCAATGCCAGTAGTAATGCAACAACGAGAAGGGAGCGTGTTTTCATTCATCTCATCTCGCAGTTGTCGCAAAAGTAAATTGCAGAGCATCAAGCGGCGGGGGGTTATTGAACTGGAGGAAAGTTAAAGCTTTCTTCACTCTCTCTACGGGGTGGCTCTGCCATCGTGCGAAGCCACACTCTATAGAATTTCCGCATTTCAAGAGAACCATCATTTTTCTTTTCGAAGACTGTCTCATAGGCATGGCCAGATATCGGCGTTCCAGGGCTCCCGGTTACATAGAATCCTCTTAAAACCAATCGCCCATTGGCGTCACATCCTGCATTTGGGTGTTTTCCAGAAATTGAGTTAATTACATACAAAGTCCCGTCGCCACCGAATAGTGCAACATCCCAGCCATCTTGGGTCTTTGTGATCTCGGTAATGGCGACTGAATCGAATTTGCGTTGCTGCTCGTTGAGATATTTTCCTGGCAAGGCGCGTAACTCACTGTCTGTCATTTTCTTGATTTCATCAGGTGGTAAGGTTTCCTTGAGTTTGTCAAGAGATATGGACCTTATCACTGGTATTTCATTGATCGATTTTTTAGACCAATATTTTTCTTCTGGCCGGGTTCCGGCAGAGCTACTAAAATTCCCAAAAAGCTTTCCCTTGCTGAGATATCTCCCATCAATCGATCGGCACTCCGTTTGGGAGACTATTGGCGCCTGCCAGAGCGGGTTGCCTCGAATAAAACCAGGGCAACCGGCCAGCGTTGGCAGCAATGCCAAGACAAGGAGGAAGTGGTAAGTTTTAGTCATCTCACCTCCCCGTTATTGCAAAAAGAAATTGCAGAACATCAGGTGGTATCAGTGTGGCAGCCGCGAATGGCGTCGCAACAAAAACATTAGCTATATTGAGTACTTTGCTGACAATTTTTTTCGACATCGCTCATCCCTTGGCGCATAGTTCCGACAAAAGAAATTTGTTGTTGAACCCCGCCCCTTATTTTGCCGATTGATGCAACTGCGTTTTGCACGACTTCCTTGGTTCGCTGCTCATGGTGCTGACCCATCTGCGCTCGCAACGTGTGGTTTGAATGTAGCCATTAGGTAGTTTCTCGAATTCCGTTTCTGAGGCGGTGGCGGACCCTTTTGTGAATTCTGAGCCCCAAATAGACGAGAGAGACCTGAGTACCAGCATTCCATTTCGACACCCTGCATCTTGGCTTTCCATGTTGAATATCTGTTTTGCGTACTTATTGCCTTCGCTGTCTGCATAGTAAATGCTGCCCTGCTCTTTGATCTGCACAAGCGTCCTCTTTTTTGGTTCGAATTCTTTTGCATTGCCATCAATGGTAAAAGGCATTAATTTACCCGATTTTCCCCAAGGTTTGTATTCAATATCTGGCCTTTTTTTTATGGAAATTACATTTGAAATCGGGTCGTTTGCGACCCATTCTCCTGTTTTTTGGTTTTTTGTACCAAAATCAAGAAAAGCAAAATAGAGGGAGTCTCCTAAATAATCTCCATCCAAATCGGGGCACCCCTTCTTGGATAGCGCGGGAGGGTTCCATTTCGGGTCTCCCATGGTGATGCTACCTATACACCCACTCAAAGCAATTGCGGCAACTCCTTTCAGCAATACAAGAGCGGCGAAATGGCGAGGTAATTTCATTATCTCACCTCCCTGTTATCGCAAAAAGAAATTGCAGAACATCCGGCGGTATCAGCGTCGCCGCCGCAAAAGATGTCGCCAGAGGAACATTGACGATGTTGAGCGCTTCTCCGGCCTTTCTTTCGGCATTGGTCATGCCTTGGCGAATATTCCCGTCACTGCCGTACCAGTACCAACTGTTGAGCATGTCATGTGCCCCGGCATAGGCTTCCACAAGAATGTCTTGCCAGCTTCCCGGGGTATAGTCTCCCAGTAACGGGATTTGACCAATTAAACCTTGAATTCCGCCCAATGGGCTACGGAGACCGGGATTTTCCTTAATAAAATCTTCGATGTTCCCGATGAATTGGACATTGCCATCTTTAAGAACCAGGTTTTTATCTTCATCTCTAACGCATTTGTCCTTTGGGCAAAGAGCATCAAAATCCAACCGCCCACCCCCAACTTTGGTGCCATCCCCATTAACCCCTACACTGCTCCCCAAGTTGCTAATGCAGCGCCCTTCACTATCGCAAATGTTCGGCGAGTTCCTGGAATCCTCGATCATCGCCTGACGCATCTCATTGGCCGCCCAGGCCAGGGATTCGCGGGTGACCGCCACCCCGGTGGACGTGGCATCCCCACTGAGGGCGGCAATCAGGATGCTGGCCGCCATGGAGTAGCTGCCGGTAGGCCCCCATTTGTCGTAGCTCTCTTTGTTGTCGGCCATAATCCCGTTGTAATAGTCCACCTGTCGCTGCAACTCGGCGCGATCCTCGGCTGACATCTTCACGCCATTAGCAGGCAACTTGGCGCGCTCCTCTTCCGATATTTTCTCGCCATCGGGTTTGAAGTCGTCGGCGTTGAGTTGGTGCTGCGCCTCGTTGCGTTTGGCTTGCGCTTCGGTGTAAGCCTTTGTCTCCTTGGCGGCGTAGGTCTTGACGGCCTGAGTGGCCTGCGCACTGAACTCCCGCGTAATCATCACCTGCGCATCAATTTCCTTCTGCACCTTCTCCGCATCGAAGATCGGTTTGAGTCCGGTTTCCGCATCCCCCGTTCTCGCCCCGGCATTGCCGGCGATGCCACTGATGCCGGATTGAGTAACGCTGCTGGCCTTATCGCTGTCGCTGCCGACGCCTGCGCCGGTGGCCTGTGGCATGAAGCCGCCACTGAAATTCACACCGCCACCAATGTTAGCGCCCATGCTGCTGGCCTTGTAACTGGCTTTGTTCTCGATATCGGAGAGGGTCAATTCACCGCCAGTGGTGAAGCGGTTCTTGTCATCGTCGATAGCTTCCTGCGTGCTGGTGATGGCCCCGCCAGTCAGGGTGGTGTCGCCCTTGACGTCGACCTGGAAACCTTGATCTCCCGCCCGGATGCCGGATTGCTCCGTCACGCTTTGGTAGTTGCTGTCGATCTTGCTCTTGCTGAAACTCAGGCTGGCGCTGGAAGCGCCATAGCAGAGCGGTGGGATGCACAGACTGACGCTGGCGCCCAGGCTTTTCTGTTGGCTGTCGAAGGTACTGATGTCTTGCAGGCTTTGAATCAGAAGATCGCCGCCGATGTCGGCGACGACTTGCGGCGCGGTCACGGTGGCCCCTTTGAGGAGGGTGTCTTGTCCCGATTGGAGAGCGACCTGATTGCCGGCGCTGACATGGGTGTTGCTGTAAATGAGGTCGCTGCCATCGGCATTGCCCCGAGCGCCGCTGACGCCCGCGTTGATCGTGAAGCCATTGCTTTGCCCGCCCAGGCTGAAACCGACCCCGACGCTGGCGCTGCTGCTCTTGTTGCTGCTGTGCTGGCTGGCGGTGTTCTGCGCGGCCAGGAGCCTGATGTCGTTGTCGGCGGCAAGGTTGACGTTATTGCCCGCCGTGATGTCGCTGCCCTGAATGGTGATATTGCTGTTTTCTCCCGCGCCGCTGGCGGTGATGTTGATGTTGCCGCCGGCCATGACGGTCGAACCCTTGGCGGTATCGCTGGCTTGTTCGGTCTTGGAGCTGCTCTTGCTCGTGCCGAGGCTGACGCTGATATTGATACCGCCCACCTTGTCGGCCATGTTGGCGTCGCGGGTCTCGGGGATGGGGTTGCCGCTGGCGTCCTTGAGGATGTTGCCTGCGCTGTCCTTTTGCCAGACGGGTTGGCCTTTGTCGGTCACGACGAACTGGTTGTCCTTGCCGTTGATGGTGCTACCCTGCCCAGCCTGAACGGCAGTGGCGGCGTTGTAGGCCGATAGCGCCGTCGCTCCTGCGGCCAGGGCTTTCATGCGGTCGTCGCTGGTATTCTTGCTGGCCTTGTTCATCTGCTCGGCAGTCTGA
>WRFD01000199.1 GCA_009778955.1 Desulfobulbus sp.
CAGTGACAGTGGCGGCAGCGGCAGCAAAACCGGCCAGGAACAGCAGGCAACAGCCAGCCCACAGCAAGGCGGCAATCCGTCTTCTCCGGGCGTACATGCTCAGTCGGTCGTCATTGGCCGATCAGCGGGCCAGGGCCTCGGCCAGTTCGCAGATGACCATGGCGTAGCGGTTGGAGCGGTTCCAGGCGGTGATCGCCTGAAAATTGGGGTAGCCGGCCACATAGCGCTTGGTGTACGGGCCGCCGGGTTCCAGGTCTAGGCCGACGATGGTCACCGGAAGGTCCTGGGGCGAAGGCGGCAGTTCGAGGTCCTGGCTTTGTCGGACTAGATCGAGCGGGAGCCGCGCTGACCGGCCCTTGTCCACGGCGGCAATCAGCTGCGGATCGTTGAGTCGGTACCCCAGGTCGGCGTACAGCGGCGTGCCGAACACCCAGTTGGCCCGTTTCAGGTAGTTGGCGATTGAGGCCAACACGTCCGGCACCGAATTCCACACATCGCGCTTGGTGTCGCCGTCGAAACTGACCGCGTTGCCGCGGAACGAGGAGGGAATGAACTGCATCTGACCGAAGGCGCCGGCGGAGGATCCCTTAATCCCGTGGGGGTCAATGCCGTTCTCCCGGCACAGGAGGAGAAAATCGATCAGTTGCTTGCGGTAGAAATCGGAGCGGCGGGGATAAGCTGCAAACAGGGTGTTGAGGGTTTGCAGCAGGTCGTACTTGCCCTGGCGGATGCCGTAGCGGGTTTCCACCCCCCAGATGGCCACGATCACCTCCCGGTTGACCCCGAAGGTGGCCTCGATCCGGTCGAGCAGCAATTTGTATTGCTGGAGTTTTTCCTTGCCAGTCTTGATGTTGCCCGGGGTGATGAACATGGGCGCGTAGCTGTAGTAGGGCTTGGCCTCCCCCTGCTTATCCATCAGCACCAGGATTGTCCGGTTGATCGTCAGCCCCTGGAAGATCGAGCGCAGTTCATCGTCGCGGAACTGGTATTTCTGGGTGAGTTCGTCGAAAAGCTGGCGATATTTTTCTTGGGTAAGATCGATGGTCTGACCGTCTTCAACTAGATCGGCGGCCAGGGGTTGCGGTTCGGCCGCCAGCGGCGCGGCGGGGATGGAGGCCAGCAGCAGTCCGGCGAGCACCAGGGCGAGCAGGAAGATTGGCCGGGAACAAGGAGGCTGACTGGCGGGCATCGAGCTGGGCATCGGCAATCACCTCAGAGTGCGGGGAAATGGCGGGCAAAGTCGGCAAGAAAGACGGCCAGCTCCGCCGCAGGCAGATGGTTGATCCCGGCCGCAGCGGCCCGCCCGCCGCCAGTGGCGTATCGGCGGCAGAGCTCGTCCGCGCCCCGGCCAGTGGCAAGCGGCGCGCGGACGCTCACCTGAAAGTCGCCATCCGGATGGGTGAGCAGCACCACATGGGCCATGGCTGGCTGCTCGCGGCTGAACCTGTTGGCGACCATCCCTACCACCCGGTTGGCCCAGGTCGTTGCCGGCAGTCGGAAAACGCGGCCGCTGGCGGTGAGGGATTCCGGGCACAGATCGGCGACTTGGGCCATGTCGGCCACATAGCCCTGACGCAGTCGGGCCAGGTGCTCGGAGTCGCGATAAAAGACAAAGGGATCGTCAAAGCGGTGGATCTCGCGGAACAGGTCGGCAGGGTGGATGAGGAGATCCTCCGCACTCAGGCCGTAGCCGTTGTAGTTGAGCAGCAGGCCGACTTCCTTGAGCCTCTCTTGTTCGTGCGCCGCAAGGCCGAGTGCGTGGGCATGCTGGTGGGCGCTTTCGTCCAGGTTGTCGCCAAAGGCCCCGGCAATGGCCCACAGGCGGTGAGCGCCCGCCAGCAGCCGGTCGACAATCAGCGAGGTGCAGACACCCGGCGAGGGGTCGAGATGCGTTTCCAAGAGGCTATGCTCGATAACCTGGCCGCTGAAGTGGTGGTCGGCGTAGAAAACGCGGTTGCCCAAGGCCAGCAGCCGCCTTAGAGCGTCCCGGTTGCGGTCTAGGGAAATGTCGAGCACCGTGATCTGTTGGCCGCTGACCTCGCCGACTCGTTCCAAGAGGGCGATGTCCCGCTTGGGGCCGGTGATCAGTCGGGCGTCCGGCTGGGGCGAGTGCAGGCGGAGTTGGTGCAGAGCGCAGATGCCGTCCGCATCGCCGTTGAAAATATCGATCCGGTCCGGAGCTGCCATGGGCGATCGCGAACCAGGATTCAAATGCCAGGCAGACCGAAGCCTAGGGGATTGCCTATATTCGCCAGGCGGAAGGTGAGCATGAAGGTCTGGTCCCCTGGCGTGTTGCTGGCGGAGAGCTCCACCGACCAGCAGGGTTGGATAAACCGCAGGCGAATGATTTCTTCAATGGTTTCTTTCTGTTCGATGGCCCGTTCCAGGCTGTAGCCGGCGGCCATGTTATACGGCAGCAGATACCAGAGGGAGCCGCGGATCGAGTTGACATTCTCCTGTTCGTTGTAGCGGTAATCAAGGGAAAACCGGTCGCCCCGGTTGGTGTAGCAGTCGGCTTCGATGGAATGGAGAAAGGCGCCGCCGCCGTAGTAATCGATGTCGGTGGTGTACTTGATCCGCATCCGTTCGGTGGGATAGAGTCCGGTTTCGATGATGAGCGGCGTCAGCGGGGTATTGCTCTTCTCACTGCGCAGATCGTACCCTTGCTTGATTTTGAAGAAGCCGAAGTCCCGGTCGAAGTCCCGGCCGTTGCGTTTGCCGGAAAGCGAGAAGAAGTTGTTGATGCCGAGATAGAAGGCGTTTTCTTCTTCCAAGTCGTCGACATCGTCGAATTGAGGCAGGAGTTTCTGGTTCGGAATGGAGGTGTGGGAGTACGATACGAACGGACGCACCGTGTGGCTCAACGTGTCGGTCTCACCGAAATTGACCGCGAAGTCGCGCATCAGGGTGGTGCCGATCTCTCCTGTCAGGTGGGACATAAAACGGTTTTCCGTATCCTTGCCCTGCCAGCCGGCAGCTCCGTTGTCGTCGATCAGGTAGGAGGTGCTGCGAATGCCGCCGGTAAGGTTGGCTTCCAGGTAGGGGCTGAGCGGAATACCCGTGGTGACCATGGGCATGAGATCGACGCGTTGGGCGCCGACGCCTTTGTCGCGCCAGAAATTTGAGTAGTTGGCGTCCCATTGGAAATCGGGCCTGCCGCCGAGGAAGGTGATGGGAACCAGGCCGGAGTAGGTCAGCGAAGGCAGGGTCCAGGCCCGGGAAGGGTTGTCAGCGGTGTACACCTGCTCGCTGATATCGTTGACCGCCGATGCCTCGACCAGAAGCGAGCCGCCGTAGTCCCAGGAGCGGAGGGCCGCGATCGTGTTATCCCGGAACTTGTTGGTCTTGTCGTTGAAGCCCCGGCCGAAGACCCCGACGAAATTTTCCTGGGTGAAGTCGAACCCAGTCGCGCCAGTGTTGAATTCCCGCAGATAATCAAGATCCGAGGCGATATCCAGGTCCAGCCGGGTGGTCCACGGGCCGATGTCCTGGTTCGCCTTGCCGCGAATCCAGTACCGGTCGGCATTGGTATGGGTGAACTGGCCGTCTTGGTAGTAGCCGACCTCGGACGGGTCGGACAGCTTGTCGGCAAGAAAATTGCCCATTAACATGCCCTTGCTGTTGTCGTCGATCACGTAGCGGAATTCGGCGCCGGCCAAGAGGCCGCGGTTGGCAAGGTAGCGGGGATACAGCGTCAGGTCGGCGCTCGGGGAGATATTGAGGAAGAGGGGGATCTCGACGCCGAATCCATCCCGGTCGGAGAAGGAAAAGGAGGGAAAGAGCAAGCCGGTTTGGCGTTTGCGTTTCGCCGGCAGCACCATGACCGGCGAGTAGAGCACCGGTATGTCCTTGATGCGGAAGGTGGTTTGGGAAAGCACGGCATAGCCGCCGTCGGTGAGGTCGACCTCGGCGGCGGCAAAGGACCAGGGAGGCACCTGGCCCGGTTCCAGTTTACAGGTCACGACCCAGCCGTCCTCGATATGGTAGGTGAGGGAGCCGGTTTTTTCGATGAGCTTGCCTTCGAAATGCAGTTCCTTTTCTTGCCGGACCACGGTGGCGTTCTCAAAGGAACCGGTGCTTTTTTCTAGGTCGATGGTGCCGGCGTCGGCTGTCAACTGGTCGGGGCCGATATTGATGGACAGGTTGCCTTTCAGGTTGAGAAGGCCGCGGTTCAGGTCGTAGGAAACCCAGTCCGCCTTGATCGTGGTCACCGTTTTCAGGTTGGTGGTCGGCCGGTCGTCCGGAGCGGCGCTGTCCGGTGCGCTTTCCGCAGGCCCTAGCTCCTTGGCCGGCTGGCGTGGCGCCGATGCGCCGTCGACCGGGGCCTTTTTTTCCAAGACGACATTGCCCTCGGCGACCAGGGCGGGCGGATCTTCGAGTCTGGTGAGCTTATCGGCGGTTAATTCCCAGCGGCGGGCGTCCAAGGAAACGGCCGTTGCTTGGACGGGCAACAGGAACAGGGTGACGAGAAATGGAACAACAAGCGTGATAATCGGGGAGAGGGAAATGGGGAGGTGCACCTCGGTCGGCTCCTTCGGGTTGCAAGAGAACGGCAGAGTGGCCGCGCCAGGACGAAAGGTGTCGTGTCAACAAGAAATGACGGCTCAACCGGCTGGAGCGACGAGTACAACAGGACAGTAAGCATCTCCGGCAAATCGGCTCCGAATGTACGTGCCGCCAAGTGTTGTGTCAAGCGAAAAGTCGCAGATTTGGCTTGCGCCGGCTGGGAATATGGTTTAAGTATCACCGGTCGCAATCTTGC
>WRFD01000200.1 GCA_009778955.1 Desulfobulbus sp.
CCAAGGCCCGGCCGCCGCAGGTAGTGCGCCAGGCGTGAATAAGGTTTCCGTCTACATCATCGCCTATAACGAGGCCGACAAAATCCAAGATGCCATTCGCTCGGTGCTCTGGGCCGACGAAATAGTGGTGGCCGACTCCCACAGCCAGGACAACACGGCCGCCCTGGCCGAAGAGATGGGCGCTACGGTGGTGCAGATTCCCTTCCAAGGATTCGGCGACCTGCGCAACCGGGCCATGGCGGCCTGCACCCATGACTGGATCTTTTCGCTCGATTCCGACGAACGCTGCACGCCAGAGGCGCGGGACGAGATCCTGGCCTGTCTGTGCGCCCCTCAGGCCGATGCCTACTATGTTCCCCGAAGGAATTTCTTCATGGGCCGCTGGATCCGCCATTCCGGGTTCTATCCCGATTACCGCCAGCCCCAGTTGTTCAAAAAAGGCGCCCTGGTCTTCAAGGAAGACGATCCGGTCCACGAGGAATTCACCGTGGCCTCCGCCCAGCCGGTGGGATATCTGCGCAGTGCGATCTGGCAGTTTCCCTTCAAGGGGCTGGGCGAAATCATGCACAAGGCCAACAAATACTCCACCCTTGGCGCCGACAAGCTGGCCCTGACCGGCCACCGCAATTGCTCGCTGTGGACCGCCCTGGCTCACGGAGCCTGGTCATTCTGCCACATGTATTTCCTCAAGCGGGGCGTTCTCGACGGCTGGCCGGGATTCATCATTGCCCTGTACAACTTCGAGTCCACCTTCTACAAGTACGCCAAATTCCACGAACTCCGCCGCCAATGGAGTCCACCGCCCTCCCCGCCGCTGCCGCGAATCACTCAGAAGTGATCGGCGCGATCAAGGCCATCACCCGATCGTAGACCATGTCGACGGTGATGCCTTCCATGCACCGGCGATGATCGCAGTCCCTTTTCCGGCAGCAAAGGCAGTCCAACCCTTCCGCCCGGACCACCACATTGTTCGCTCCATACGGCCCCACCCGCTCGGGATGGGTGGGACCGAACAGGGCGACCACCGGTGTACCCACCATGGCGGCAATGTGCATCGGTCCAGTATCAACCCCGGCGTAGGCCGCCGCCTTTTTCATCAGGGCGATTGAGGCCGTCAGACTCAGGCGGCCAGCTGCTATGCCCGCTCCCCCATGGGCCATGCTGGTCACGATTGGGTTGATATGGGCGAGATCGCCGGAGCTGCCGCCGAAGATCGTCCTGATCCCGGCCGCTTCCAACCGGTCGCAGAGCTCGCTCCATCGCGCCGGGATCCAGAATTTGGATTGCCATCTCGCGGCCGGATTGAGGTAGACGAAGGGCTGCTCCGGCGCTATTCCGGATGCCCCCAGGAACTCCGCGGCCTGCTGTTCGTCAGCCAAACTGGTGGTCAGGTAAAAATCCTCTTGCTGGGGCGCACATCCAAGAAAGTGGCAAAAAAGCAGATTTTTCTCCACCGCGTGCATCGACCGGGATGCCGCCTTGAGCAGGTGATGCTGGAACAGGGGGTTCAACTCCCTGGCATCGCCAAAGCCGATCCGCGTGCCGCCAGGATTCATCAGGGCAAAGAGACCGCTGCGGAACGAAGCGTGAAGGTCGAGAATCAGATCGTAGGGTTGCGCACGAAAGCTGTTGCGCAAATTGCGCAGGACATCTGCCGTGGCCGACAGGGCCTGGAAATAGACCGGCCACCTTGCCCCTGGCTCGCTGGTCGACGGGATGTGAATGGGATGGATACGTTCAATCGCCGCATCCCGCTCCAGAATCGCCTCCAAACCGCGCTCGACGATCCACCCGAGGCGGCATCCGGGAAAGCATCGTTTCAGGGCATGCGCCACCGGCAGGGCGTGAACAATATCACCCAGCGAACTCTGCTTGATGAACAGGACGCGTTTGCCGTTCAGATCCATGACATGATCACCGCCAGGGGACGGGACGGTTTGCAAGGCGGCAATGGCATCAACAAAACGCTTCTTTGATCGCCTGGATATGCTGATCAACGGTCAATCCGTGCCGGCCGGCAAATCCGGGCTCGACCCGAACGTCGCGTTCGAGTTGCCTGATGGCCTTGACCAGGGTTTGGGGATGGTTGTCGCCGAGGACAACAGCCTCCTTACTGGTCAGCAATTCGGCGGCTCCCACGTTTTGTGTGACAATCATCGGCGTGCAGCATTGGAGCGATTCCGGCACCACTAGGCCGAACGGCTCGTAATAGGAGGGGAGGATGGAGAAATCGACCGCTCCGTACACCGGACTCAAGTCGTTCACATATCCGATAGAGCGAACATTTTCCGGATGGGGCGTGGTAATCGCGCTGCCGGCGACCAACAACTCATATCGCTTGGGGTCCAACTCGGCAAAGGCTTTGTATAATTGATCCAGGCCCTTGCGCTGATGGCCGCAGGAGACGAACAGCAGGGACAACCGCCGGTCGGTGATTCCCAAGGCGGAACGGGCACGGGCACGGTCCTGGCTGTCCATCGGCCGGAAGGTGTCGGTATCAATGGGCGGATAGAGCACCTTGATCTTTGCCGGATCAACCTGATAATGGGCCACAATCTGCCTGGCGATGGCCTTAGAATGGGCCATGATATGAGGCGCCTGTTCAAACGCCATCTTCTCGTACTTATTTTCAAAGATATCGTAAACAGTCCGCAGCAGCGCGGTCCGGCGGATATGCCGAATGGTCTCTGCATGGACGCCGCCGCACACCGTCACATGGGGGCTGCTGGTCCTTGCCGTACCGATGGCAAGATCATAATCGCGCCGCAACTGAAGCTGGTTGCAGCGATGCAGAAAGCGAAATTCGCGCATTTTCCAAGGCAGCAACGGGCGGACCTGATGGGCTGCGCACCCGAGTTCACGCGCCAAATCCCGCTCCACCCGACAGGCATAGACGGTGACGTTGTCGCCCTGGCGAATAAAGCCCTTGATGAGGGAAAGCAGATAGGCTTCCATTCCACCGCCCCTGGCCAAACTGGTATGCACCAACGCTATTCGCATGAAGGAACGCCTTTTATCGGTAGAGCCGGATGGCCACAGTGTATTCAGCGCATTTTAACATTGAGATTGAGCGGGGACCTTCCCCTGCGAGCATGGTTCGAGCGGCCGGGGTTCCTTAAAGAGGATCGCGCTCATCAAAGAGAACAGGAAACCGGTGCCAACAAGATTAAGATACGATTCTAAGCACATGATCACCATGAAAAAAATGGGAAAAGCGATGCGGATCCTTTGCCAGCCATCCATAACTCGGACGGCCTGGCGGAAATGGATGAAAAAAAGGCCCAGCAGACTCAACAGACCGAGGACGCCGAGCTGAGCTGTAAGAAAAATATACTGATTGTGCGGGTTATCGGTCAGAGGGACATTGGGCGACATGCTCGCGTTCATCGCGCTGTAGGTAGAGGCAAACTCACCGGTCCCCACCCCAATCCATGGCGACCGCTTGATGATCTCCCATGAGATTGTCCAGTAATGCAGACGCAAGCCGACAGAGGTGTTAGGGTTATCACGGAATGTCCGTAAATTCTCGACAACCGCATCCATACGTCCCTGAAACACCGGGCTTAAACGGTAGGCCGTCATAAAAACCAACGGCAAGAGAACCGCGGCAATCAGACAAGCCTTCAGCATATTTTCCCGGTAATATTGCAATAACAGCACGATCATCAGCGCGAAGAAGGCGCAGTATCCAGCCCGACCCATTGTTGTGAACAAATGAATAGTCAGCAGACTGGTAAGGGCCAGTAGATTCCACCACCTCCACCCGTTGCTCCTGCCCCACAGAATTTGATGCGCCAGGAGATAGACAGCAAGGGCCAGCATCGGCGTGTATTGCAATTGGACGGTGGCGGTATGAAAAAAAAGCTGGTCATGGGACAGCCCTCGCTGGAGCAGACCGAAATGATCCAACGAAACAGCAAACATAGTGGCAGTCACCCCGGCGATGAACGCGGTGACATACCGCTGCCGCCATTCCCAGCGGATGGTGGTGAGCAGCAAGGGCGCCACCAACACCTTCCACTGCTTGCAAATAACGCCCAACCCGTCCCGAAGGGATTCGGTCCAGCACAAACCGAGGATCAGCACCACGGCATAGACGAGAACAGCAAGACCAAGCGGACTGGCGCCGATCTCACGCAATTTCTCGGCATACCTTCCTTCGAGCATCCAACAAAGCAGGATCAGACAGGCGGTCACACTGACGGCCGAGGTTGAAAGAGGAAGGGAAAAGGCGAGCAACAAGTTCAGCCAGAGACACACCCGCTCCATTTGCCGCTGGATCACGGATGTTCCTTGTTTATCGGAGCATCCGACAGTTATGCGCATCATTTGATCCTTTTGAGGGTGACAGCGCAATGCTGAGGTTGTTTTCGATTGACCGCTTCATGCTTCGAACACATCGTCGAATTTGGAGTTGTATTTTGCGCAACGGAGCTTGAGGACATTGTTGGCATTGTCAATCTTCCACCAGGCGCCAGAACGCTTCAGCCGCACGCGACAGATGAATTTATTGGCGCTTTCAATGGCTCCGCTGCCGAGGGGATAACCTCCCCGGCGCAATTTGCCGTAGTCAATGCGGGCCTTGTTGCCCTTGAGATATCCGGCGAGTTTGGCGCGGGCTTGCTGCGCCTCAGGGGTGCGGCATTTCAAATTGCCGAGCCCAATGAGGACCCCGGTGATGTTGTTATGGAAAAGCCGCACTTTGGCTTGCTCGGCCCATTCCCTGGCTTGGGCGTTCTGCC
>WRFD01000201.1 GCA_009778955.1 Desulfobulbus sp.
ACGGTGAAGAGGATCATGTCCATCTACTGGTGAACTATCCGCCAAAGGTGGCGGTTTCGGCATTGGCAAACAGTTTGAAGGGCGTCTCAAGCCGTATGGCGCATAAGAAAAACTGCCCAAGCATCCGCAACAAGCTGTGGGACGGGGCATTATGGCCGCCCTCCTGCTTTGCAGGAAGCTGCGGCGGCGCACCCATCCCAGATCATACGCCAGTACATCGAGCAACAGCAAACGCCACATTAGGCGACTACAACGCCCACGCTCTCCTTCCCCGCCCTGAAGGACGGGGCTTGTCGCGCACCGGGTCAATGGCGATCGCGATCAGAATGTAAACCCAAAAAACCAAAAAAAAGCCGGATGCCGCCTGGCGGCGATATCCGGCCCATTGGGCGTTTGCCCCGGGAAGGATCAGATCTTTTTCATCTTAGGGATGAAGATCTGATCTGGATCGACGACGTCGTGGATGAAAAACAGCTCTTCCTTGGTCGGCGGCTCGGTTTCGCCTTTGACCCGGGAAATGTCGAGATCGAACTGACAAAGCTCCTTGATTTCCGCCGGCGTCTTGCCGGAGTGGCAGGTATCCAGGTACATGTGGCCGTCGTTCTCGTCGAAGCGGAACACGCCAGCGGTGCTGATCACCGCCGAGGGGCCGCCGCGAAAGGCCGCGCCGTACAATTCGCGGCGATGCACCCATTCGCCGCCTGGCCATTTCTTCACCCGCCAGCCGGGGCTGGTGATGTAGCTCACCTGCTCGACGAAGCGCCGCCGCTCGTGCACCATGATGAACACTGTCCGCTTGGCAAAGGCGTTGATGTCCGGGTTGCCGCCGCTGCCGGTGAGCCGGAGTTCCGGTTCAAGATAGTTGCCGATGCAGGTGGTGTTGACATTGCCGTACTGGTCGATTTCAGCGCCGCCGAGATAGCCCAGGTCAACATAGCCGCGCTGGGCGATGGAAAAGGCGTCGTACAGGCCGGAGGAACGCGAAGCGCCGGTTTCGCAGCGGGCGTCGCCGACCGAGGTGGGCAGTTCCGGCGGCCGGCCGTCGAGAGTGCCGGCCTCGAAGATCAACTTCAGATTCGGGGCATGGGTCTTCTGGGCCAGCATGATGGCCACCATGGGCAGGCCGGTGCCGGCGAAAACGATTTCTTTATCCAGCACTTCTCGCGAGGCTGCACAGCACAGCAGATCCGCCAGGCCGTATTCTTCGGGCGATGCGTAATTGCTCATCGTGACTCCTCCCTTCTATTTACGGGGTCTGTAGTTGAGGGCAGTGTTGGCCCGAAGGTTCAGCATGCGCGGCCAGCCGAGTTTTTCCAGGTAGCCGACATGGTCGAGTCCGTGGATCCACTCCTTGGCAAAGTCATCGAACCCTTCTTGGGTGCGGGTGCGGCCGTAGAAATCCTTGAGGAAGGCGCCGTCAATGTCGTAGCAGCCGAACACGCCGGTCGGGTGGGCGCCGAAGGGGCATTCGAGCACATAATCGACCTCGAAGCTGGGGATGGTGTTCTGGTCAGCATGGCGGCGGAGATATTCCTCGGGCACGATCTCCTCGGCCATGGCGATAGTGATGTCGGCAGCGCGGGCAGCCTCGGGGTCGGAATACAACTGGCCGGCCACCCGAACCGTGCCCTCCTCGCCCACTTGCTGGACGCAAAGGATTGCCACGTCAACCTTCACCGCCGGGACCAGCACCTGGGGGCCGGCGTCGAAGAAGGGATCGTCGACGAAGATGTACTTTTGCTTGGCGATCCGCTTGCCGTCACGCTTACCGGCGCGTCCCAGCATATCGTATTCCGGATTGTGGATGTCGGTGCCGAGTGAGGTTTGGGTAACCGCGTAGGGCGCGCCCTGGGCAGCGGCGGCAAACCTGAACATCATTTCCGCGTGGCTGTAGTCCTCGACCAGAATCTCCTTTTTGCCGACCCTGCGCGACAGGTTGGCGCCATATTTGCCGTAGAGTTCGTGGCCGACCCAGCAGGACTCCCAGATGTCGACGCAACCGGCGCCCACCAGGAACTCGGTCTGGGGTCCGCCGTTCACCTCGATCAGGTGCAGGCCGCTCCGCTTCTGGCGGATCAGTTCATAAACAATGGCAAAAGGTCGCCGCCAGATGGTGAAGCCGGAAAAGGTCAGGCTTGCGCCATTCTTGACAATTTCCGCTGCCTGTTGCAGGGTGATGCGTTTGTTGGTGCCCATGGTCTTCTCCTTGCTGTTTAAGTAGAAAGCGCCCGGAGAATCTCGCGGGAGACTATCAGCCGTTGAATTTCACTGGTGCCTTCATAAACGGTCGTGATGCGGACATCGCGGGCGTAGCGCTCAATCGGGAAATCTTGGGTGTAGCCGTAGCCGCCCAAGATCTGCAAGGCATTGTAGCAGGCCCGGTTGGCGCTTTCAGTGGCGAACAGCTTGGCCATGGAGGCTTCCTTGGCAAAAGAACGGCCATGTTCCTTGCGGAAGGAGGCGTTCAACAGCAGCAGGCGGGCCGCTTCCAACTCGGTGTAGGAATCGGCGATCATCCATTGAATCGCCTGAAAATTACTGATTTTCTGTCCAAATTGCACCCGCTCGCTGGCATAGCGGGTGGCGTGGTCCATGGCCGCCAAACCCACTCCCAGGCCCAACGAACCGATGCCGATCCGGCCGCCGGCCAATTCGCCCACCGCAATCCGGAAGCCGTCGTTGGGCTTGCCCATCATGGCCGAGGCCGGGACACGGCAGTTCTCGAAAATCAGCTCGTTGGTGGCCGAGGCGTGCTGCCCCATCTTCTTCTCTTCCTTGCCGATGGTGAGTCCGGGCGTACCGGCCTCGATCAAAAAGCAGCTGATGCCCTTGCCCTTGGGCGCTTCCTTGTCGGTCACGGCCCAGACCACGAAGACGCCTGCATAGGGGGCGCTGGTGATGAAAATCTTGGAGCCGTTGAGCAGGTAGAAATCACCGTCCTTGACTGCGGTGGTGCTCATGCCCGAAGGATCGGAACCGGCGCTGTTCTCCGTGAGGCCGAAGCTGCCCGCCGCATACTCGCCCGAACAGATCTTGGGAATATATTTTTTCTTCTGCTCCTCCGAGCCGATGGCCTGGATCACCTCGCAAACCATGTTGTTCACCGAAACCGTCACAGCTGTCGAGGCGCAGGCCCGGGAGATCTCGGTCATGGCCAGGCTGAAGGCGATCACCCCCGCCTCGGTACCGCCGTATTCACCTCTGACGTTGAGCCCCATGAATCCCAATTCCGCCAATTTTTTCAGGTTGGCGAGCAGGGTTGCCCGATCCTTAGTCTGGTCGAGCAGGGCTGCCACCGGCTCCAACTCGGCCTTGGCAAAATCACGGGCTGTATCCTGGATGAGCTTTTGCTCATCGGTCAAATCAAAATTCATTATCAATCCTCCTGTTGATGCCTTATCAGATATGGCAGATGACCGTGCCCCGAAACGCGGCGGACCATCACCGCTTAACGATCATGGCCACGGCTTCCCCGCCGCCGAGGCAGAGCGATACTAGGCCGCGTTTTTTGTCTTGGCGGACCATTTCGTGCAGCAGGGTGACCAGCAGCCGGCAGCCGCTGGCGCCGATCGGATGCCCCAAGGCCACGCTGCCGCCATTGACATTGACCTTGGCCGGATCAAGTTCGAGGGTCTTCAAGGCGGCCACGGTAGAACCGCTGAACGCCTCGTTGATTTCGTACAAATCAATTTCTTCCTTGTTGAGGCCATCCTTGGCCAGGCATTTAGGCACGGCCCAGATGGGAGCCACCAGCACGTATTTCATGTCAATGCCGTAGGAAGCCTGGGCGCCGACGGTCGCCATGATCGTACAACCTAGGGTCTCGGCCTTTTCCCGGCTCATCACCACCACTGCGGCGGCGCCGTCAGAAATGACCGAGGCATTGCCGGCAGTGGTAACCCCGCCCGCCTTGAAGGCCGGCTTCATCTCGGCCAACTGCTCGTAGCTGGTTGCCTGGGGGCATTCGTCCAGGCGGAACACTTTCGGCTCTCCCTTGCGCTGCGGGATATCTACCGGCACGATCTCCTTCTCGAACTTGCCAGCCGCCTGGGCCGCCAATGTCCGCCGGTAGGATTCGGCGGCATACCTGTCCTGGTCCTCGCGGCTCACTTGGTAGCGTTCGGAGCAAAGCTCGTTGGAGATACCCATGTGGAAGTCATTGACAATATCCCACAGGCCGTCGTGCACCATGTGGTCATGCAGGGTGGCGTCACCCATCCGATAGCCGAAACGCGCTTTCTTCAGAAAGTAGGGGGCCATGCTCATGCTTTCCATGCCGCCGGCGACCACCACCTCGGCATCGCCCGTCTGCACCGCCTGAGCCGCCAACATCACCGCTTTCAAGCCGGAGCCGCAGACCTTATTGACGGTGATCGCTTCCACTTCCCAAGGCATACCGGCCGCGACAGCCGCCTGCTTGGCTGGATTCTGCCCATATCCGCAGGGCAGCACCATACCCATGATCACCTCGTTCACATCTTCCTTGGCAATGCCGGCACGCCGGACGGCCTCGGTCATGACCAGTGCGCCCAACTTGGTTGCGCCCATGGTGGCCAAGGCGCCATTGAAGCTGCCCAAGGGTGTCCTGACCGCGCTGACAATCACTGCTTCTCGCATAATTCGCTCCTTTCTTTAAAACGATTTTTAAGCGACAATTTCGTCTTGGCTCTTGCTTGGTTGGCAGTGAGCCTCTCCACGCATGACAACCGCCAGGCGTCCTGTTTGCCGCAATTTACTAATG
>WRFD01000202.1 GCA_009778955.1 Desulfobulbus sp.
CGGCCAATTGATCCAGGCTCTGCCGCCGTCTGCTGAGCAGGTTGAGATGGATGTCGCCGTGGCGGTGGAAATGGCACGACACGCCGACGCGCTCGAATGGGTAATCGGTCAGCCGCCTGCGGATGACTGCGGCTGCCTCGGGATTGAATCCGGTTTCGACCCCCAGCCGGATGTCAATCTTCCCCCGGTATTGTTGTTTCAGCCGTTCTCCCTCCCGAAAATATAGGGAAAAATCCTCGTCGTCGAGCCAACTGCTCGGCTGATAGCGGATATCCGTCTCCAGGTGTTCAAGGAAAACGAGCGTTGCCAGACCGCGTTGGATCGCCTGTTCTACATATTCTTCCATCTCGCCGACCGCATGTTTGCACAGCCGGGTATGGACATGACCATCCTCGCGGATGTCGATTAGTGGCGCCATGGTGATATAGGGAGGAGATGAAGGCGGGCTCGCGGGTCAGGCGTTGCCCCGGGGGAAAAAATGCAGAACACCGTCGATATCGGAGGTGTCGCAGACATCTCCGAATTCCATGTCGAAATCAAGGGAGCTGTCAGAACCGTTTATTTCGACGGAAAAGGTCGGGCCATCGGGAAGATGGTAGATCAAAGTGTTGACCTTGCTGAGGTCGACTTGGTTGGTAAACAGTGTTTTCATGTACGGCTCTTGGTGACGAATGACGGAACTGTTTATTATTTATCAGGTTTGCAAGGGAAAAGACATAAAATAAATGCTGCAGTGGCTCGCATGTCCATTTTTGAGACAACTCGGAGCAAAAACGCTGGTGGTCAGGATCACCCCTCGTTTGTCTGAATACCTATGCCTTTAGAGAGAGACGGGGTGAAATTCCGATAAGGTTTGACACCGGAACAAGGCATGGTAAGATGATCGGCTTTGTTATCCAGGCGCCGTCACGGGCGCAAATCCAATTGATTTTACACGCACAGCAAGAGGCGCCGCATGGCAATCGATGAATATAGTGATGCCGAATTTGATTTTATTAAGTCCACCGACAAAAACCCATCGAACATTCTTCCGGAAAAACTGACGCTCGCCTCACATCTGCAGTTCTGGTGTCACCCCAAGGTGCGTTGTTTCACGGCTTGCTGTCACAACATCAAGATCATTCTCACTCCGTACGATATTCTCGTCCTTCGCCAACGGCTGGGCATACAGGCCCACGAATTTATAACCGAATATGCCGAGCCGACCTATCTGGAAAAGACCGACATGCCGGGGGTGCAGATCAAACTGGTGGGAGAGAAAAACGCCTGCCCTTTCGTGACTCCGGAAGGTTGCACGGTGTATTCCGACCGTCCTTCAGCCTGCCGCTACTATCCGGTGGGCATGGCCGATTTTCATGAAGGCGGCGCCAACGATGCGGCCGAAGAGAAATTCTTTTTTTTGGTCAAGGAGCCGCACTGCAAGGGGCACGAGGAGCCCAAACACTGGACCATCGGCGAATGGCGGGCCGATCAGGGGGTCGATCTGCGCGATGCGATGAATAAGGAATGGCTCCGCCTGATCATGCGGCGCAAGTCGTTCGGCCTCCAGGCCACCCTGAGCGAGCCCGCCAAACGGATGTTCTTTATGGCCTCCACCGACCTGGATACCTTCCGTTCCTTCATCTTCGGCAGTTCGTTTCTGGCAACCTATGAAGTCGATCCGGAAACCTTGGCGAAGATCAAGGAAGATGACGTGGCATTGATGCTGTTTTCTTTCAAGTACCTTGCCAACACCTTGTTCGGGGCGCCAGGGCTGACCATCAAAGATGAGAAGCTCAAGAGCAAGGTCGAGGAGATCAGGAAACGTCAAGACGAGGCGATGCTGAAGGCGGAGCAGGAGTATGAGGAATTGAGGGCGGAGCGGGACCGCATGCTCCGGGAACGTGAAGAGCAAGGCAGGAGGACGGAATAGGTCGGGAACCTTTTGTCGCCGTAGTAATGGGGGTATTTAGGGAAGAGCATCCATCAAGTGGCGTCGAGCAGGTCTTTTCGTGTTATTTTACGCTATTATCCTTATGTTAGAGCTAATCTCAGGATTACATGCGCAAAAAAAATAATCAACATGGGTAGGAATAGGCGTAAGACTGCTCCCGGCAAAAACTGGTGAACGTGCAACAGTCGTTATCCATGCCAAACTACACATGGATTCTAGTGTCGGTCAATGAACAACGGAGCGTCTCGCGTCAGTCCTGCTTCCTTGAAGCGTCGCCACCTGTCGCTCGACGCATTGAATTTTTTTCTCGCCGACGCCAAGGGCGCGCTTGGACCTTATCTCAATGTGTTTCTCGTCACCCAGCAGGGGTGGAGTCAATCCTCCGTGGGGGTTGTGACGGCAATCAGTGGTCTGATAGGCATTGCGGCCCAGACGCCGGTCGGCGCCGGCATCGACGCGACCAGGGCGAAACGCGCCGTTGTCCTGGTCGCGCTCGCCGCACTTGCCCTCGGAGCGATAGTCATCTTTGCAGCGCCGACATTCTGGCCGGTGCTGGCCGCGAACGCAGTGATTGCCATCATTGGGGATGTTTTCGGACCGGCGGTCGCCACCCTGACGCTCGGCCTTTTTGCCCGCGACCAGTTGGCGAGCCGTATGGGAAGGAACGGTGCGTTCGACCACGCCGGGAACATCATCATTGCGTTCGTTGCCGGGGGAGTTGGCTGGCTGTTCGGACAACGGGCGGTATTTCTTCTCGTGCCGTTTTTTGCGGCGCTTGCAGCCAGCGCGGTTTTGTCGATTCCCGCAGCGTCGATAGACCATAACCGCGCGCGCGGGGCGGATGCTGAGCGGCCTGATGGGCATGACCAAAGCGGGCAAACCCGCCACGCGTATCGTCTATTGGCAGTGTTCGCGCTTTGCGCCATGCTGTTCCATTTTGCGAACGCGCCGCTCTTGCCGCTTGTCGGGCAAAAGCTTGCTCTGGCCAACCAAGAGCTCGCCACCCCGCTCATGTCATCTTGCATAGTGGCCGCGCAATTGGTGATGCTGCCGGTCGCACTCTTGGCGGGACAAAAGGCGGATCAATGGGGCCGCAAGCCGGTGCTGCTCATCGGCTTTGCCGTTCTCCCGGTACGCGCTTTACTGTATACGGTCTCAAACAACAGCGCGTGGCTGATTGGCGTCCAATTGCTCGATGGTGTCGGCGCCGGGATCTGGGGAGTGTTGACCCCACTTGTGGTGGCGGACCTCATGGCAGGGACCGGTCGATATAATTTTGCCCTTGGCGTGGTGGCGACGGCTCACGGTATCGGCGCCTCATTGAGCGGCTTAGCCGCTGGTTTGACCGTCGATCATTTCGGCTATGGCGCCGCATTCGTCATCGCGGCGGCTGTCGCCTTTTTGGCGCTGGCGGTTCTCTATTTCGGTTTGCCTGAAACCTGTATTCGTTTGGCGAGGTGCTCATGTGGAAGCTCTACGCGGTGCTCGCCGCCGTCTTCGCAGCCCTGACAGCCATTTTCGCCAAAGTTGGGGTCAAGGACATTGACCCCAACTTGGCGACGGCCATCCGAGTCAGCTGCATCCTGGTGCTGACTTGGGGCATTGTGCTGGTCACCGGCGCAGCCAGAGGGATTAGGGACGTACAGCCGATGCCCCTGTGTTTTCTTGTCCTTTCAGCCATTACCACAGGGCTTTCCTGGCTATTTTACTTTAACGCCTTGCAATCAGGGCCTGTTTCAAAAGTCGCGCCCATCGACAAGTTAAGCGTCGCCATCACCATTGCCCTCTCTATCCTGTTTCTGCACGAGCCTGCAAGCGTCAAAACCATTTTGGGCGGCCTGCTGATCGTAGCCGGCTCCCTGGTGCTGTTGCTCTAGAGCGAACTTTTACCTACCTTTTGGCGCAATTCAGCGTCATAATTATTATAGCTGATGATGAGCGGACTCCTTTAGCCCCATTTTTGTTGCCGGCGCCGCGGCACGGATAGAAAATCACAAAAAAAAGAGCCCTGCCGGCGTGAAGCCGGCAGGGCTCTTTTCACTTCACATCAAGACAATGCAGACAGTTTATTCCGTCTCCAGAGCCTTGGCCCAACCCTTGAGCAGTTTCCAGGATTTGTCCACATCTTTCTGCGACTGAGCCATCAACTCGTCCGCCATGGTCGGATTGGACAGCTTCAGCATCCGATAGCGGTTTTCGTTCAAGGCGTAGTCGGCAAAGGTGATGGTCGGTTCCTTGGAATCGATGATCATCGGATTTTTGCCTTCGGCCTCAAGCGCCGGGTTGTAGCGGAACAGCGCCCAGTGACCGCACTCGACCGCCTTCTTCTGCTGCTCCAGACCCATGGCCATGTTGATGCCGTGGTTGATGCAGTGGGAGTAGGCGATGATCAGCGACGGACCGTCATAGGCTTCGGCTTCCTGAATGGCCTTGATGGCCTGCTGCGGATTGGCGCCGATGGCGATGCGGGCCACGTAGACCGTGCCGAAGGTGGAGAAGATCAGACCCATGTTTTTCTTGGGCGCGTTCTTGCCGCCGGCGGCGAACTGGGCAACTGCCGCGCGCGGGGTGGACTTGGACATCTGGCCGCCGGTATTGGAGTATACCTCGGTGTCCATGACCAGGATGTTGACGTTCTTGCCGGAAGCCAGCACATGGTCAACGCCGCCGTAGCCAATGTCGTAGGCCCAACCGTCGCCGCCGATGATCCAGACGGATTTCTTCACCAGGTAGTCGGCCACATGGTAGAGCCGCTTGGC
>WRFD01000203.1 GCA_009778955.1 Desulfobulbus sp.
AACCTTCCAGTCCCCGCTGGTTCAAGGCGAACAAGCCCAGAGTGACGAACCCCATGTGGCTGACCGAGCTGTAGGCGATCAACCGCTTGAGATCGGTCTGGGCCAGACAGATGATCGCGCCGTAGACAATGGCTATCACCGACAGCACCAACATGGGCTGCATCATCATCTGGGTGGCGTCCGGCAGGATAGGCAGGGAGAAGCGCAGAAAACCGTAGGCGCCCATCTTGATCAACACCCCTGCCAGAATCACCGAACCAGCGGCCGGGGCCTCGGTGTGGGCGTCGGGCAACCAGGTATGCACCGGCCACATCGGCACCTTGACCGCAAAGGCGGCGAAAAAGGCCCAGAAGAGCACGAGCTGCAGCTTGAGTGGATAGGCCTGCCCGGCCAGCTTGAGGATATCGAAGGTGCTGCCGCCGTACTGATGCAACAGGATGATCCCGACCAGCATCAGCAGGCTGCCTACCAGAGTGTACAGGAAGAACTTGATGGTGGCGTAGATCCGATTGGGGCCGCCCCAGATGCCGATGATCAGGAACATCGGGATGAGCATGGCTTCCCAGAACACGTAAAACAGGATGAAATCGGTGGCGCAGAATACGCCCATCATGGCCCCTTCCAACAGCAGCACGGCAACGAAGAATTCCTGCACCTTGTCGGTGATCGCCTCCCAGGACACCAGCACCGACAACACGATGATCAGGGCGGTGAGCAGCAAAAACAGGAGGCTGATGCCGTCGATGCCGAGACTGTAGTTGATCTGTAGGGGAGGAATCCAAGGATGCTGCTCAACGAACTGCATCATGTAGGTCGACTTGTCGAACAGTAGGACCAGCGGCAGGGTCAGGAACAGCTCGACCAGGCTGACCAGCAGCGCCATGGTTCGGATGGTGGCAAGCTGCTGCCGGGGCACGCACAGCAGCGACAGTCCGCCGAGGATGGGAAAGAAAATCAGGATGCTGAGCAATGGCATGGACATCGCGAAGTTTCCGTAAAAGTTCGGGTTAGAGGCCGATCAACAGCACAGCCACCAGGGCCAAAGCGCCGCCGCCCATCCAGGCAAGGTAATGCGAAACCTGTCCATCCTGAAGACGCCGCAGTCGTTCGGCCGCCAGGGCGATGATCCGGGGCAGCCCGTTGACCACCCCCTCGATGCAGGCCAGGTCGACGATGCCCAACACCACCTTGCGGCCAAAGGCCAAAGTCGGCCTGACCAGGAGGGCGTCATACAGCTCGTCGATATAGTACTTGTGGAGCAACAGCCGGTAGACCGGGGCCAGCCGTTCGGCCAGCAGACCGGGCAGGTGCGGCTGCAGGCGGTAGAGATAGTAGGCCAGACCGATGCCGCATACCCCGGCCAGGATCGAGCCGCCCATGAGCAGGGCCTCGGTGAAGGCGCTGACCTGGACATGGGGATGGCCGAGCACCGGCTCGATGAAATGGGCCCAGTGGTTGCTGCCGCCCAGCAGCGTCGGCACACCGAACCAACCTGCGGCAACCGCGCCGACGGCCAGCAGCATCAGCGGCCAGGTGACCACTGCCGGTGATTCGCGGAGGTGATGCCGCTGCTCCTCGCTCCCCCGGAATTCGCCGTGAAAGACGAGAAACAGGAGGCGGAAAGAGTAGAAGGCGGTCATGAAGGCCACCAGGGTGCCGATGGCCCAGGCGAATTTGCCGGTCGCCAGATCGGTGTTGAAGGCCATCAGCAGGATCTCATCCTTGCTGAAGAAGCCAGCCAGGCCAGGCACGCCGGCAATGGACAGCGAGGCGAGGAGAAAGGTCCAATAGGTGATGGGCATCTGTCGCTTCAAGCCGCCCATGGCCCGCAGGTCCTGTTCGTGATGCATGCCGAGGATCACCGAGCCGCAGCCGAGGAAGAGCAGGGCCTTGAAATAGGCGTGGGTGAACAGGTGGAAGATGCCAGCCGAATAGGCGCCCACCCCGCAGCCGATGAACATGTAGGCCAGTTGGCTGACCGTGGAATAGGCCACCACCCTCTTGATGTCGGTCTGGACCAGGGCAATGGTTGCGGCAAACAGGGCGGTGATCGCGCCGAGCACGGTGATCAGGTTGAGGACCGCGGGCGACAGGGAAAAAATCGGATTGCAGCGGGCGACCAGAAAAACGCCGGCCGTGACCATGGTGGCGGCATGGATCAGGGCGCTGACTGGGGTCGGCCCTTCCATGGCGTCTGGCAGCCAGACATGGAGCGGAATCTGGGCCGATTTGCCGATCGCGCCGCAAAAAAGCAGCAGCGCAATCAGGGTGGCGGCGTTGATCGGGCTGCCGAACAGGGTGATCGTCTGCCCCTCCAGTTCGCCGACCCGGCTGAACACCTCCTGGTAATGGAGGCTGCCGAACAGGGTGAACATCAGGAGCAGCCCGAGGAGAAAGCCGAAATCGCCGAACCGGTTGACGATGAAGGCCTTCTTGCCGGCATCGGCGGCCGATTGCTTGTTGAAATAGAAACCGATCAGCAAATAGGAAGACAGCCCCACTGCCTCCCAGCCGAAAAAGAGTTGGAGGAAGTTATTGCCCAGCACCAGCATGAGCATCGAGAAGGTGAAAAGGCTCAGGTAGGCGAAAAAACGATAATATCCTTCCTCGCCCTTCATGTAGCCCACTGAATAGATATGCACCAGGGAACTGACGCTGGTGACCACGATCAGCATCACCGCAGTCAGTTGATCAACCAGAAAGCCGACCGAGACGACCAGGTTGCCGGAATAGATCCAGGTGTAGATGTCCTGGTTGACGATCACCCCCGACCGGACCCGGCAAAAGGCGGCCATGGCGCAGCAAAAGGAGAGCAGTACCGCGATGATCGGCAGCCAGTGGGCCCGCGACCCCCAGCGCCTGCCTACAAGCAGGGTGATGACAAAGGAGGCCAGCGGCAACAACGGAATGGCGAGCAGGGAGGCCGGCATTTTTTTATTCCTATCCCTTGAGGTGGTTGATGGTATCGACGTGGACGCTGCGCCTGCTCCGGTAGAGAGCGATGGCGATGCCCAACCCGATGGCGGCCTCGGCCGCGGCCACGGTGATGATGAAGAAGGTGAAGGCCTGGCCGCGCACGCTGTCGAGGAAATGGCTGAGCGCCACCAGATTGAGGTTGACGCCGTTGAGCATCAGCTCAATCGACAGAAACATAAGGATCACGTTGCGCCGGGTGAGGAAGCCGCACACTCCGATGCAGAACAGGATGGCCGCCAGAGCCATGTACCAGGACAGGGGAATCATTGGCGCCCCTCCTTACAACTGGCGGCGGGTCCAGGCCCACTGCACTCGCCTTGGCAGGCATAGCTTTCGTCCCGGCGCGCCAGCACCAGACCGCCGATCAGGGCCACCAGCAGGATAAGGCCCGCGATCTCGAAAGGCAGCAGACAGGTGGTGAACATTTCCTGGCCCAAGGCCTTGGTATGGGTCGCCCGACGGATGGCATCGACGGTCCATACCCCCTTCTCTCCCAAGTTGAAGGCGGGAACGATGGCGACCAGGCTCACGGCCAGACCGGTGGCGATGATCCGCCCGAGCCAGGCGTTGGGCACGAAGGCGGTCAGATGGAGTTCCTCTCGCAGGCTGACCAGGAAAAGCACGAACAGATAGAGCACCAGAATGGCGCCGGCGTAGACGATGATCTGCACCGCGGCCAGAAATTCGGCATTCAAGGTCAGGTACAGCCCAGCCATGTGGAAAAACAGCACCAGAACCATGAGCACACAGTGGACCGGGTTGCGCAGGCTGATGGCTAACAGGCCGCTGGCCACGATCATCAGGGCGCAGTAACCGAAAAAGAGCTGGAGAAACATTGAGGCCCTCCTTATGCGTGTTCCGGGGGAAGATGCCGTTTCCATTGCCGCCCCACCACCTGTTGTTCGCCACTCCATTCGGGTGACGCCGACAACCGTTTAGGTGCAGGCAGATCGCGTTCGGCAAGCCCGCGAGGCCGCCAGAACGGATTAACGTAGGCATCGACCGGAGTATCCAGCTGGGCCGCAAACCGGTCCCAATTGGCCAACAGCTGTTCCTTGGTGAAATACAGCGAGGGCCGGTCAAAGCGGCTGTATTCGAAAACCTCGGTGAGCACGATGGCGTTCACCGGGCAGACTTCCTCGCAAAAACCGCAGTAGACGCAACGCAGGGCCTCGATGCGGTAGCAGTCGATCTCCCGACGACTGCCCGGCTCCTTGTCCTTGTGCGATCGGATGCGGATGCAGCGCGACGGGCAGACCATGGCGCAGCGCATGCAGCCGACACACTTGCTGTCGCCGGTCACAGGATCGCGCACCAGGGCGTGCTGACCGCGGAAACCGGGGCGGATCTTCGGCCGCTCGTCGGGGTACTGGCGGGTGATCGGTCTGGAGAAAAGCCGCTTGAAGGTCAAGCTCATCCCCTGGAGGATTTCGATCTGGAAGATCGTACCCAGCCAACCGCGCCGGGGTTTGTACTGAATCCGCATATTTTTTGTTTATCCCCCCTATTCGAGGATCGCCTTCAGGCAGGCGGTGAGGACGATGTTGGCCAGCGCCATCGGGATAAGAACCTTCCAACCCAGTCCCATCAACTGGTCGTAGCGGTAGCGCGGCAAGGTGGCCCTGATCCAGATGAACACGAACATGAATACATAGATCTTGAGCACAAACCACAGCGGCGGAAAAAAGGG
>WRFD01000204.1 GCA_009778955.1 Desulfobulbus sp.
AATCAGCATGTGCCCAGGGTCGGGTTGCAGATGCCCTGCCAATATTCGGCTCTCTTCTTGGCGAGCCAATTCGTGAAACACTTCGCCAAGCTCCTTACGGAGTTGGCCAGAGAGCATCTTCCTCAGGCATTTCCGCATCCATACCACATGGCGCATGCATTCCCGTTTGCTGTGGCTTAAAAACATTGCAGGTCGCCCTTCAAGCCTCCTTGTTCGTGACCTTGAGCGGTCCACGAATTGGGAGGCTTACATATTTGCAGGAATCGTCAAACTTGGGTAAACCCCCGGCAAAGCCGGGGGTTTACCCAAGGGAAATTATGCCAATTAGTCATGGGACAGAACGCTAGATCTTGAAGGTGTTGACAATCACTTGCAGTTCGTGGGACAGGTCATGCAACCGGTTCGCACTCGCGGCAATCTGCTCGCTGCTCCGGGAAACCTCGCCGGATGCCTTGTTCACGTTGATAATGTCCTTGGTGATGGCGCCTGCCATCGCCGAACTCTGGCTGACATTTTCGTTCACTTCGCTCAGTCCCTGCGAAGCTTGGGCGATATTGTTGGCAATCTCCCCGGTGGCTGAAGACTGTTCGTCGACCGAGGTGGAGATTGTCTCGACTATTAAGTTGACATTATTGATAATTTTCGTGATCTGATTGATTTCCTCGATCGTTGCTGTGGTTGTTCCCTGGACGCCGGAGATCTGATTCTTGATATCCAGGGTGGCGTTGGCTGTTTGTTTGGCCAGCTCCTTGATCTCGTTGGCCACCACCGCGAACCCCTTGCCCGCTTCGCCGGCCCTGGCTGCCTCGATGGTGGCGTTGAGGGCCAGCAGGTTGGTTTGTTCCGAAATTTCGGTGATCGCCTCGGTGACCTTGCCGATGGCCTGGGCCGCCTGACTCAAATCAGTCATCTTTCCGGATGTGCTGGAGGCTTGGTGGACCGCTTCTTTCGAGATGGAATGGGCGTGCTCTGTGTTCTGGGCAATCTGGTTGATGGTTGCGTTCATTTGCTCGGCGGCGCTGGCAACCATGGCGGCGTTGGTGGTGGATTGCTCCATGGCTGCGGCCACGCCGTTGAGATTGACGTTCATTCCCTCGATGGCGGTAGCGACGTTGCTGGCCCGGTCGGAAGTCTCCTTGGCATTATTGGACAAGGCCGAGGCGATGTCCGACAATTCTTTGATCGTCTGATTGATCTTCTTGGTATTATCGCTGATCCTGCTGATGAGCGATTGCAGTTTATCGATGAAGGTATTGAACCATTTGGCCAGTTCTCCGACCTCATCCCGCGAGGCGACTTCGAGACGCATGGTGAGGTCGCCCTCGCCCTGGGCAATATCCTGCAGGCCGGCGACCGCCTTGTTGATGGGCCGGATGAAGGTGTTGGTGGCAAAGAAAATCAGCAATGCCGCCACGCCGACTGAAACGAGGGTCAGCATGGCGATGGTGTTGCGGAGCGTGACGACGCTGGCCAGAAATTCGCTGGCATCCTGGGTGACGGCGACACTCCAGCCTTTCGATGATCTGACCGGCGCATACCCGGCTACTTTGTCAACGCCTTTGTATAGATAGGCTTCCGCTCCGGTATCTCCTGCCACCATCGCCTTCGTGATCTGCTCCATGCCCTTGAGTGTCTTGAGATCCAACTGCAGGACATTCTTCGCATCGGGATGGGCGATGATGAGCCCATCCTTGTTGACCATGTAACAATATCCGGTTATTCCGATCTTTTTGGCCGTGATCAGATCGGTCAGCACAGCCCCCTTAAGGATCGCGCCGAATGTGCCGATGAAGGCGTCCTTATCGGAAAGAACAGGGCCGCACAGGAAGAGAATCGGCTCATCGGTCACCTTGGAGCGCATCATGTTGCCGATTAAGGTTTTCCTGCTGTTTTTGACTTCTTGGAACAGGGGGGAATTGCCGATATCAATGCCCCTGATTTCTTCCGCCGACCCTGCCGCGGACGCATAGATCCTGCCATCGGCATCAGTAAGAAAAATGGCGTTGTACGTGCTGCGCAACCGTTCGAACCGTTTGTGCAGGTCGTTGTTCACCGTCTCCACTACCCCGGCCTCGATGGCGCCCGCAATCCCCTTGGAGCGCACCGCTTCGGCGGCATTCCTGACCAAGGAGCGACCGGCGAAGACATCAATGAATCGAGTTTCGCTCTCCAGACTTGCCGCCACCGCTATGGCTAATCCTTCGGCAATGGAGGTGACATTGGCTTTATTGTATGTGATCACCGCAGCAGTGGACTTGCTGTTGGCCACATAGCCGCACACTGTGAGCGGAATGAGCACAATGAGAATGCCGCCGATGATGAGTTTGGAACGAATGGACGATAAATTCATGCAAATGATCCCCCAAAGATTGTGGTTGTTGACGACTTGGATCGGCCTGTTAAGCCATCTCTCATGGAGGCCGACCAAGCATTGTAATATCTGATTACCACTGAATCTCAGCTATCTATTTTTTCACGCATTTTCAAGACAAAAAGCGCCGATTTTTATTGTAATAACAATGCACAACGTCGTTTTTACAATTCACGTGCATGGCTAGAGCTTCACCCCAAGCAGCTGCAAGATGCGGCTTTGTTCCTCAGATGGGGGGGTAACGACATTCGATGTCGTACCGCAAAAATCGACTGTCCCCTTCATTATGTTTTTCAGACATTGCATGATGTAATCAAACGTATATTTCCTATGTGCCCCCACGCCGTCAGCGTCCATAAACGGCCTCAGCCTTTGCTTCATGTGCCACATCAGATAGTAGGCCAGCATGCAAATAAACACATGGCAGCGTATCCGGTCATCAGTCTTGTGAAATATGGGCCTGATTTCAAGGCGAACCGTTTTCATGTTTCTGAATGCCTGCTCAATGTTCAACAAGCTTTTATAGCTTTTGACCGTTTCAATGACTGAGAGGTCATCTGCGGCAAGGTCGGTGTATATGATGTAGCAGCCGTCCATACTTGCTTCTTGCTGTATTTTCGTTTCGTTCAGGCTATAGGCAAAATACTCTTTTTCGTCATGGATGATGATGAACTTCCCCATGTTATATTTACCCATGACCTTCGCGGCCCTGACTCCTTTGCTCTGCTTGCACTCCTTCGTGCTGGCCGCTATTTTGTCCAGCTCATCCGTTGTCTTCTTCAGCAAAGCCGTGCGTGTGGCGCTCTCTTTGGCCGCCATGTCGGGGTTTTTGCACAGACCGTAACGCAGGTTTCCGTCAAAAAACTCAACGATATTCTTCTCGTCAAACTGCTCCATGTGGATGGCGCCCTTTTGGCACAGCTCCTTCAGATTGACATGCGTCAGCGCTGAGATGACCTTGACTGTTTCATGGTCGATTTTCCCGTAGTTCGATTGCATCACCATGCCCCTGTCGCCGACGAATATAACTTTCTCAAGGCCATAGTTTGTCTTCAGTTCCTTGATTTTGTCCAACAACACGGTTGTTTCATCCTTGATGTTCCCTCGAAACACATCCACGGCAACAGGGCATCCTTCTTTTGAGCACATAAGCGAAATGACGACCTGCTCATGCTCCAGTTTTCGGTCGCGGTTATAGCCAAAATCTACCAAGTTGCTGTCTTCATACTCGCCTTCAACGTAACAATTGGTGATGTCATAGAAGACAACCGTGCCGTTTTGCAGATGTTGCATCGCCAAACTTTTTTGTATGGCGTCTTGCCGGGCCAAGAGTCTATCCATCGCTGCATAGCAGATGTTCACATCAATGTCGCCGTTGATGCCGCACAATTCCCAGAGTGTGCTGAATGCGCCACAGTGCGACAAAGACAGTTTGCTTCCCGCGTAGACCAGTCGACCAACAATCAGAGCCAAACAGACACGCACCCACTCCTCAGAGGGCCGTGAGAATATGGCAAAGTGGAGGCCAAGGGCTTTCACAATCGCAACGCCAGCGCGTGAGGCGCCATATTCGCGATTCCCTGTGAACTTAAAGGACTCCTTCCCCACCGTTTTACCTTGGATTGCGGCTTGGACAGCTCGGAGCTGCTCAAGGGAGAGTCCCGTGATACGACTGATCGTCTTGTGTCGGACCTTGCCATCTTCCCAGTAGCTGTTACGGAGCAGACCATAAGGATTTTTTCTGTGTGTCTGGATTTCAAGATGGTATGGCGCGGGTTTATTTTTGGACATAGGACCTCCCCGTACTATGTGTGGCTAGAATATATTCTAATTAATGATAAAATATCAAAAGTTTTATTTAAAAATGTAAGGCTATGTTTGAAGTGCAAAAATAGCCCTCAGCCCTTGGATAGTCGTCCTTGAAAAAAACCATATAATTACTTGAAATAACATGATAAAATATAAAAAATACCTCACTATGAATTGCAGGATACAGCATGATTGACCTTCAATTTCCGGTGATTTTCGATGCAACCAAAGAAGCAGACAGCAAGCCCTCAGTTGAACAGGTTCCGCATGCCGCCTGGCAAACATTCTGGACCACGGTCACCCCTTGTACCGGCTAAGCGGACTGATTGGCTGGGACGCGTTTGAGCGGGAATTCGGCGAGCTGTACTCGGAGGAAGGCCGTCCTGGCATCCCAATCAGCATGATGGTGGGGTTGACATGCCTGAGCCATGCCTTCAACGCCTCGGATGAGGAGACGGTTCGGCGGTGGGTGGAAAAT
>WRFD01000205.1 GCA_009778955.1 Desulfobulbus sp.
ATATGGCATTCGATCTTGTATTGCGTGTGGCTCCCTTGGCGATATTCCATAGCGCCAGTATAAGTCAGCTGCCAGCAGAATGCTGCCCGTCTGAAAGGCGGGGGTTTTAACCTTTCTTTCGGATGAATAAAAGTAAACACCTTTTGTTTTTTGGGACAATTGTTTTTCAGGCTCGATGTGACAATGGTCACGGCCAAGCACCCCTTACCTTTTTATGGTGAGCATCCGACAGTTATGCGCCTCATTTGACCCTTTTGAGGGTGACAGCGCAATGCTGGGGTTGTTTTCGGTTGACCGCTTCATGCTGCTCGAACACATCGTCAAATTTGGAGTTGTATTTTGCGCAGCGTAGCTTGAGGACATTATTGGCATTGTCAACCTTCCACCAGCCGCCTGAACGCTTCAGCCGCACGCGACAGATAAATTTGCCGTACTCAATGCGAGCCTTGTCGCTCCTGAAATATCCGACGAGTTTGGCGCGGGCTTGTTGCGCCTCGGCGCCACATTTCAAGCTGCTGAGACTGATGAGGACTCCGGTGACATTGTTGTCAAAAAAGCCGCACCTTGGCTTGCTCGACCCATTCCCTGGCTTGGGCGTTCTGCCCGAAATGGATCTGGGCAAAGTCGTGCAGGCGCTGGGCGCAGTGGAAATAATCGAGCGCCTGGCGGCAACCAGGAAAAACTGATTGGACCGTATCCCAGATCCAGCCGACGCCATCACCGATGAAACACGATCGAACCTTGTCCAGGGGAATGAGCCCTTGCTCTTTCTTGCATTCCCATTTGCTGCGGCTTAAACATGGTATGTCGTTCATCAATCCTTCTTTTTCGTGACTTTGAGCGGTCCACGAAATCGGAGGCTTACTTATTCTGCCGGATTCGTCAAACTTTGGGAGTCCCCCGGCAAAGCCGGAGGTTTACCCAAGGGAAATTATTGCGAGATGTCCTGCCCGGGACTCTCCTGCTCAGCCGCAGTAGAGTCCGACTTTTGGCGGCCGTGCCATAGCAGCTTGCGGCATATGCCGCGGATCATGCTGGCTTCTCTTTTTTTCAGCTGCACCCGGCCGAGAAACTGGCGGATATTGCGCATCCAGTAGACGTGGTTAGTGTCTTGGAGAAAGGTGATCTCGTTCAGGGCTTCCTCAATGTGTTCATACATGCCTTCCAGGTCGAAGGAATTGGCGAATTCCGACTTGGGGATGGCGGCAAAGGGGTGAGGATGCGCAGCGGCGTACAGCTCGTAGCAATGGATGGCCACGGCCTGGGCCAGGTTGATCGACGAGAAGCCGGCGGTGGGAATGGTCGAGGCGAATTGACAGAGATCAAGATCCTCGTTGCAGAGGCCGGTGCTCTCCGGGCCGAACATCAGGCCGATCCGGTTGGCGGCCATCAGCGGCGCCAGGATTGCCATCACCTCGCGCGGGGTCTGGTCCTCCGGGCGGTGCCGTCCCTGGCGGGCGGTGGTGCCGACAATGAGGTGAAAGGGAGCAGCGGCCTCGGCCGTGGTCCGGCAGACCCGCATCTCCCGGATGAGGGCGGCGGCCTTGTGGGTCGCCATCTTCAGCATCCGTTCCTGGTCGAAGCGCTCCTCGCTGACCACCACTAGTTCGCCGATGCCGAAGTTGGAGGCGATCCGGGCCGAAGCCCCGATGTTTTCCGGATACTTCGGCCCCACCAGAATAATTCCGGCCTGGCCGAGGCGACCGAAAGAGGACTGACGGTTCATTGACAATTGACAACGCTGTCCTGGCAGTCGGTCAATGGCTGGTCGATTGCTCCAGTTCCAAGGGTTTTTTAGAGGATTTTTCCGTACCCGGACTGCTGGTGGTCATCCGCTTGAAAAAGGGGATGATGCCACGTTCCGCCCGTTTGATTTCCTCCTCAGCCTCCTTGACCGTGATCTGCCAAGCCGGAGCGAATCCCGGCGATTTCTCGAACATGATCTCGATCGCCTTCTGATACACCTGAACCTGGCGCAGTTCCTGGCGGCCAGGTTTCTGGTTGAGCACCTGGACCATGTTGCGCAGGTTGTCGCGTTCCTGCTTGAGCCGGTCGATCTCGCCCTTACGCCGCTCGTTTTCAGCGGAATCAATCTCCAGCTTGGTGTGCAGGTGTTCGCGCAACTTTTTCATGTTGGCGTTCAATTCCCGAGCCTTCAACCAGCCCCGGACCCAGAGGACGACGGCGACCAGCAAACCGATGGCCAGGCCGCGCAAAAAGGGATTGGAAAATATCTCCCAGATCCAGCTACTGTTTTCCATGATTTTTTCCTCGGAAGAAAAATGATGCGGAGCAGGGACGCCCATTCCGCACCGGGTGATATTGAACGATATTCATTAAAGGAATCATTTTTATTTGAATCGCCAGGGTTCGTCAAGCAAAACCAAGGAAGTCCGCCAGGACTGCCAGATGACGCAGGGCAGACGATTCATCGGGGCGCCAGTGAAAAGGTGAGCCGTTTGGCAGTGAAATCGACCTGTTCGAGCCGGACCAGAACTCGGTCGCCCAGTTGGTACATCCGGTTGCTGGCCTCGCCGACCAGGCGGTAGCGGCGGCTGTCGTGCAGGTAGTAGTCGTCGGTCATGCTGGTCAGCGGCACCATGCCGCTGATATACGAATCATCCAGGGTGATGTACAGGCCAAAGGCGGTCACTCCGGAAATGATGGCGGCAAAGATATCGCCGACCTGGTCCTTGAGCAACAGGCACGAGCAGCGGGCGTGAGCATTGCGCTCGACCTCGATGGCCTTGCGTTCGCACTGGGAAAGATGGGTTCCGGCCTCGACCAGGTCGACTGCCCTACCCGGCGCAGGCCGGGCATTGTCGGGTCCATGCCCGGCCAGCAGGTTCGCCATCACCCGGTGGGCTACCAGATCGGGGTAACGGCGGATCGGCGAGGTGAAGTGCAGATAGTATGGGGCGGCCAGACCGAAATGTCCGCTGTTGTCAGGGGAATAGCGGGCCTGCTGCATGGTGCGCAGCAGCAGGTTGTTGACGATGTACTCGGCAGGGGAATGGCGGGCCTGCTCGATCACTTGCGCAAACCAGGCCGGATTGACTTCGGATTGGGGCAGGTGGAAGCCGAGCGCCTTGGCGGCATCGGTGAAGGCTTCCAGCTTGACCGGGTCGGGATGTTCGTGAATGCGGTACAAAACCGGATGTCTGGCCTTGGCCAGGGTTTCGGCCGCTGCCTCGTTGGCCGCCAGCATGCAGTCTTCGATCAGCATGTGCGCCCGGTTGCGTTCGGCCAGGCGGATGGCGGCCACGGTTTCCCCCGAAAGGGTCACCTCTGGTTCGGGAATGTTGAATTCCAGGCTGCCGCGGGCGAGCCGGCGTTTTTTCAAGAGCTCTGTCAGGGCGTTAGCCTCTTCGAGCATCGGCGCCAATTCGCGGTGGGCGGCGCGGGCCTGCGGATCGTTTAGGCACAACAGTTGATTGACCGTGGTGTAGGTGAAGCGCTGTCGGCTTCGGATCAGGCTCTTGGTGTAGCTCTCACCAATGCGCTGGCCGGTGGCGTCAAATCTGAGGATGGCGGTGAAGGCCGGCCGGTCCTGGTCCGGGATCAGGCTGCACAGGTCGTTGGACAGCTGCTCGGGCAGCATGGGCAGGACCCGGTCCGGCAGGTAGACGCTGGCGCCGCGGAGATAGGCTTCCTGGTCAATGGCTGATCCAGTCCGGACATAATGGCCGACATCGGCGATCGACACGTACAGGATGAACTGGTCGCCGGATCGTTCGACACAGATAGCGTCGTCGAAATCACGGGCCGTTTCGCCATCAATGGTGACATGGGGAAGATGGCGCAGATCCCGGCGATCGTCGATGCAAGCGGTCACCGGCGACAACCCTGCCGCCTCGGCGTTGACCTCGTCCGGAAAATACTCCCGCAGCCCGGCCTGGAGCACGGCCATGCGCATCTGGACGCTCGGTGTGCGGGCATCGCCGAGCAGTTCGATGATCCTGCCGCACGGTCCCTGCCGCTCCGATCCATAGTCGACGATTTCCGCCACCACAGCCATGCCGTCACCAGCCGCTAGCGTATCGGGCCGGCGAATCAATAAGGTCGCGGGGAAACGGTCGTCGTCAGGCGTGACGTAGCCGCCGCCCCCGCTGACGGTGAAGATGCCGCAAACCTGGGTCACGGCCCGGCGAAGGATCTGGATGACCCGCCCTTCCTGGCGGCCCCGGTTGCTGCCGGTGATCACCACCAGAACAGTGTCGCCATGGCTGGCGCCGTTCAGGTTGTGCGCCGCGATGTATACATCCTTACCGCCTTTGGCCTGTTGGCCCTCTGGGATCGCGTAGCCAGATCCCTTGGCAGTGAGGTCGAGGGTGCCGCGCAACCGTTTTTGCCCGGCGGCAAGGACAAAACGCCTGCCTTTTTGCTCGACAGCGCCTTGTTCGAGCAGGCGCCCGAGCACGGTGCGCAATTGGACCAGCTCATGACGCGAAAGGTGCAGGTCCCGAGCGATCTCGGTTTCGTTCAGGGCATCGCTTTGTCCGGCGAGCAGTTCGAGGACAGAGGCTTGGAGGGCAGACGAGATGTTTTTTTCCCGTCCGGACGACCGGCGTTTTTTGGCGACCGTTGCACGCGGCTTCCGGCTGCGGATACATCTTCTGGGCATCTCTTTTCCGTTGTCTGTGGG
>WRFD01000206.1 GCA_009778955.1 Desulfobulbus sp.
CGCAGCTCCTCGCCGTTGAACGGCCGCAGATTCGACCGGGAACCGCGCTGGAGCGGGGCGCCGTCGATGGTCACGAAGGCGTCGAGCCCCGGTGTTCGCCCTTTTTCGCCCTCCACTCCTCGGTCCACCGGAAAAAACTGCCACTGTCCCTCCCGCAGGGCCACCGTGCCCTCCCCCAGGCCGATGGTCTTCGGTTCGGCATGGCAGTCCTTGCAGGCACGTCCCTTGGCCTGGATGGTGTGGGGGTTGATCGCGGCCATGGTGAACCGGTTGAATCCCCCTTCGGAGGCGCCCTTTTCATCGATCAGCGTCACCATATCCTGACAGCCGGGCGTCACCACCACCACCTTGTCGTCCCAAACCGCCAGCATCGGCTTTTCATAGCGGATATAGGAGCGTCCCTCCTCCCACCAGCCGGGCGTCTCCTTGTGGGTCAACTTGTCAAGATGGGTATCGCGTTTGTCCCGTTTGACATGGCAGCCGTAACATTGCGGCACCCAGGTGGAATGGCAGGCCGCGCAGGTAAGTCGCTGGTGGCCGGGAGCAAGGCAGGCCTGCTTGTCCGGCGGCCGCAAGGGATGCTGCTTGTCGTCAATCTTGCCGGTCAGGACGAAGAGCCCCATGCGCTTGCTGATGTTGGTCAGCGGTTTGTCCTTGCGCGAGGCGCCCGGTTTGGCGTCGTGGCAACTTTGGCAAGTTATTTCCACCTGTTCCTCGTAATGGGCGTAGACGGCGCCATCCCCCATGATTTCGTCGCGGATGTGGCAGTCAATACACACCATTCCCTTGGCATGGTGGATATCTTCGGCAATCTTGAGGTAAAAGCGGTCGCCGGCCAACCGCTGCGACGAGAGCTGTCCTTGTTCGTAGGGCGTCCCATAGCCCTCTGACTCGAAAATGCCAGTATACGACAAGCCGATGCGGCCGGAACGGTTATGGCAACGAATGCAATTCTCCTCGGGCACTTGTTTGACCACCCGGGGATGGGGCCGTTTTTTTTCGGCCTCCTCCTGAGCGGCGGGCACGAGTTCGGCGGTGACCGTGTTACGCGGCGTCTCCGGAGCCAAGACGTAGTGGCAGGCGGAACAGCCTCCTCCCTTCTCGTTGAAAAAGGCCGGCGCGCCCGGCAGATCCCCCTTCTGTTTCCACAGATGGCAGGTGGCGCAGAGTTTCCGAAAATAATCGAGCGCCAACGAGGTTTCGCCGCTGGTCAGCAAATGCTCGACCGTGATATCGGCATGCTGATGGTCCCGTTCGCCCCAATAATAGAGTAGCGTTGCCAAAATGCCGCGGTTGGTGGCCATGAGGGAATTTTTCACCTTGTGGACATCCGTCGGATGGCATCCCTCAACACCGCAGGTCCTGGCCGCCCAGCGCAGGTCTCCGGGATTTAGGACCATGCCTTTATGGGCCTTGTCCTTGTCAATAGCCAGCGCATCCCCCAAATGGCAGGGTGAACAGCCGACCACTTGATTATCGTGGGCGCCGTCCAGCTTTTCCTTGGTATGGCAATCCAGGCACATCTCCACCATCCCCGCTGTGGTGACAGCCAACTGCTCGGGGCGCTTAGTGGTCTGTTCGCGAACAACAAGGTAGCCGATCAGCAGGAAACAAACCGGGACGAAAAAGGCAACAGGGATGAGGCTATGGGGCTTTCGGGCCATGACGCGCGCCGGTTGCTTCGGATAGTGTTGCTTTTCAGCCAGGCAGGGTCAGGACACAATAACGGAAAAAAAAAACGCCGTCAAAAGAACTTTGAACCACACCCCGGCATGCCTGGAGACACTCACTCCACAAATCCCTGGACCAGGGGATAGCGCCGCCCCGGACCAAAGGCCTTGCTGGTCACCTTGATGCCAAGCGGCGCCTGTTTGCGTTTGTATTCGTTGAGCTTGACCCGACGGACAATATCCCGCACCAGGCGGACATCCATGCCATCGGCAACGATATCCGCTATGCTTTTGCGCTCTTCGAGGTAGGCGTGGAGCACGGCATCAAGCAGATCGTAGGGCGGCAGGTCGTCCTGGTCGAACTGATTTGGTTTCAGCTCGGCGGTCGGCGGCCGGACGATAGTCGACTCGGGAATGATTTCCCGCTCCCGGTTGATCAGCCGAGCCAGGGCATACACCATCCACTTGGGGACATCGGCGATCACGGCCAGACCGCCGCTCATATCGCCGTACAAGGTGCAGTAACCCACGGCCATCTCCGATTTATTGCCGGTGGACAGCAGCAGCCGGTTGAATTTGTTGGCCAGAGCCATGAGCAGATTGCCCCTGATCCGCGCCTGGATGTTCTGTTCGGTGGTGTCTTCGGTCAGTCCGGCAAAAAGGGGAGTCAGTGCTGTCCGGTAGGCGTCCATGGCGGCGGCGATCTCGATGACCTCGAAGTCGCAGCCCAGATTCTGCGCCAGTTGCCGGGCGTCGTCAACGGATTGCCGCGAGGTGTACGGGGAAGGCAGGGACACGCACAACACGTTCTCCGGCCCCAGCGCCTTGCAGCCGATCACTGCGGTGACCGCCGAATCAATGCCGCCCGACAAACCGAGCACCGCCTTGGCGTGACCGGTCTTGTGCAGGTAATCGCGCACCCCCAGCACCAACGCCTTCTCCACGCAGGCAACGCTGTCCTGCACCAGCTCCCCAGTGCCCGTGCCATCCCACTGGTCGCTATCAACGACCAACATGTCCTCGACAAAACCGGCGGCGGCTTTGCACAGGGTACCGGCCGGGGTCATCGCCATGGAATGGCCATCAAAGATCAGACCGTCCTGGCCGCCGACCTGGTTGGTATAGAGCAGGGGCAAATCGTTTTGCCGACAGACCTGGCTAAAGACCTGCTGGCGGGTCTGTAATTTGCCGTGATAATAGGGCGAGGCGGAAATGTTGATCAGGCAGTCCGGGTCAACCGGCCCGGCAACCATTCCGGCCATGGGGTCGGCATGATAGGCGGCGCTGCTCCGCCAAATGTCTTCGCAAATGGTCAAGCCATAATGCAGCCCTTGCAGTGTAAAGACTGTGGAGGCGTCTCCGGGTTCGAAGTAGCGGGTCTCGTCAAAAAAATCGCAGGTGGACAGCAACTGTTTGCGGGCCCGGCAGACGATCTTGTTGCGCTCAATGACCCAGGCGGCGTTGTGCAGCGGCTTGCCCGGACCCTCACGCCGTTCCAGGGCGCCCACGATGCAGGTGATGCCGTCCATCCCCTTAATCAGGTCCGCAAGGACTCGGTCATGGGCTTCAATGAAAGCGGCACGCTCCAACAGATCCAGAGGAGGATAGCCGCACAAGGTCAGTTCAGGAAAGATCGCCAGCCCACATCCGGCCTTCTTCGCCTTGTCGATCCAGGCGACGACTTGCCTGAAATTGCGCTCAAAGGCGCCAATAACCGGATTCGTCTGGACAAGGGCTATTTTCACGATGGTTCAACCGAGAGAAAAATTCGGCGCGCTGTTTGCCGGCAACGCATGCAGGGAGCGGCAAAAGCCCCGCGCCGTGGGCAAAAAAAACCCGGCAGAGGTCGCCTGCCGGGCATGAACAACCGATTTGAATTATTGCTTAGTGACGTTGGCAGCCGCCGGCCCCTTGGGCCCGTCAACGATTTCAAATTGCACCTTGTCCCCTTCGTTGAGTGTTTTGAAACCCGATCCTGCGATCGCAGAGTAGTGGACAAAAACATCCTTGCCAGATTCTTGCTCGATAAAACCGAAACCTTTTGACTCATTAAACCACTTAACCGTTCCTTTCAACATTGCTCCCTCTTGCTCCTTGTCTTGGACTGAATGTTCCATCAATGCGATATTTATTGTCATTTTCACCGGCCACAACCGAGGAAAAATCTAACTCTCCCCAATATCACATATTCTACTCCTGGCGGCGAACATACCATTAATTGTGTTAAAAACAAGGAATTTGATGACATCCTGCCCGGATCACACATTTTTATCGTCCGGCCAAGGCGCTAGCGCCCCTCCGAAGCACGACTCGTTTGCAAACAGGCGCGGCTCGGGTTTCCTGGTCGCCCAAGCGATTACTGCCCGCGCTGGTAGTGTTGCACGGCCCGGTTGTGGTCGGCCAGATTGGTGGAAAAAATATGGGTGCCGTCGTTTTTCGCAACAAAATAGAGGGCATCGGATTCGACAGGATGCAAGACCGCTTCCAGGGCAGCGCGGCCCGGATTGCAGATGGGGCCGGGCGGCAGGCCGGGGATCAGGTAGGTGTTGTACGGCGTCTCCCTTTTCAGATCCGCCTTGCTCAGGTTGCCGTTGAAATCGGGAAGGCCGTAGATCACGGTCGGATCAGACTGCAAGCGCATCTTTCTGGCCAGCCGGTTGTAAAAAACCTGGGCAATGAGCGGCCGCTCGGTCGCCACGCCGGTTTCTTTTTCGACCACCGAGGCCAGGGTCAGGAGCTGATGACGGTTCAGTTCAAGGGATTCCGGCGCATTGAGCGCCTGCCAGGTCTGCTGAAAACGCTCGACCATCATCCGGATGACCGCGGCTTCGTCGGCCTCGTTGCGCACCAGGGTATAGGTCTCGGGAAAGAGGTATCCCTCCAGACTGTCGGCTTCTATCCCCAGTTGGCGGATGAAGGCTCCATCCTTGACCAGGCCGAGGAACCGGTCCTGTTTGACCCAGCCGTCCTGTTC
>WRFD01000207.1 GCA_009778955.1 Desulfobulbus sp.
TCCCTTGCTCGACGGCCAGTCTCGCCAACCGCTCGCGGCTCCGGCTGTACAGACGGGAATCAGTCGGATACGCAATCGCCTTCTCCTGAACCGCGGCATTAACGATAACCCTCTCCAAGCTCGACGGCTTCACTTGCCAAACCCACCGTCGCGGTGAGCTTCAAAATCAACTCAGCGCCCTCTTTCCCTATCCGCTTCCGCCAACGGCTCAAGAAAGACGGATCGATCGGAAAAGCATGCCGGAAATGCTCCTCGCCGCAAAAAGTATCGATGGCAAGGATTCTCCACCCAGCATCGGACTGTCTCCTCATCCAAGGCGTTGAAGGCGCGGCTCAGTTACGTCAGGCCCACCATCATGCTGATTGGGATGCCGGGACGGCCTTCCTCCGAGTACAGTTCGCCAAATCCCTCCTCACCTCCCAGCCATTCAGTCCGCTCAGACCATACAATGGGTGACCATGGCGCCGTGGTTGGGTGAAAATGTTTGCCAAACGGCTGTAAAGCATGTCCAACAGAGGGCTTGCCATCTGCTTCTTCGGTTGCATCGAAAATCACCAGAAATTGAAGGCCAATCATGCTGCATCCTGCAATTCATAGCAATGTGTTTTTCAATTTTTATAAGTAATTTCAATCAATTAAATGATTTTCATGGGCGACTCATTATCGTCTGATCAACTGAAAAAATCGATAGCTGAAATTCAGGGGCAATCAGCTTTTTTATTCGTCCGGTTGGGTCTGCAAGTTCGGAGCGATTTGCTTTGGCGCTTTTAAGTTTTCCACCTGGCGATACAGTTCCAACGCCAACCCCTGCGCCCGGTTCAACTCTTCCCAGGGCATGTTCATCATCAGGTTGTTGCGGTTGACTGCGGCGCCCGCGTTGCCGCGGCTGGCAGCCAGGGAATACCAGGCATAACCCTTGGCTCTGTCGGTCTCGGTGCCGATGCCGGAGGCGTACATCAGGCCCGTGTTGGACTGAGCCATTGCATCCCCTTGAAAAGCGGCCTTTTCGTAGAGTTCCAAGGCCCTCTTGTAATCGCGGGCGCCTCCAAGTCCGTTGTAGAACATGCCGGCAAGATCGTTCTGGGAGGCGAGGTTCCCCTGTTCCGCTGCCTTAGTCAGCCATTTCTTGGCTTCAAGAAAGTTTTGCGGCACAGTGCTGCCCCGCAGGTACATGGCGCCGATGATGGCCAACGACTCGGGCGACGCCTTGCCCTGCTCCGCCGCCGCAAGCAGCCATTTAAAACCGTTGCGCTTGTCCGGATCGGTCCCCTGCCCCTGATACAGCATGCCGCCGGCCACGAACTGAGCCTCGGCATCTCCACGTTCCGCCGCCTGCAGGTACAATTGCAGGGCCAGGGTGTAGTTGACCGACTGGTTTACACCGTAATAGGCGCGATAGGCCGCAGCCTTGAGACGGCGGGCGGTTTCGTCACCGGCATTGGCCTGAGCGCTGCACGGCCCGGCCAGCACCAGAAAATATACCGCCATGCCCGCCAGTTGCAGCATGGTCCAGATGAACGCTTGGCGATTCAAGAGAGACACGGGCCTCCTCCTGGCAAATTTGATCTGTTTTATTTGCATCCACGCGAAGGGGATATGAGGTTCGTTTACCCTTAAATACAAAAAATATTCAAGGAAAAGAAGCAGACGGCCTTGAGCGGCAACACCTCGTCAACTGGTCAGGGCCCGGTAGATTTCCGACATCCGCGCCGGGAGCCGTTGGAGATTGTCGATGAAGATGTAATTGACCTCGCCGTACATGTGCGCCATGTATTCATGCGCCTGGCGGTCGATGGTGATGCAGAAGGGATGGATGCCCCTGGCCTTGGCCTCCAGGAGGGCATGCCGGGTATCCTCGATGGCGTAATCGCCCTTGTAATCGTCGTAATCCTCGGGTTTGCCGTCGGACAACACGATCAGTAGGCGGATTTTGGCCTCCACCTGGGCAAAAAGAGCGGTCATGTGGCGGATGGCCGGCGCCATGCGGGTGTACTCACGGGGGCCGATGGCGCTGATCCGCTGCCGGACCGTTTTGCTGTAGCGCTCGTCGATCCGCTTGACCGGGAAAATCTCGCAGCGCAGCCGACGCATGCCGGAAAAGCCGTAGATGGCATAGCGGTCGTCCAGCACATCCAGGGCTTCGCAGATCAGGACCAGCGCCTCCTTAATCGACTGGCCGACCCAGCCCGAGGTGGAATTGGACATATCCACCAGAAAGGAGACGGCAATGTCGCGATGGTCCTTGATCAAACGGATGAAAAGCCGGTCCGAGGGGGGAAGTCCGGCGGCAATGTCAATCCGGGACTCCACCAGGGCATCGATATCGATATCGTTGCCTTCGCGCTGCCGCCGGACAAACCGCTCGCCGGTTTGCAACAGTTCGAACTGATGGCGCAGGCGGCGGATCTGGCCTCGGTATTTTTTGAGCGTCTGCTCGACAAAATCGTTCTGGACCGGCGGCAGCTCTTTTTCACTGACCACGCACCACTTTTTTCTGAATCCTTTGCGCCGGCAATCCCATTCATTGTACACCACCGGCTCGGCTATCTCCCCACCCTTGCCGCCTCCATGCGGACTGCGGGCCACAGCCGAACCCGCCCGGCCCTCGGTGGAGCTGACCGTCTCCTGGACCGCCTGGGCCGGGCCGTGCTCCAGGGAGGGTTTGGCGACCGGAGGCGGCATCTCGTCGATGGCGATCTGCTGGGCCTGGGACTGGATGAAAGGAGTCAACTGATCCCAGGCGTGTTCCATCTCCATGATCAGAGCGGCATCGTATCCCTGCCCCTCTACCCCGCCGGACTGCGAATCGGCATCGGCCTGCCTGGGCGCTGAGGGCAGGGACAGGGCAGCAGCCTGCATCATTCGCAATTCCTTATCCATCCGCTGTTTCGTGCCCAGATTGCGCATTTCCTGCAAACGAAAAACACCTTGGAAGATCAAGGGCCGGGTGACGGCCAGATCTTCCTCTGGCGTAAGAAGCGCCATCAATTCCCGTACCGCCTCAAGACTGACCGAGTTATCCTCGGCTCGCCCGGCGCAATGGCGCAGCAAAGCCATCGCCCGGTCTGTCAAGGGAGAGTGGCCGTCAGCTGGCCATTGGCTTCGCAGCAGTCCCCGCTGCATCCAATCCAGCACATTAAGATCGGGCGCATCGTCGCCGGACAGAGGCAGACGGGGCAAAAGTGGCGCCATTGCCCGCATCAATCCCGGCAGTTCATGCCGCAGAAAGGTCAGCACCCGGCCGGTCTCCAGCAGATGGTATAACCGACAGGCATTGTCTGGTTGCGAAAATTCCGAAAAGAAGCAGTCAAGGGGGTGGGCGCTCTTGCGATGCAGGGCAAGAAAGCGAGGCGCGGTGAAAACCCCGGCGGCAAGACCGGCCCACTGGAAGGAAACCATCAGTTTGTAGAGAAGAAAATTCTCCTCATGTTCGGTAAATACCCCGACCTCGCCTGGCAGGTAGATGGTCTCCGAATCGGTGGCTGCCTCGGCGGCGGCGATCAAGGGCAGCTCACGGCCGGCCAAGCCATTGACGTAGGGCTGCAGCCGAGGCCGGACATCGATCAGGCGCAGGCCGCCCTGGCCGCGCAACTGCCGGGCGAACTGCTGCTCGACATCGTCCATGAACAGTTGAGCGCCGCGCAGGCCGCCGGTTTCGTAGCGATCGAGCAGGGTATGCACCCACAGGGAGAGCTCGTCCAGCGCCAGGTGGCAGAGGGCTGGGCCCGCGGCGGAGAGATAGGCGAAGCACAGGGCATGCGAGACCGGCCAGATAGCCGGGATTTGGGCGAAAATCTCTTCCAGGCCGGCGGATTCGCTGTCGGCCAGCGGGCTGAGCGCATCCTCCACGTCCCATTCGTTGGGCAGGCTGGGGGCCACCAGCCGGTAGAATTTCTCTTTGAGATTTTCGAGATCCATACCCGTCAAAACAGCGAACTGACCATCTCGTCCAGAGCGGCCAGCAATTCCCGGTCGTCGGTGAGCGCCTCGCTGATGGAGGCCCGGCAGGCCGCCCTAACTGGAATACCCCGGCCTATCAGCTTGCCGGTCTGGATGAGCAGCCGGGTGGATGCCCCTTCGGCCAGACCCGAATCCTTGAGTCCCCGGGTCATCGCCGCCAGCTTGACCAGCGACTTGGCCAGATGCGGTTCCAGCCGCCCTTCCCGGCAGACGATCTCAATTTCTTTTTCTGCGGATGGATAGTCGAAGGACAGGGCGACGAACCGCTGCCTGGTCGAGGCCTTGAGGTCCTTGAGAACGCTTTGGTAGCCGGGATTGTAGGACACCGCCAACATGAATTCGGGCGGGGCGGTCAACAGTTCCCCCCGCTTCTCAATGGGCAGCTGGCGCCGGTCGTCGGCCAGGGGATGGATGACCACCGTGGTATCCTTGCGCGCCTCGACGATTTCATCCAAATAGCAAATGGCCCCGGCCCTGACCGCCATGGTCAGCGGCCCGTCGGTCCAGACCGCCTCACCGGCGCGGATCAGATAGCGGCCCACCAGATCAGAGGTGGAAAGATCGTCATGGCAGGACACCGTGACCAAGGGGCGCGAAAGCCGCCAGGCCAGATATTGCATGAAGCGGGTCTTGCCGCAGCCGGTCGGTCCCTTGAGCAAA
>WRFD01000208.1 GCA_009778955.1 Desulfobulbus sp.
ACCTATCAGAGCGACGCTTGGCGCAAAATCAAGAAGAGCGACGGCTGGAGCAGCAGCAAACAGGAATACCGCGACAAGGTCAATGAAACCACGCACACCGGCAGCACCTTCAGCGGCGACACCGTCCTCCTGCAAGCCGGCCTCGATCCGAGCAAGAGCGGCAACCTCGCCCTCGTCGGCAGCAACGCCGTCTCGACGAATGGCACCGCACTGATCGCCAGCGGCGACATCACCCTCACCGCCGCCGCCGATACCCGCAACGAAAGCCACCACTTCAAAAAAACCGGCAGCGGCTTTGCCGCCAGCGGCGCGAGTATCAGCTACGGCAAGAACAGCCTGAGCGTCGACCAGCAAGGCCAGATCGTCAGCCAACAAAAGAGCACCGTCGGCAGCATCGAAGGCGACATCCTCATCCAGGCCGGCAACGCCTATACCCAAACCGGCAGCGACGTCATCGCGCTACAAGGCGATGTCGACATCCTGGCCAAGACGGTCGACATCCAGGAAGCCCGCGAGACCGCCCAGAGCAAGACCGAAACCCAGTTCAAGCAAACGGGCATCACCATCGCCATCAGTAATCCGGTCGTCAGCGCCATTCAGACTGCCGAGCAGATGAACAAGGCTAGCAAGAACACCCGCGATGGCCGCATGAAGGCGCTGGCCGCCGGGGCGGCCGGGCTCTCGGGCTACAACGCCGCCGATGCCGTTAAGAGCGGACAGGGCGACACCATCAACGGCAAGGACAACCAGATTCAAACCGGCACCGACGCCGACGGCAAAGCCATCACCCGCGACGCCACTGCCGCCGACAAAGCGGGCGGCATCGGTATCAGTCTCAGCGTCGGCAGCAGCCAGAGCAGCTCCAAGACCGAACAGGCCAGCAACACCGCCAGCGGCTCCACCGTGCTGGCCGGCGGCAACATCAACATCACCGCCACCGGCGCGGGAGAAGCCAGCAATATCACCATCCAGGGCAGCGACATCACGGCGGGCAATACCGTCAACCTGATCGCCGACAACGACATCAGGCTCCTGGCTGCACAGAACACCGCCAGCCAGCACAGCAGCAACAAGAGCAGCAGCGCCAGCGTCGGCGTCAGCTTCCGGGTTGGCAGCAGCCAGGGCAATGGCTTCATGCTCACCGTCAGCGCCAGCGGCGCTCGCGGCAATGCCGACGGCAGCGATCTGGTCTGGAGCAATACCCATGTCAGCGCCGGCAATCAGGTCAATCTCCAATCGGGCGGCGACACTCAACTGATCGGCGCCACTGTGACCGCACCGCAAGTCACAGCCGATATCGGCGGCGATTTGCTGATCCAGAGCCTGCAAGACATCAGCCACTACGACAGCAAACAGCAGAGCCTGGGCGGTAGTGTGTCCATCGGTTTCGGCCAGATGGGCGGCAGCCTCTCCTACAGCCAGAGCAAGATCAAGAGCGATTACGCCAGCGTTCAAGAACAAAGCGGAATCCGGGCGGGCGACGAAGGCTTCCAGATCAATGTCCAAGGCGACACCACCCTCACCGGCGGTGCCATCACCAGCACCCAGCAAGCCATCGACGACGACAAAAACCGCTTCCACACCGGCGGCGAATTGACCCTCTCCGACATTCAGAACCATGCGAGCTACGAAGCGAGCAGCGTGGGGGTCAATATCGGCGCCGCCCCGAACCTCAGCGGCCAGTTCACCCCACAAGGCGCCGGCGCGGGAATCGGCAGTGACAGCGATAGCGACAGTAGCGTGACGCAAGCCGCCATCTCCGGCATCGCCGGTAATGCCGAGGCGAGAACGGGGGATGCGGAAACCGGACTGAATCCGATCTTCGATGCGGACAAGGTGCAGAAGGAGATTGATGCGCAGGTGATGATTACGCGGGAGTTCGGGGCGCAGGCCACGCAGGCGATAAAAACCGAAGCGGACAGGCAGCGTAAGGAACTGCAAGATCAACTCAGGGAACGGCAAAATCAACTCAGCGGCCCCTTGACCGAAAAGAGGAGAGAAGAGATTAAAGCCGAGATGAGCGAAATCCGGGACCAGATCGCTCAGATCAATCGGGGGGAACGCATCGCCAATGTCATTGTCGGCGTCTTGGCCGGTCAGGCCGGCTCGGCCATCACGAAAGGCGTGCTGTCCGAACTCGCGGATTTGGCAACACAGGACCAGATCAAGAGTTCTCTGAAAGGTCCGGTGTTGTGCATCCCCGGAGATACGAAATGCGTCAGCAACGCAACCAAGCCTACTGAGGGGGTACTCGGTTACGTGTTTGGGCTGGCGGGAGGGCGGCTTGATCTGGCGCTGTGGTGTAAGAACGATGCCTGTACGAAAAGCGAAAACAATGCGCCCACGGATGCTTACTCAGTCGACCCCAAGACTGGAAAAATCACCTATTACGCAGTAGAAAATGGAGTCGTCGAGTTTAAACCAACCAAAGAAGGCCCTGACGGGGAGCCAATTCCTATAACCTCTATGCATGAGTTTATAGATAATCACCCGGAGCGGGATAAACTGATTAGTCCATTGGGAGGTATTCAAGGATGGGATGGGCAGCTAAGGTTGCCCCTCATTGGAGACATCAAGACCCCTCCGGGTGGCTTTCTGGATAAACTTGTTGAATCGTATGCTGGAACGCATGACTGGCTTAACAGCTTTATCTGGTATGACACCAGCGGGAACGCGAAAAACCTGGATGGAACTCCGCTCGGCAAGGCTGGTGATGTAATGAACTGGGTCAATGTTTTACTCGCGACACCCACTGCCGCCAGCATATGGCTGTCGCCAGGCGCATGGAATGCACTCGGGGTAATCGTAAAGTAGCAACCAGAAAATGGAGGGGCTTATTCGACTATAAAATCACAAGGACATTTACCATGAATAAACATGGAACGTGGGCTGCCATTTTTCTGGTGGCGGTCGTTTTTTTACTTTCGGCCTGTTCTCTCGGTGAACTGGCGGTATGCCTTGCGGGACAATGCAAAACGAATCAAGAGATCGCATCCACAATACCCTGGGAGCCTGCAACGCTTTCTCTTCAAAATTGCCCGAATATCAGCGGGAAGTATCGAGGGGCAAGCACCAAAGGCGTTCGATTGATGCAGATGTTTCCACAAGGTACAGATATATTTATGGCAATTCACGTAAAAATTGATAGCGATGACGTAAAAACATCTTTCAAAGAACGGGCGGATTTTAGAGATAACGCCAATGCTTATATTGATCAGAGCAACGAGGAATTAGTTGTTACTCAGAAAGACGACGCCAAAGGGCTGTACCGAAGGCTAACCATCAGCTTGAATTCAAGCATGATAGGGTGTGATAACGGAGATATTGTTATTAGGCAGGTTTTTAGATCCGGGGGGGGGGAAGGCATTTCTGGCGGCGCGATGCTCGCAACAGAAAAGCGGTATAGAAAACTTGCTGACAATAGCATGCAAGTCATAATACATGAGAGAAATTGGCGGACTAACCCAGGATTTGGCTTAACGGCTGCATCGAGAGAAGGAAAAAGCAAAGCAACATTTTTAGGTGCTCCGTGAACACGCCGAATTTGCCCGCCTGCGTGCCATTGCGGACACCGGCAATGAAGCGACCGCGACACCACCCGCAGTAGCCCGCATAATAGGCAAATAATGAAATAGAGCCGGTTGCACACGGCAATACCATGACCTCCCGCTGGCTCGGGCAGCGGAAAAAACAAAAGACTGGCAAGCACGTTTCTGGAAGAAATAACTGACCATGAACCTTCATTGCACCCGCCACCTCGCCGGACAAAGCTTCCCGCTCCATGCCTATAACCTGTGCAGTGCGGATATTGACGATGACGGCATCGCCGCCGACACCATCCGCCTGGAAACCGCTGGCGACCTCGTCACCGGCGGCACCATCGCCGGCCGCCAGATCGTCAGTCTCGCCGCCGACAACCTGACCAATCTGCGCGGCCGTATCGCCGGTCAGGATGTAGAAGTGCTGGCCCAGAACGACCTGACTCTCCGCGGCGGCGCCATCGAAGCGCAAAACAGCCTCATCGCCGCCGCCGGGCGCGACCTCACGATAGAAAGCGCCACCAGCGCCCAGCACAGCCAGTTGCAAGGCACTGCCACCTTTGTCGACACCACCGTCATCGACCGCGTTGCCGGCCTTTACGTCACCGGCGACAACGCCATTCTCCTTGCCGCCGCCGGGCGCGACTTCAACCTCAATGCCGCCGCCGTATACAACGGTGGCGACGGCGGCGTCACCGTCCTCCAGGCCGGTCGCGACCTGACGCTGGGCACGGTGACCGAGACACTCGACTCCTACGCCCACACCCAAACCAGTTGGCGCAAGGAGAACGCCACCACCCAGGTTGGCAGTCTCGTTCAGGCTCAGGGCAACATCCTGCTCCTGGCCGGCAATGACCTCACCGCCCGAGGCGCTACCGTCGCCAGCCAGGAAGGCGCCCTGGCGGCGCTGGCCGGTGGTGACATCACTCTCAGCACGGCCACCAATACCTATCAGAGCGACGCTTGGCGCAAAATCAAGAAGAGCGACGGCTGGAGCAGCAGCAAACAGGAATACCGCGACAAGGTCAATGAAACCACGCACACCGGCAGCACCTTCAGCGGCGACACC
>WRFD01000209.1 GCA_009778955.1 Desulfobulbus sp.
GGAAGCTTGCGGCAGCGCACACCATTGGGCGCGGACATTTATCGCGATGGGTCATGAGGTTCGGTTGATCGCGGCTCAATTTGCGCGTCCGTTCGTCAAAAGCAACAAGACCGATGCCGCCGATGCCCAGGCGATCTGGGAGGCGGCGCAGCGTCCTGGGATGAAGTTTGCGGCGGTGAAGAGCGAAGCCCAGCAGGCGGTTTTCAGCTGCAACCACAACCGGCACAGAGTCACAACTAGGGAAGGACAGACCATGAAGAGTGCTGTATGTCGGGATGAACGTCCACAAGGAAACGATAACGATCGCGAGTGCTTCTGAAGGTGAGGAAGTCAGGGTGGCCGGCACTATCGCCAATACCAGCGCCGCGTTGGATGCGATGGTTCGCAAGCTGGTCAGTGGAGACAAACGGCCCTCATTCATGTATGAAACGGTTCTTGGACGTCATCTGCGCGGCCTGGAAATTACCTGTTTGGCAGCGGCTCCGTCACTGATTCCGAGTAAAAGCGGTGAGAGGTAAAGACCGACAGGCGCGATGCCGTTTTATGCTGACCCGTCTCTACCGTGCGGGAGAACTGACAGGCATTGCGGCGCCTGATGCCGATGACGAGGCCATGAGGGATCTGCATAGCGTGCTCGTGGTGATGCCAAAAAGATGTGTGAAACCGTCAAGCAACAGTTGCTGCTTGGTTTTCTTTTGCGCATGGGCGTCTGCCTGCTCTGTGGAGCGGGGCGCAATATCCGCTTGATCCTCAAGAAATTGAGGGAAAAGTTGTTTCTTTTTTTGGCCGGCTTACTCTTGGCTGCCTGGTGTCGCTATGATTGCCACAAGTCAGCTGCCGCTTTGCCGACTTCTGTCTTCTGAAATAGGGCTTCTTCAGGGACGAAATAGGGAGCAAGGTGGCGTCCGTATCCGTGGACCAGGTCGGAGACGGCGCGAAACACAAGACCAACAGCGGCAACAGGGCGAAAACACAGCTGAAAAACAAGTTCTGGGCATGGCGGCCTCCATGGTTTGGGGTGAAACAAAAAAACCTCAACACTTCTGGAGTGCCTTTGTAACCCGGCGCTATGAAAAAACGATGAAGGGGAAATGAAGAATGGTGAAGGGAAAATGAAATCCGATAACCATCGAACTTCAGCCAGCTTGAGCGGATGCTGCTGGATTGGCGGAGTTATGTGGATTCTTCTTCAGGCTTGACCGCATCGGGTTCCGGCACGACCTGTTCCTTTTGGAGCTTGCGTTCTTTTTTTGCTTCCTTTTTTCGCTGTTTTTCTATCTCTTTCAGCCGTTTTTCCTGCTTATAGTTGGTTCGCTTCATCCTTGCCCCCGCTATCTTGTATGAGCGATGTCGACATGGAGCCCCGCCTGATGCAGGGGCTCCATGTTGGCTGTTCTTAACGTTTCTTGACGACGTGGGCAGCGGCGGGACCTTTCGCGCCATCGACCACCTCAAAGCTGACGCGGTCTCCCTCTTGAAGGGATTTGAAACCGTCAGCCTGGATGGCGGAATGATGCACGAAAACATCCTTGCCGCCGTCTTGGGCAATAAAACCAAATCCTTTAGAATCATTAAACCATTTTACAGTTCCTTCGGCCATGTTGACTACTCCTCTGTGCTTGCGCGCGGAGCGCGCTGTGGGTTGGTGGCTGGCCCCGGAGAACAGGGTGCCGCGAATTGTACTGAACGCATCAAGCGATCATTCAGCATGCGCTACTTTTTTTTGCTCCGTGCAGCGGTCGGAAGTCCAAAAATGTTCAATTGAGCCGCGCGGCGCGGCTGCTTCCTGGAATCCCGGGATGATTTCTCTGTTCCCTTGGGAATACTTTGGAAGGCCGCCGCCGTGTTTATCGATGCCTTGGGGTGATGTGCAGGCGAATATAGATCCGGTAGTTTCGGCATATCCTGGCAGGACATTGATTTGCCGAGCGAGCGCTTGATTATGTGCACCAGACGATTGTCCTCACCCGTGGCAAAGGTTAAGGCGTCACCAGTACAGCCTGCTCGCCCGGTGCGGCCGGTACGATGGATATATGCTTCGGCGGTATCAGGAACGTCAAAGTTGATCACATGAGAAATGCCCGTTACATCGATTCCTCGCGCGGCGATATCAGTGGCTACCAAAATAGTATAGGTTCCGTTTTTGAAACCATCCAGCGCTTGTTGCCGTTTATTCTGAGAAAGGTTGCCCTGCAGCGATGTGGCCATGAATCCGGCATGGACGAGTTTTTGGGCCAACTGTTTGGCCTTGTGTTTTGTTCGAGTGAAAATTAAGGTCGTGGCCATCGATTCCTCGCTGAGTAAATACATCAGCAGACTGATCTTTTGGCTCTGATCGACAGAAAATAAGCGATGAGCAATGCTTTGTACCGAGCGGCTCGGATTGATCTGCACTGTTGTCGGGTCGTTCAGGATATTTTCGGCCAGATGTTTTATTTCATGGGGCATGGTGGCAGAAAAAACCAAATTCTGGCGTTTGATCGGTAACTGTCGAACAATCCGGCGAATGTCTGGCAAGAATCCTTTGTCAAACATGTGATCCGCTTCGTCTAAGATCAACACCTCAACGTGAGTCAGATCTACGGCTCCATCACGATGAAGATCGAGTAAACGTCCAGGGCAGGCGATCACAATATCTATCCCCCGGCGGATTTCGGCGATCTGGCCCGATTTACTGACCCCGCCATAGATGGCCAAACTCCGTAACCCGGTATGGCGGACAATGGTTTGGGTAAACTCGTTGATCTGCTCGGCAAGTTCGCGAGTGGGCGCGATGACCAAGGCGCGGACCTGCTTGCCCGGAGCAGCCATCAGGCGCTGCACTGTTGGCAGGATAAAAGCGGCTGTTTTGCCGGTTCCGGTCTGGGCCAGGCCAAGAAAATCTCGGCCATCAAGGATGAAAGGGATCGCTTGCTGCTGGATGGGAGTTGGAGCAGTATAACCGCATCGATGAATTGCTTGAATAAGGTGATCGTGTAATTGAAATTCGTTAAAATTCATTCATACTCCTGCAATCAAATCAGAATCAACAGCTGCCAACAGAGGTTGTGCGAAGCATAAAATAAAACTTCTATCGGCATTCAAACTGATTGCTCAAATTGTTAATGTGATGCCGTCAGTTAATGACGTAAGAAAGAAAGGGCACTCATGTAAAGTGCAAGAGGAGAGCAGCGTACAATAAGAATATATCCAGATACAGTAATGTCCGGTTAGAGATTTGCATGGAGTTTTTGGTGTAAAAAAAACGAGCAACATACTGGCAATCTATTGCTGTGAAGAGCACAAGGAGCCGGTCTCCATCCATCGGGTCCGCCAATTGCGCAACCAAATCCTCAACGAATCCAGAGCAGGATGCACTGAATTGACCCTGCAGGGATTGCCTATACCCGATATCATACAAGCAAGTCCTTAACCGGACAGTACTGATCCAGATATGGAAAATGTCGTGGTTCTTCAGTGTGAGCTGAAAATCGATGCCTCATCGACGCCCACGGCTTTTTTTGGTCGGTGGTTTCGCTTCGTTGCAGACAAGGGTACGGTGTTTATACTCCCTGCCGTTGAGCCCCTCCATCACTTTGTGACCAGCAGAACGATTAGCCATCTCGACAAATCCAAAGCCTTTGGACTGCCCTGTGAATTGGTCCACAACCAATTTAACGCCAACCACATCGCCAAAAGGGACACAGAGGGAAGTGAGTTCCGATTCAGTAATATTATAAGGAAGACTACCGACAAAAAGTTTCATGCCTAAAGCTCCGCTGTGGGGTTGTAAGCAAAAACTTTTTGATTATCGAGGAATCAATACAAAAGGCGAGTATCAAAAAAGAGAATGCTATTTGGTAAAATAAGTTATTATAGACGGTTGCCCCCAATATAGCAAGAGAATAACTTTAGCCGATGCGAATGCCGCCAAATCGAAGGTAATAGCGAGGAGAAGGCTACTGGTTGGCCAGTGTGGTGGGCGCCCAAGCCCTGAAGGCTTGCAAGCTTAGTGTAGGTGCGTTTTCGACGGAATATCGAACCCTCTTCCCAGCGCCTTGACCAGAAAAATGTGATTGACCAACTGATCGATGCGGTTTGCGTCCAGAGCGATCCAACCTGCCGCCGGTTTGCCTAGGCGTCGAGCCAGGACTTCAACGGGCTGCCGCCTGCCTGATAGCGGACTTGGTAGAGAGCTTCGCTTTGGCGGACATGCACGAGGCTGCGTTCCAGATGCTCTGCCTGTTCTCGGTACCGCTGCCGGGCGGAAAAGCCGTTTTCCATCTCTGCCAAGGCGTTGTAGAGCGTATGCCGGAAGATAAGGACTGCCTGCTCGTATTCGGTTTCGGAGAAGGCGATGCAGCAGCGCATGTCCCGCCACTGGACAAAGGGCAGAACCAGGTCGCAGCCAGCTTACCGATCGGGCACTGAAGGATTTTGGGCAGTTCCTCACTGGTCCCGCCCAGGCTGCCACTGAGCGTGATGGTTGGATAGAAGCTCGCCCGGGCGGCGTCTCATGGCCAGGGTGACCCGCAACCTCGCTTCCGCAGCCCGCACATCCGGACGGCGGGCGAGCAGATACGCCGGCAGACCTGGCGCCACTTCCGGAAGGCGAATCC
>WRFD01000210.1 GCA_009778955.1 Desulfobulbus sp.
TCATGGTCTTTGCTGAGTATCGCCACGGCAAGATCGCGCCGGTCAGCTACGAACTGCTGGGCATTGGCCGCAAGCTCGCGGACCAGCGCGGCGTTCAACTCAGCGCCGTTCTGCCCGGCGGTTCGGTGAGCGACCTGGCCCAAAGCCTGATCGCCGTCGGCGCCGATACCGTGCTTTTGGCCGAACATCCAATGCTCGAGCAGTTTCGCGAGGATCTCTATGCCAAAGTGTTGGAGTTGACCATTCGCGAGCGCAAGCCGGAAGTGGTTTTGGCCGGCGCCACCGCCATCGGCCGCTCGCTCATTCCGTACGTGGCCACCCTTCTCAATGCCGGCCTGACCGCCGATTGCACACGTTTGGAAATCCGTGAGGAGGATGGCATGCTGTTGCAGACCCGTCCGGCCTTCGGCGGCAACATTATGGCGACCATTGAATGCCCGCAGACCCGGCCGCAGATGGCCACTGTCCGTCCCAAGGTCATGGCCCCTGCCGAACCGGACGCTTCCCGCACGGGTGAGGTGGTTTTTCTCCAACTTCCGGAGGATCCCCTGCAATCCAGGATCGAAGTGCTCGAAACCGTGGCCAATACCGAGGATCAGGTCAATATCCAGGAATTCGAGACTCTGGTTGCTGGCGGCCGCGGGCTGGACTCGGCCAAAGGGTTCGCGCTGATCCGGGAGCTGGCCGCCGAATTGGGCGGAGCGGTGGCCGCTTCCAGGGCTGCGGTCGATGCGGGCTGGATTCCCTATCCGCACCAGGTGGGCCAGACCGGCAAGACGGTCAGCCCCAAACTGTATATCGCCTGCGGCATCTCCGGGGCGGTGCAGCATGCGGTGGGAATGCAATCGGCTGAAATTGTGGTTGCCATCAACCGCGACAAGGATGCTCCCATTTTTAACATTGCCACCTATGGCGTGGTCGGCGATTTGTACGAGGTGGTGCCTCGCTTGATTCAACGTTTGCAGGAGATCAAGAAATGACGATGGAGGGAAAAATTGCCTTGGTCACCGGCGGCAGCCGGGGGATTGGCCGGGCCATTTCGGTTCGACTGGCCGCTTCGAGGGCGACGGTGGGAGTGAACTATGTGGCCAACCCAGCCGCTGCCGAGGAAACGTTACGCCAGATTGAAGCCGGCGGCGGCAAGGGATTTATCGTCCGCTTCAACGTGGCCGATGCCGAAGCGGTCCAGGAGAGCATCAAGGAAATCATCGCCACCCATGGCCAAGTCGACATTCTCGTCAATAACGCGGGCATTACCCGTGATGGCTTGGTAGCGCGCATGAAAAACGAGGAATGGGACAGTGTCCTCGATACCAATCTGAAGGGCGCGTTTCTCTGTAGCAAGGCAGTGATGCGCGCCATGATGAAGAAACGATGGGGCCGGATCATCAACATTGCGTCGGTGGTCGGTTTTGTCGGTAACAGTGGTCAGGTCAATTACGCCGCAGCCAAAGCGGGTCTGGTTGGCTTGACCAAGTCGATAGCGAGGGAGCTGGCAGGACGGAATATCACCGTCAACTGTGTCGCCCCCGGATATATCGTCACCGACATGACCGACGGCCTCACCGAAGACGTTCAGGAAGCGCTCAAGGCCCAGATCCCCCTCGGGGTTCTGGGCTCGCCGGAAGATGTTGCCGCCGCGGTCGCTTTCCTGGCGTCGTCTGACGGGAGTTACATCACCGGTCAGACCCTGCATGTCAATGGCGGAATGTATATGGGCCATTGACAAAAGAGGTCCGAGTATCTACATATTCGGGCATTGTTTTGTCCAAAAAACAACAAGACTCTATGAGGAGAAGAACAATGGCTGTTGAAGATAAAATGATTGATATCATCGTCGAGCAACTCAGTGTTGATCGCGACAAGGTCGTGCCGGGCGCTTCGTTTGTCGACGATCTCGGCGCCGATTCTCTGGACTTGGTCGAGCTGATCATGGCCATGGAAGAGGAATTCGATGTCGAGATTCCCGATGAAGAGGCGGAAAAAATCGTCACTGTGCAGAATGCCATCGATTTTGTGAACAAGATCCAAGGGTAAAACGAGGAAGAAGTGTGAAGCGAAGGGTCGTTGTCACAGGGATTGGCTTGGTCACGCCGCTGGGGATCGGAACCGAGCAGACGTGGCAGGCGCTGATCAACGGACAGAGCGGAATCGGACCGATTACCCGCTTTGATGCCTCTGATTATGCCTCGCGAATAGCCGCTGAAGTAAGGGGGTTCGACCCCGAGGCGTGGTTTGAGAAAAAACAAGCCAAGAACCTCGACCTTTTCGTGCAATATGCGGTAACTGCCGCGGACATTGCCTGGAAAGATAGCGGCCTGTCGATCACCGACGACAACACTAGCCGGATTGGGGTCATTACCGGCTGCGGCATGGGCGGGCTTCCCACCATTGAAGAATACCATGTGGTATTGACCAATAAGGGACCCCGTAAAATTACGCCGTTTTTTATCCCGAGGGTGATCCCCAACATGCCCTCGGGACATATTTCCATGCGGCTGGGATGCAAGGGACCCAATCTGTGCCTGACCACGGCTTGCGCGGCCGGCACCCATGCTGTGGGCGAGGCTTTTCGTCATATCGCCCATGGCGATTGCGATGCGGCAATCGCCGGAGGGACCGAATCGGTCATCTGCCCCCTGGCTGTGGGCGGATTTAGCGCCATGAAAGCCCTTTCCACCCGCAACGACGACCCAACCGCAGCATCCCGGCCCTTTGATCGGGATCGGGACGGTTTTGTCATCTCCGAGGGGGCCGGCATGATCGTGCTGGAGGAACTGGAGTCGGCCAAGCGGCGTGGCGCCGTCATCTACGCCGAGATTATCGGCTACGGCCAGAGCAGCGATGCCTATCACATCGCGGCGCCACCCGAGGATGGCGAAGGGGCGGCGCGGTGCATGTCGGCCGCATTGCGGGATGCCGGTCTCAATCCCGAGAACATTGATTACATCAATGCACACGGCACATCCACCCCACTCAACGATAAATGCGAAACCCAGGCCATCAAAACCGTTTTCGGCGACCATGCCTACAAATTGGCGATCAGCTCCACTAAATCGATGACCGGCCACATGCTGGGCGCTGCCGGTGGCGTTGAGGCGGCTTTTACCGTATTGAGCTTGCGCCACGGTCTGTTGCCGCCAACCGCCAATCTCCACAACCCAGATCCTGATTGCGATCTGGATTACGTGCCTCTGGTGGCCCGGGAGCATAAGATTATGACCGCCATGTCCAATTCTTTTGGCTTTGGAGGCACCAACGGCGTGGTGATCTTCCGACGTTTTGCCTGATCAGTGGGCCATAAGAGGAGGGTATGAACATAGCGATTGGTTGCGATCATGGCGGCTTTGACCTGAAGAAGGCGCTCATCCCAATCCTTGAGCAGGCTGGGCATAGCGTTGTCGATCTGGGCTGTTTTGCGGAGGAGTCGGTCGATTATCCCGATTTCGCCGATCGAGTCTGTGCGGCCATTGGCGAGAGGCGCTGTCAACGAGGCATTTTAATCTGCGGCACAGGCATCGGCATGTCGATCGCCGCCAACAGACACCGACACGTCCGGGCAGCTCTGTGCCATGAATCCTTCACCGCCCGCATGGGTAGAGAGCATAACGACGCCAATGTGTTGTGCCTGGGCGCCAGGGTATTGGGGACCGCCCTTGCCCAAGAGATTGTCAAGGTCTGGCTGGCTGCCGAATTCGCCGGAGGCCGCCATCTCCGCAGGATCGAAATGATGGGGTAGTCGATTTTTTTCGACAGACAATTCGAACCGGCACGCTTTTTTGCGAAAGTTGCCGGTTTTTTTATTGCAACAGTTCCATCCTCCCATGGAAGGCATTGCGGGGTGCGTTATGAAATGTCCCTATTGCGGCCATCTGGATAGCCGAGTGATCGATTCCCGGATCAACAAAGACAAGACCATAACCCGCCGCCGCCGGGAGTGTGATGTTTGCCGACGACGATTCACCACCTATGAGCGCATCGAGTTGACCTTGCCCATGCTCATCAAGAAAGATGGCAGGCGGGAACCTTGGGATCGGGGCAAGATCGTTGTTGGCCTGGAAAAGGCGTGCGAGAAACTAGCGGTCAGCATGACCGACATCGATACCTTTGTCGATGCCATCGAACAGAAGCTCCAAGACTACGGCGGCAAGGAAATCCCCACCAGCCAGGTCGGCGAATGGGTGATGGAGGCCTTGCCAGCATTGGATGAGGTTGCCTATGTCCGCTTTGCCTCGGTTTACCGGCAGTTCAAGGATGTCAACGAATTCATGGATGAATTGAAGCTTTTCCTCGGCGAAAAGGGAAAACGCTGAAACTGTGCGCCCCATGGACGAACATGCCCAATACATGGAATTGGCTTTGGATGAAGCTCGCAAGGGTCTGGGGCGCACCTCGCCGAATCCTGCGGTCGGCGCGGTGATTGTCAAGGACGGTAGAGTGGTTGGTCGCGGCTACCATAAAAAGGCGGGAACCCCCCATGCCGAGGTCAATGCGCTGATGGATGCCGGTCCCCGAGCCATTGGGGCCACTCTCTACGTGACCCTGGAACCCTGTAACCATACCGGCCGCACTCCGCCCTGTACCCA
>WRFD01000211.1 GCA_009778955.1 Desulfobulbus sp.
AGCCAAAGATTTCCTCCCCCCGCTTGCGTTTCCTCTGGCTGACCGCATAGCCCGCATGACGAATAGTCCGCTCATCAATGGCAGAGCCCTTGGCCTTTTGCGCCACATGTGAGGCCGTGTTCAAATTGCGCAGGCCGGCAACGAAACCCGCCTCATCTTATCCCTTGTCCCCGCCAAGGATGATTCGCTTTCTCCCCGACATATCACAGCCCAGCCTCACGCTCCGCCGTCCCGGCCGCCGGAGTGACGCGCGTATCCACTGCAAGACCGTTTCTGTTCTCCGTCAGGACATGCCCATGAAATACAGCCTGGCTTCCTTGCCATGGCCTTTGCTGTACAGCCGTGATTCCGGATCACTGACAGAGACGTGGCAAGCGTTGCGCCGCTTCTTCCCATGGAAATCCACCTCCGTGCGGATTACGGCCACCCCCGGAAGGCGGCTCATCGTCCCTGGGACGAAAGCTCTTCAACGATGCCCACGATTCAATCAAGGCGCCGCCCACAGTGGAATGATCATCGGACAACACCGACGCTCCCCGGCCTGGGCACGGATGGAACGCGGAAAAAGCACGGCAATGCCGCTATGGAGCAGGCGATCCCGGTTCTTGGAATACACCGGATGATGCCAGATCGGCTCGTCCATGGAGAATCCCGCGAACCAGCGGAGCCGAAGATTGCAATACAGTTGCGCAACCAGCATCCGTTCACTGCGGATCGTATACAAAATTTGCAGCAACAGGGATCGAAGCAATTGCTCCGGTGGAATCGAGGGCCGCCCTGTCTTGGAATAGAGTTCGCGGATGACGGGTGAAAGCTTCTTCAAGGCCGGATCCGCTATGGTGCGGATCCGGCGCAAGGGATGATTCTGGGGCACTCGGGAATCGGGAGAAAGAGAGCTGAACTTCTTCTGCCGTTGCATGTCACAACTACGCATATTCCACCTCAATGTTAATAATTTCAATGGGTTGAATATGCATGATTCTCGTAGTTATGTCACGATATGTATTGCTGTAATGACGAGTTTTTCAACACCCTGATAGTTTGCATTTTTCCTGACCGGTCGAACGAGGCTGTCGGCCCAGTCCCTCACCAGTCAAGGGCGACGCGGGAAGAAGTGGGGGTATGGGCCGGAAAAATCGAGTGTTTTCCTGGAGGCACGATCCCGAGAAAGTGCAGGCCACGGGCCTTCGCGGCCCGATAATCGGCCAGGGCGTCACCGACGAACAGACAGCGACCGGGGGAAAAGCTGTGGCGGTCAAGGATGTCGGCAATGATGGCCGGCTTGGCTTGGGGAGAACCATGGACTTCTGTGAAAAAGGAGGCCAGACCTTTGCGGACGACTATCAGACGTATCTCGTCGCCGGGCGTGCCGGAAACGACGAAGGCCGGGATGGAGGCCTGCTTGAGCCGCTTCAGGGTGGTGCGAGTACCGGCGATCAGAGGTGCGGCCACCACCTCCTCCAGAACCAGGTCGGAAAAGGTGCGACTGGCCTGTTCGAGTTCCTCCTCGGTCAGGGATTGCCCGGCCAGAGCAATAAAGCAGTGGCGGAGTTTCTCATGCCGCGGTATGCCGCCGTTGTCCAGGTGGTACCGGACCACCGCCTCCTGAACTGCGGCCCCGCAGAAAGCGAACAAGGCAGCAAAGGCGCGGACCTTGACCTGGGTGGAATCGGCGATCACGCCGTCGAAATCGAAAAAGACCGCCTGCCAGGAAGAAGAATCAGGACGCATAACCGTTTCGGAAAAAAAGAAGGCCAGGCCATCGGGCAGCGAAAGAACGGTCGCCCTCTGCTACGAACTGCACGACAGCATCGAACAGCCCGGCCGGTGCCGTGCCCATTCGGGACGTTTGCCGGCAAACATCTCCTTGCCCGGCTGGTCATCGTACGGATGGCGCAGCACCTCCAGCAGTTCGCCCACCAACGAATACTCTCCTTCCACCACTTTGTCGATGGCCAACTGGGCCAGGTAGTTGCGCAGCACGTACTTGGGATTGACAGCATCCATCCGTTGCCTGCGTTCGGCATCGGGGCAGCTGTCGCGCCGTACTCGTTCGGCATAGCGATCAAGCCAGGCAGCCAGTTGGCCGCGGTAGGTGTCGCTCAGCTGTTCCGGCCGGTAAAAAACCTCTTTCAGGGGAGCGCTTCGCTGTTCAGGCGGGATATGGGGATCAACCGGCACCAGCGCCAGTTGCCGGTAAAACAGGGTCATGTCGGTCTCCACTTTCGGCAGCAAACGGAGCAGATCCCGGAGCAACGACCGGTCCTGATCCGATTCAAAGGTTATGAATCCCAATTTCCGAGCCATCATCGTCTCCCAGCCGTCCTCAAAATGGACGGTAAAGTCGCGCAAGGACTGCTCCAGCGGTTCGACACTGCCGATCAGCGGCAAGAGGGCATCGGTCAGCCGGGCCAGGTTCCAATGGGCGATGGCGGGCTGACGGCCAAAGCAATAGCGGCGGCCCCTGGCATCGGTGGTGTTGGGGGTCCAGGTGGGATCGTAATCCTCCAGCCAGCCATAGGGGCCGTAATCGATGGTCAGGCCGTGGATCGTCATGTTGTCGGTGTTCATGACCCCGTGGACAAAACCTACCCTGAGCCAGTGCACCATCAGGGCAGCTGTGGCCCGGCAGATTTCATCAAACCAGCGGCCGTAGATTTCGGGCGAAGGTTCGCCCAGATGTGGGAAGAAGGTGCGGATGCAGAAATCGGTCAATTGCCTGAGCAGCCCGAAATCGCCCCGGGCGGCAAAGAGCTCGAAGTTGCCGAAACGGATGAACGAAGGCGCCAGGCGGCAAACCACGGCACCCGGTTCCTCCTCGGGGTGGCCGTCGTAGAACATGTCACGTTCCACTGTGTCGCCGGTCAGGATTAGACTGAGCGCCCTGGTGGTGGGCACACCCAGGTGGAACATGGCCTCGCTGCACAGAAATTCACGTAACGAGGAACGCAGCACGGCCAAGCCGTCGGCGTTGCGCGAATACGGGGTCGGTCCGGCCCCTTTCAACTGCACCATCCAATGCTCGCCTCGCTTGTTCACCGCCTCGCCCAGATTGATCGCCCGACCGTCTCCCAATTGCCCGGCCCAGTTGCCGAACTGATGGCCGCCATAGCAAGAGGCGTGCGGGTCCATGCCGGTTAGCAGCTGGTTGCCTGAAAACACGCGGGCAAACAGGTCGGTCCGGCAATCGTTTTCGCCAAGATCAAGCAGGGTCGCGGTTTCCCGGGAATAGCTCACCAGTTGCGGCCGGGCCGTATGCAAGGGGAGCACGCGGGAATAACAGGCGTCGAACACCTGCCGCCGCTGATTTTCGGTTTCCGGGTCGGCTGGCAAAGCGCGGGTAAAACGGTTGTCGAAGCGCAAGGAGGTTAATGTCCCGGATGGTGACGTCGACGGTTGGTTCATTTCACTCTCCCGGCTCAAGAAGAGCAGTTCGCCCGCTTGCGGTCGGGCCGTAACCAGGGTATTGCCTGCCATGCAAGCGTTCAAATTGTACCCGTATCGGCTACGTTGACCATGGCGCGCATCTGGTCCGGCTGGATAATTATCTCGCGCTACGGCGTCCATACCGATCTCCAACCTGCGGATATCACCCTGCTGCGCTACTGGACCGCGCTGCTGACGGCGGCGACGTTCGCAGCGCGTTGCCACTGGCGTCTGTTCCGGCTTTGGCAGTATCTGGTGGTGGGCTTGGGCGTCGGCTTTCCCTACACCATGCTTTCGTGTTACGGGCTGACCATTGTGCGGGCCGCCCATGCCGGTGTGGTGGTCAACGGCTTGCTGCCGATTTTGGGCGCCACGGCGCTGCCTGGCTGCTGTTCCGACAACAGCTTGCGCCCACCGTTATGCCGCCATCGGCTTGATTTTCATCGCCAATTTTGTCATGACCGGCGGTTCGATCCTGACGCTTGACCAAGGCATGTGGATCGTTCTTCTGCTGGGAGCGGCGTGCTGCCACACCTGTCACATGATCGGCATCCATCTCTATCGCATGACCTGGCGGGACACTGTGATGATCGTGCCCCTGGTCAATGAGGTGCTTTTTACCCCGTTGTGGTATCTGTTTTCCACAAGTCTTGCGGACTCCTCGTCATTTGGTGTGGAATTGATGTATATAGGGCGCCGTCTTGCGTGGGCCTCCTTGAAAGATATTGCAATTCAGGCTGGTTATCAAGGTGTGATTGTCAATGTCCTGGCCCTGATTTGTGTTGCCTACGCCATTCGTCACCTGGGTGCGATCTCAGTGTCGCTGTTCATGTCCTTGGCGCCGGTGGCAACGGCCCTCTGGGCAGCGTGGGGTCAGTTGTCTTGGCATGAAGGGAAAGGGCGCCATTATCATAACCTCCTGAAAAAAGGATTCTTATGAAAATGACCTCTCGGCCCCCTCATTGATTTGTCAAAAAAATTCAGCATGTCGCTGTGCGCCGTGGCTTGAGCGGCTGTTCAGTGGGTGCAAGTCCCACCCGGCAACTTTCGCTTCAGCCGGCAGCAACCGAAGCAATCGTGGAGGTGACCAAGCGGGTGAAGCCTTCGGCGTAAAGGGTCATCAAGCGACTCG
>WRFD01000212.1 GCA_009778955.1 Desulfobulbus sp.
CCATCGCCGCCGACTGAGCGCGTATAAAATGCATCTTTCGGCTTGAGCGCCTTGAGGCCCGCATCAGAGATAGGAGTTGCAACTTTTGGCATTGGGTTAGTCCTCCTTTGAAAGAATCGCTAACCCAGATAGCAACCCCAAAGATTAGGGTTTCTCAAGGGGTTTTATGGAGCATCCTGATAAAAGCAAAAGGCTCAGAACCCGCTTATTTATTGGGTTTTGAGCCTTTATGAAACAACGTAAAGCTAAAATTTGGCGGAGAAGGAGAGATTCGAACTCTCGGTACTTGCGTACACACGCGTTCCAGGCGTGCACCTTAAACCACTCGGTCACCTCTCCGTGGTGCAAGCTGCCATCCGGTTTTCCGACGGTGCCGGGCAACGGGAACATTTTTCTATCCTGAGTCCTGTTTTTTTACAATAAAAAATTAACGGCGGCTCCGAAAAAAAACCTGGAGAAGTAGGCCGCATTCCTCGGCGCATACCCCGGCTGTGACCGAGAATTGATGGTTGAGCAGACCATCATTGCCGATCCGGTACTTCGATAGAACCCCGCCGCCCTTGGGGTCATGCGCCCCGAACACCAAGTGGCTGATCCGCGCGTGCACCAGCAGGGCAGCGCACATGGGACACGGCTCCAGGGTCACATAGACCGTCACGCCAGGCAGCCGGTAGTTGCCCACAACCAGAGCGGCCTGACGGAGCGCCCGTATTTCGGCATGGCCGGAAGGGTCGGCGGCGGCAATGCAGTTGTTGCCCGCTTCCGCCAAAATCGCGCCATCGCTGCTGACCACCACCGCGCCCACCGGCACCTCGCCCGCCTCGGCCGCCTGCCGGGCCTGAGCAAGAGCCCGTGTCATCATCAGATGATCATGCCCTGCACATTCGTATGAGCAAGAAGTCGCTTGCATAATCGAGCATTCGGCAGCACAGGCCATACTTCCGGTTGCATTTCCAGAATGGCCCCTTATAACTACACGATAGAATAAATAGATATAGAACGCACCATGCCGATGTCGCAACAAAGACCAGGGGAAGGGTCATGATCAAAAAAAAAGCTGTTCTTGCCTACCAACTCCCTTTGGAGAGCAGACTAAGCATCGAAACCGCCCTGACAGGCCAGTTCGATCTCACCTTTCAACACGATCCCGCCCTCTTTCAAGCCGAGGTCAGCAAACGGTTTTACGACATCATTTTCATCAATTACAAGCCGAATAACGGCAAGATATTCTCTCTGCTGGAAAAGGTGCGCAAGCAGACGCCGGGCACCCCGGTGATCGTCACCTGTGCGGTGAATGATTCCGTACAGATCGACAAGCAACTGGAGCCGATGATTTATGACATCCTCCGCCTTCCTCTCACCCTCGAACAGGTCAGGCGAGCGGTCAGGCTCGCCCTGTACAAGCGGCAGCAGGACAACGAACTGGCCTATTTGCGACGCACGCAAAACATTGTCTACAGCTTTGAGCGCATCATTGCCGAAAGCGACAGCTTCAAGGCGGTGATCAACAGCCTGAAAAAATTCGCCACCTCCGACGCCACCCTGCTGATCACAGGCAACACCGGCACGGGCAAGAGCTTTCTTTCCGGCACAGTACACTACAATTCCCCCCGCCGCGATCATCCCTTCATCAAAATCAATTGCGCCAACATCCCGGAAACACTGCTCGAATCCGAGTTGTTCGGTCACGAGAAAGGGGCCTTCACCGGCGCTGACAAACAGCGGATAGGCCGCTTCGAGCAGGCCGACGGCGGCACCATCTTTCTTGATGAGATAGGGGAAATCCCGTTGGAAATCCAATCAAAACTGCTCAGGGTGCTGGAGGATAAATCCTTTGAGCGAGTGGGCGGCAACAAGACCATCAAGGTTGATGTACGGCTCATCACTGCCACCAACAAGGATTTACCGACCTTGATCGCCGCCGGCAGATTCCGGGAGGATCTCTACTACCGGATCAGCGTGTTGCCGGTCCATCTACCGCCGTTGAAGGAGCGCCCCCGCTGCCTGATCCCCTTGGCCAGGAAACTTCTGGAGAAATTGACTACTTCGCTCAAAAAGAGCACCATCACCGATTTCTCCCCCGAAGTTCTGGCCCTGTTGCAAGGCTACGACTGGCCAGGCAACATCCGCCAGTTGGCCAACACCATCGAGCGGGCCGTCATTCTCGAGGAGGGGAGCTTGATCGGGCTTTCCTCGCTCCATATTCCGGAACTGAGCCGGACCATGGCGCCGCTGACCCAGGTGAGCGAACCGTTGGAAGCCCACGAGCGGGAACTCATCCTCAAGGCCCTGGCTGATAACTTCTGGGTGCAGAAGGATGCGGCCCGCTGCCTGGGAATCAGCCCGCGCGCCCTGAATTACAAAATCAAGAAATTCGGCATCACCCACCAAAATTGGCGCAAACACAAAAAGAAGTGAGCCGGACCCCGGCCGCCTCAATGCAGGTGGCCGCCGGTGCTCGACATGGTCAGGCTGCCGTTTTTCACACCGCGCAAGGCAATCAGCTTCTCGGCCAGTTCGCGCACCTGCGAGGCGAGGCCCTTGGCGATGGTCACCTCCAGGCAGTTGTGGTGATCCATATGCACATGGGTGGTCGAGGTGATCTGGTGGTGAAACTCGTGCTGCAGCTCGGTGATCTTCTCCTGGAGCTGCGGCTGATGGTGGTTGTACACCAGGGTCACCACCCCGACCACTTCGCTGTCCTGCTCCCACTCCTCATTGACCAGCACATTCCTGATCAAATCGCGGATCGCCTCGGAGCGGTTGGAATATTTGCGGCGCGCAAGATACTCGTCGAACTGGCCGAGGAGCTTTTCATCCATCGAAACCGAAAATCGCAAGAGCATGGCAATTAGGTCTCCTTTTCCAGTGCCTTGAGTTTTTCGAGGATTGCCTTGGCCTCGGTGCGCATTTTATCCGGTATGCCCGTGTCCTTGCTGGCCCGCAGGAGATACTGCTTGGCCATCTGCATCTTGCCCCGGTAGAGGTTGTACTTGCCCAGATAAAAGCCGCTCACCCTTTCCTTGCCGGAATTGGCTGCCAACCGCCCCAGATCGTAATACACCTGGGGATACTCGGGCATGGCCATGGCCACCCGCGCAAGCATCTGTTCCGCCCTGAGATTATTGCCGCTCATCATCTCGATTTTGCCCAATTGATAGGCGCCGTACACGTCGCTCGGGTCGCGCTTGAACGCCTGCTCCAGGATGCGCCTGGCTTCATCGTAGTTGCCGCTGCCCATCAACAACACCGCCCTGTCAATCTCCAGAATATCCCTCTGCGGATACTGTTCCTGCACGAACGCCAACTGGCGGAGCGCCTCTGGATAGTTGCGGTCTTCCTCCGCGATCAGGGCCAGGCAGTAACGGGCCATGGTCTGCTGTTCCTTGTCTGTGCCCGCGGTCGCGGACGTGGCGCAATAGGTCCGCAAGTCGTCGAGGTCCGCGGATTGCACCAGCGCCCGGTATTTGAAGCGGAGAAAATCAAAATTATCGGTCTTGATGTAGTGTTGTGGCGCCCCCTTCTGCTGCAGCATCTCCAGCAGCGACTGGACATACCCCAGCCGGGCCTCCGGGTTCGGATGGGTCAGAAGGTACTGCGGCACTTCGCCGCCGATGCTGTAGCGGGTGATGCGCCGCATGCTCCTGAGCATATCCTCCAAGGCCGAAGGGTCTCGACCCATCTGCTGCATCCAGCCAAAGGAAAGCCGGTCGGCCTGCTCTTCGTCCTCGCGGCTGTAGTGCAGATTGGCAGCTTGGCCCGCTGCCAGCGAGCCGGTCAGCAACCCCTGCGACAAACCGGGAACCCCCAGGGCCAACCCGGCAATGGCGGCAATCAGCGACAGGGCGCCGACCTTGACACCCTTGTCGATCCGCTGGGCAAGGTGACGGCTGACCACATGGCCGATTTCGTGGGCAAGAACGCTCACCAACTGATCCTCGTTGCCCATCGCCTCAATCAGACCAGTATAGAAGAAGACCAGCCCGGCGGGTGCGGCAAAGGCGTTGAACTGGTTGCTCTGGACCACGAAAAAGCGGTATTCGAAAGGCTGGGGACCGATGCTCGCTAGAACTTTCTTTCCCAACGTGTTGATATATTGACTGATATCCGGATCGTCGAGGACCGGGAATTGTCTACGGACCGAAAAGAGCAGTTGTTCGCCGATCTTGCGTTCCTCGCCGATGGTCAAGGCCTGCACACACAGTGGCGACACCAGGTGGAGCAGGAGCACGAACACGGCCAGCCAGCGGAATGAACGGAGTCGTGTGATCATAAGAAAAAAAATCCGGTAAGTCGTCTGGACATATTGATCTGCAAATCGGGGTCAGACTCACACTGCCCCGGTCGTACTGTACGCAAGGTACTGTGTTCGACCGCTGACCGCAACGCCGAAGACGCGGCAACGCCAACATCAAGGAGAAACGTATTCGTCCTAACCCCAATACTGATGTCGGTGAACGAACAAACGGCGTGATGGAATACAGCCTCTACAGCATGAACTACTCAGAGTTTAGAAATA
>WRFD01000213.1 GCA_009778955.1 Desulfobulbus sp.
CGGGGGCATCACGGCCGCAAGCTCGAGAAGCCCCAGGTGTTGATCTCCGGCCGCAAGCGGGGACTGACGCCGCAGATGAAGAAAGAACTACAGAGACGAAGCGCCGTTGAGCCGGTGACCGGTCACATGAAGAACGGCGGCAAGCGGGGTCGAAATTACCTGCTGGGCGCCTTGGACGACGCCATCAATGCCCTGTTCTGTGGAGCGGGGCGCAATATCCGCCTGATCCTCAATAAATTGAGGGAGAAGTTGTTTCTTTTTTTTTGCCGGCTTACTTTTGGCTGCCTGGCGCCGCTCTGATTGCCGCAAGTCAGCTGCCGCTTTGCCGGCTCCTGTCTTTTGAAATTGGGCTTCAGGGACGACTATTGCAACACGTTCAACCCGGGCTAAGGCCCGTCCTCAGCAGAGAACCCGCATGAACTCCATCAATTACCGTGAAATCCCGTATAATTTCACCTCAGCCGACGACCGGTTGATCATCAACCACCTCTTTGGCTCCACAGTTTGGGACGACCTGGAGGAACTACGCAGCCAACGGGTTACCGGCCGTTCGGCCCGATTGGTCATGCGCTGCATCGGCGATCTGTTCATTCTCCAGCGCAACCCCTTTCTCTACCAGGAGTTGATCGATTCGCCCCGCCGGCGCCGGGCGTTCTTCCGCACCATGAAGCAGGACCTTGACCTCATTGAGACGACAGCCAAAAAGGTCAAGGTAGACTCGCTGCGGACCGACAAAGTGGTCAACCTGGTCCGCCTTTGCCGCGAACGGATGCGCAACCTACACAGGGAAATCGGCAGCGCCCCGGGAACGAGGAAGGCGATCCGCAAGCGGCTGGGCGCGGTTATCGGCCAGGAAAACGTCTGTTTCGACCCCTTCAGCCTGATCAGCCACGCCACCGACGCCACTGACTGGCGCCTGCATCTGCCGGTGGCTGTGGCCCGACCCGGTCGAGAAGACCAGGTCCCTGCCCTGCTGAACGCTATCGCCGCTCTTGGCCTGCATGCGATCCCTCGGGGTGGCGGCACCGGCCTGACAGGCGGCACCGTGCCGGTCAGCTCCGGCTGCGTGATGATCAACACCGAAAAACTCAACCGCATCCACGGTATCGAGTATCGCCCCCTGCCCCGGGAGGACGGCGCTATCGACTGGATGGCGGTGCTCCGGCTCGAATCCGGGGCCATCACCCAAGATGCGATCCAGTACGCCGAGCAGCGCGGGCTTGTCTTTGCAACCGATCCGACCAGCGCCTGGGCCTCGACCATCGGCGGCAACGTTTCGGAGAATGCCGGCGGCAAAACTGCGGTCCTCTGGGGGACGGCCATCGACAACCTGGTGGCCTACACCATCGCCATGCCCGACACCGGCTTGATGACCGTGCGGCGAGTGCGCCACCCCATGCGGAAGATCATGCCCGTCGACCAGGTGGCGTTCGAGGTGTTCGACAGCCTGGGCGGGCTGGTGCGGACCGTGGAACTGCGCGGCGACGAGATCCGCAAGAAGGGATTGTGGAAGGATATCACCAACAAGGCTCTGGGCGGGCTGCCTGGCGTGCAGAAGGAGGGCACCGACGGGGTGATCACCTCCGCCGAATTCATCCTCTATCCCGCCTATGCGAAGAAACTGACCTTTTGTCTAGAATTTTTCGGACCAGACATGGACGAGGCCAGCAGAGTCATTGTCGAGATATCGGAACAGTTCGTCAACCGGGGCGAGGAAGCCCTGATGGCGCTCGAACATTTCGACGAGGAGTACATCCGGGCGATCAACTACAAATTCAAGGCAGCGCGCAGTGAAGCGCCCAAGGCGGTGTTGCTGATCGACATGGTCGGCCACACCACCGAGCAGATCCTACGGGGCAAGGCCACTCTGCTCAGGCTTTTGGGGCGGTACGCCAACACCGAGACCTTCGTGGCCAGCGATGCCGACGAGGCCAGCCGCTTCTGGCGCGACCGCAAACGGCTGGGCGCCATCGCCGCCCGCACCAATGCCTTCAAGCTCAACGAGGACATCGTGCTGCCGCTGCCCACCCTGGCCGAGTTCGCCCGTTTCGTCGATGCCACCAATATCGAAGAAGACCGCTACAACCAGGAAAACGTGGTCCACGACCTTCTGGCCTACCTGCAAGTCGCCGAGCCGGTCGAAGATCCCGACTGGCTAGAGGCCAAGATCCCCAAGGCGGCGGAATTGTGCGGCGCGGCCCTGGCCGGCCTGAGCGAAGGCGAGATCGGACCGGTTCGCGCTGAACTCCACCTCAAAGGGCTGTTTGACGGCCTGCTGCAACTGTTCCTCGGCTACCCCCGGATAAGCGCCAAGATCGGCCGTATTGTCGAGGAAGGCCGGCAACGGCGGATCATCATCGCCACCCACATGCACGCCGGCGACGGCAATGTCCATGTCAACATCCCGGTGTTTTCCAACGACCGTGCCATGATGCGGCGGGCAGCGGAAACAGCCGACGCGGTCATGGCCAAGGCCGTGTCCTTAGGCGGTGTGGTCAGCGGCGAGCATGGCATCGGCATCACCAAGATGAAGTTCCTCGACCGGCGCCTGGTCGACCAGCTGACCGCCTACCGCAACCAGGTGGACCCGGCAGGAATGATGAACCCCGGCAAGCTCAACGACGCGGATATCATCGACAAGGTCTTTACCCCGTCCTTCAACCTGCTGGAACTGGAAGCCCGCATCCTCCAGCACGGCTCCCTGGAAACCCTGGCGACCAGGATCTCGAAATGCATCCGCTGCGGCAAATGCAAGACCGATTGCAGCGTTTTCTATCCCGGAAGCACCCTCTTCTTTCATCCCCGCAACAAGAACCTGGCCATCGGCTCGCTGATCGAGGCATTGCTCTACGACATGCAACGCTCACATTTTCCGCGCTTCAACCAGTTAAAGAACCTGGAGCAGATCGCCGACCACTGCACCCTGTGCGGCAAGTGCCTCAAACCGTGCCCAGTGGACATCGACACGGCCCAGGTATCTGTTCTAGAACGCGGGATTCTCAGTGAGCGCGGCTACAAGCACACGCCCCTGCTCACTCGGATATCGCTGCATTACCTCAAGACCAGAAACAGGGTCTACAACTTCCTCTTCCGCAAAACCGTGATCGAATGGGGCGCCAGGCTGCAACGGTTCGGGGTCGAGATGCTGCATCGGGCGCCCGCCAGGGTGGCCTCACTGCCGTGGCGGCTGGTCAGCCTGTTCAAGACCCCAATGTTGCCGCCCTCAAAAAAAACGCTGCGGGACATTCTGCCCACAACCTCGCTCAACCAGGCTCTTCTGCTCTCCCCAAAAGGTGCGGTCCGCAAGACGGTTTTTTATTTTCCAGGCTGCGGTTCGGAACGGCTGCACGGCACCATTGCCGAGGCCGCCATCTACAGCCTGCTTGCCACCGGGGTCCGGGTGGTGCTGCCGCCAGCCAACTTGTGCTGCGGTTTTCCGGCCAGGGCCAATGCCAAGGCCAGGATGCACAGCGACGTGACCTTGCGCGACACCATCGTATTCAGCCAGATCCGGGAGATGCTCGGGTATATCAGTTTCGACGGTGTGCTCGTCAGTTGCGGCACCTGCCTGGAGGCATTGCGCGAGTTGGGGACTGAGGCGATCTTTGGCAGCAACCTGGTCGATGTCGCCTACTATGTGCTTGAACTGGCCTCGGAACGGTTCCCGATCTCGGGTGCGCCTCCAGTCCTATACCACGCCCCTTGCCACGATTCCCTGCAAGGCGAAGGGGCGCTGATGCTGCGGCGGCTCGGGGTCGAGGCGAGCGCCGTTCCCGGTTGTTGTTCCGAGGCAGGTACCCTGGCCCTGTCCCGGCCAGATATCGCCAGGGCCATGATAACGCGAAAACGCGGCCATCTCCTGGCCGCCACCACAGACAAGCCGGCCCAGCGCATCATAGCCACCAACTGCCCGTCGTGCATCTCCGGCCTAGGCCGTAACCGCGATCTCGGCATTGAGCCGCAGCACCTGGCCGTGCTGCTGGCCGAAGCGCTCGGTGGCCCAACTTGGCGGCAGGAGTTGATCGCCCTGACCAAGGGGGCTGAGGTGGTCACCTTCTGATGCCATTGCCACTGCAAAAGAGCAGTACTTGTACAATCTGAAAGGGAGACGGCGTGATGGGAACCCTCGAACTTCGAGGCGCCATTTGCAGCATCATTGTGCTGTGCAACATATCTCAGGGTCACGTATAATGATTACTTGCTCAGAAAACCCTACGACAAGTGCTCCAGTGCAGTAATGTCCGGTTAGAGATTTGCATGGAGTTTTTGGTGTAAAAAAAAATCGAGCAACATACTGATTTTTTTTTTGACAAACCATCAAGGATGGCCGCGCGGTCATTTTTACAAGAATCCTTTTATTTCAGAAGGTTATGGTACGCCGTGGAAAGTCTTTATTTCCTTTGGTCGTCAAGACCCCCAGCCACGTTTCGTGGTCCTGATTGCATCCTGGTTGAGTTGACAATGGCAGAACCACTCGCCCCTGCCCACCCAACAAAAAAACCGGCGGTCAGAGGCGAAC
>WRFD01000214.1 GCA_009778955.1 Desulfobulbus sp.
CGCCTCAATCCCCCCGGCGCCATCCAATACTTCCGCCATCTGCCGCAGGATCAGTTCACGCGGACCGGAATGGATGCGGCCACCAACCGAGGGCACGGGCCGTCTCCGTGCGGCAATCACTTCGATCTGGCTTGCCCGGTGGACCTTCACCATTTTGCGGAAGGCAAAGAGGTTTTCACATGGGTACAAATTTTACTAGAAAAAAACTCTTTGTTTCGCGCCAACATAAGGTGTTGGCCAATTTTACGGCCCAATGTTCGGGCTAAAGCGACACAGATACTCCCCGAGCAGGTCAGAAAAGTTTGATAAGGGAACAACATCACCGGGTCAGCCGTTCCTGGGCTTCCCGGTAGCGCTGGCCGGTCTTTTCCAAAATGTCCGCCGGCACTGGCGGCGGGGGCGGTTGCTTTTCCCAAGAAAGCCCTGACAGATAATCGCGCAGAAATTGCTTGTCGAAGCTCGGTTGGCCCTTGCCGGCTTGATATTGATCCAGGGGCCAAAAACGCGAGGAATCCGGCGTCAACACCTCGTCGACCAGGGTTAGGGTATCGCCGTCCAGACCCATCTCGAATTTGGTGTCAGCGATGATGATCCCCTTGGTGCGGGCATAATCGGCGGCGCGCTGGTAGAGTTGCAGGCTGATGGCGGCCATCTTTTGGGTCAGATCCGCCCCGACCACTTCCCGCATCCGTTCAATGGAGATATTTTCATCGTGCAGCCCTTGCTCGGCCTTGGTGGAGGGGTGAACAACGGTTGGGGGAATGGGTCCGACTCGCGCATCCCCGCAGGTAGAGCAAAGCCGCACACGGTTGTATCTTTTTTGTAGGCGCTCCAGAACGAGCCGCTCAGATACCCCCGGACAATGCACTCGATCGGCACCACCTTGGTCCGCTTGACAAGCATGGAGCGGCCCTCTAGTTGGTCGCGGTACTGATGGCAGATCGCTGGAAACTGGTCGATCTCGGCGCTGATCAGATGGTTGGGCACGATGTCGGCCAGGAGTCTGAACCAGAACAAGGAAATTTCGGTCAGCATCCTGCCCTTGCCGGGGATGGGATCGGCCATGACCACATCGTAGGCGGAAATCCGGTCGGTGGCCACCATCAGCAGTTGATCGGGATGGCCGGGAATCTCGTACATATCTCGCACCTTGCCCCTGTGCAGCAGGTGCAGTTCCGGACAATCGGTGGCTATCACAACCTTACTCATGATTTCACTCCTTTAATGAATTAATCGAACATAAAGATCATTGCCGCCTACTGTGATCATTGACGGCTCAAAACGCAACCGTCTTTTGATCGTGCCGGCGTCCTTGACAACTCGCGACCAAACCTTACAATTTTCCAACACCACACCAACCCCATTGAGGAGGAGCAGCCATGCCATATGTCCGTTTCATCGACCGGCCGACATTCCGCAACCCGTGGGCCGAATTTGAACGTATCCGTCAGGGGCTCGACGAACTGTCCCGGTCGTATACCGAAAAGAGCAAGGGCCAGGGCCAAGCCAACATCTATCCGGCGCTCAATATTTACGAAGAGGCCGAACGGCTGGTGGTCACCGCTGAGTTGCCCGGCGTCAATGCGGCGGATCTTGATCTGTTCATCGAGGGAGACACCCTCACCCTCCAAGGCAAGCGCGAGCAGCGACAGAGCGGGGCCGGGATTTCCTACCATCGCCGCGAAATCGAAGCCGGCGGCTTCAGCCGGGCCATCACCCTGCCGACCAAGGTGGATGCAGAGCACATCGGCGCCCGGCTGACCAACGGTATCCTCACCATCACCCTGATGAAGGCATCCACGGTTACCCCGCGCCAGATTCAAATCACCGCCGAATAGGGAGGACAAATGTCATGGGCGAACAGGAATTGAAGGTCCAGGAAAAGAAAGCGGCGAGGCCCGGCGGCGAGAGCACCAAGAACGAAACCTATTTTGCTCCCCATGTCGATATCTACGAAACTGAACGCGAAGTGATGGTGGTTGCCGACATGCCGGGGGTGAGGGTGGAGGGCATCGACCTTGCCTTGGAAGACAACATCCTCACCATCCAGGGCCATCGGGCTCCCCAGGAGCAACCGGGTCGGATTATCCTTGAGGAGTACGAAATCTGCCATTATCTCCGGCGGTTCACCGTGGCCGAGAGCATCGACCAAGAGAAAATCGCCGCCGCCCTGGCCGACGGCGTGCTCACCGTACGCCTGCCCAAGGCAGTGCCAACCCAACCCAAGAAAATCGAGGTCAAGCTCGGCTGACATTTTTTTATTTACTCGGCTTTGTTTGCGGCCTTAGCGTTTTTTCGCCTTGGTCAATTCGGGACAGGCGGAATTGGAGTATTCGACCAGTTCCGCCACCAGCGCACCGATCACGATCTTGGAATGAATTTCCACCGGCACCCGACAGCGGTCATCGGTGAGCCAGAGGGTGGTGTTGCCGCTTTTCTCGTACAATCCCTTGAACTGCATCTTGGGTTGGACCACCAAGGTTGGCCTGGCGCCGAACATGGTTTTTCGTTTTTCCCTTTCGATCAGCGACACCTGCACCTCGTGACGTTTTCTTTCAGCAAAGGTCGGGACCACAATGGGCTCACCTTCGCGGAACACCAGGGCCCTGGTGATGATGAACGAGGCGAATTCGTTGTAGATTGAGCCTGCAACCTCAAATCGCTGTTCCTCTTCCTTGTTTTTCCGGTACCACACCACCCACTGATCCTGGTCATAGCGGACGAGCCGGGTGATCTTCTTGCTGAATCCCTCCTTTTGCTCAACCTCGTAGCGGTACGGCAGCTTCATCAAACCGCTCACGAAGCAGATAAACCGGTCGTCCACCGGGTACAACACCTTGAGCGGGCCGTAATCCTTGACCTTGGCCGAGATGGTATAGGCGTCCTCCTTGCCCTGTTCCTTTCGGATCTCCAGGTGGACATCGCCGATCTTCAGGCCGCCGCTCCAACTGATCGCGTAGTGCATGGTCTCGGTCCCTGAGAAAATGACCCCGAGCACGGCCGGGTCGACCTGCGAGGGCTGAAGTTCGATGGCATCGTTTTCAGCCGCGGCAATCGGCCTGGCTAGCAGGATGGTCAACAGCCAGATGATGATGGCGATAGGCATGTCAGGCGCCGGTTGCCAAGGCAATGCAGGTGGTGATGAACAGGGTCAGGGAGATCAAGCCGTTCATGGAAAAAAACGATTGCTTGATCCGGGAGAGATCTCTGGGGTTGACGATCAGGTGTTGGTAGAACAGGGAGCCGCCGGTGACCGCAATGCCGCAGTAATACCAGTAATTGAGCCCGGTCTGCAGCCCGGTCAGGATGAAGAGGAAAAAGGCCAGGGCGTGGAAGGCTACAGCAACCCGGAAACCGTTGCGGCGCCCGAAGATCGAGGGTGTGGAAAAAAGGCCGGCCTTACGGTCGAAGTCGGCGTCCTGGCAGGCGTAGACGCAGTCGAATCCGGCCACCCAGAACACCACACCCAACGACAGCACCCACGGATATCCCTGAAAACTGGCGGATACCGCTACCCAGCCGCCTAGAGGGGAGAAGGCCAGCGCCAGCCCGAGCACCAGGTGGCACAGCCAGGTGAACCGCTTGGTGAGCGAGTAGAAAAGGGTCAGGCCTAGGGCCAGTGGGGCCATTTGCAGGGTTAGGAGGTTGAGCATGGAACAGGCGAAAAAAAACAGCACACCCGCAGCGATCACCATTGCCCAAGATTCCAGCAAGGTCACCTGGCCTGCGGGCAGTGCCCGATGGGCGGTACGGGGATTGGCGGCGTCAAAGTGGCGGTCAACGATTCGGTTGAAGCCCATGGCGCAGGTGCGGGCGCCGACCATGGCCAGGAGCACCCAGAAAAACACCTGCAACGAGGGCGCTCCCCGGGCCGCAAGAAAGGCGCCCATCAAGGCAAAGGGCATGGCGAACACTGTGTGTTCGAACTTGATCATCTCCAACAGAATTTTGAGTTTTTTGAGTTTGGTCTCCATGCTTATCCTTCCTGCCAGCGGTCGATGCGCCCTTCAGCCACCGGGATGTCCAGCAGATCGCAGAGGCGGGCGGCAAAATGGCGGGCCAGGTCCTCGGTGGTGCGCGGGTGATGGTAGAACGAGGGCATAGGCGGACAGATGATCGCACCTGCCTCGTGAGCGGCCAGCATGTTGCGCAGATGGGTCCGGTTGAGCGGGGTTTCCCGCGCGGCGAGCAACAAGGGGCGCCGCTCCTTGAGGGTGACATCGGCGCTGCGGTGGAGCAGGTTGGAGCAATAGCCGTTGGCAATGGCCGCCAGGCTGCCCATGCTGCACGGCAGCACGACCATGGCGTCGTAGCGGGTAGACCCGGAAGCCGGCGGCGCAAAAAAATCGTCGGCCGCAAACCAGCAACTCACCAGGGGCAACTGCTCCGGCTCAAGACTCAGTTCAAAAGCCAGCACCTTGCGCCCCGCCTCGGAGGCAATGCCGTGAACCTCAATTGATTGCCCAGCCAGCAGTTCGAGCAG
>WRFD01000215.1 GCA_009778955.1 Desulfobulbus sp.
CAGAAATTACTCCCCGCTATCAAGCATCGGGTCGAAGTTGGCACCATGGCGCCTACCCGCGCCGCCGACGAATTGGTGAAAATACTCGGCAAGGACTTGCTTTTGTAAGCCAATTTCCTTTTTTGGTCAACCTTCCGCACCTTCTCGGCCTCCTTGGTCCGAGGAGGTTTTTTGCCCGTGTTGGTTCGCCATGGCGCTCCCATGATCATGAGGGCGGATCATTGAGCCTCTGTCGGCATCATCCTGGCCAAACGCCATAAAACCTCTTGACGCTCACCACCAGGGAGAGTATAAACGGCGAACCGAAAACGGTCGTGCCGGAAGCGTGACGGAAGATGTCGTTTCTTCCGGCCCCATGTCGCCATGCGACTGCTTTTCGCCTGTCCCATGCTCATCGATGTGATGGCCGGGTCCCGGGCAATAAGGAATCACAAACCCCGTCAGATCCGGAAGGAAGCAGCGGTAGTGGCCCTCCTTATGTGTCTGGGGCGCCCGGCTTTTTTTTTACGTACGATTGCCGGCCTGATTGTGGGCTCGGCGCATCCAACCCGTATCCTCCGATTTTTGACCGCCGATATCCGCCGTGTCGTATCTTGTTCTCGCCAGAAAGTCGCGCCCGCAACTCTTTGCTGAAGTCGTGGGCCAAAGACCGGTGGTCCGCACCCTGCAAAACGCCCTTGCCCAGAACCGCGTCCCGCATGCCTTGATTTTCAGCGGGGTCCGCGGCACCGGCAAGACCACCTTGGCGCGCATCATGGCCAAGGCCCTGAACTGCGAGCAGAGGCCGGCGACTGAACCGTGCAATGCCTGCCGATCCTGCCGGGAGATCACCGACGGAATCAGCATCGATTTGCAGGAAGTGGACGGCGCCTCCAACCGCGGCATTCAGGAAATCCGCGAGTTGAAGGAAAAAATCCGCTTCATGCCCACCAACTCGCGCTTCAAGATCATCATCATCGACGAGGTGCACATGCTGACCACCGAGGCCTTCAACGCCCTGTTGAAGACCCTGGAGGAACCGCCCGGCCACGTCTACTTCATGTTCGCCACCACCGAGCTGCATAAGGTGCCGGTGACCATCCTCTCCCGGTGCCAACGGTACGAACTCAAGCGGATCGGCCATCGGGAGCTGGCCGCTCACTTCCAGCGCCTAGCGGAAATGGATGGGGTACGGATGGAACCAGAAGCGGTGGAGCTGATCGTGCGCGAATCGGGCGGCAGCGTCCGGGATGGGCTCAGCCTGCTGGACCAAGTCTTCTCGTACTGCGGCGGGGAGGTCCATGCCTCTGAGGTGGTCGAGGTCCTCGGCCTGGTGAGCCGCCAATTGGTGGCCGAGGTGGGAGATGCCCTGTTGCGCGGCGATTTGGGCACGGTCTATTCTCTGCTCGATGCGATGTATGCCCACGGGTCGGACAGCAGGCGGTTTAGCAACGATCTCCTGGCCTGGTTCCGCGCCCTGGTGGTCTGTAAGGTCAGCCAGGAACCTGACCGGATGCTTGAAGTCAGTGAAAACGAGCTGCAGGAGCTTAGGCGGATTGCAGCGGAGCATTCGTTGGAAACCCTGACCGCCCTGCTCAACCTGCTCTTAGACGGCCTGGAAAAAGCCGCCTTTTCCCGACAGCCGCGACTGGCCCTGGAGATGGTCTGCATCCGCGCCGTTCAGTTCAGGGACGTAGTGCCGGTCACTGATCTGATTGCCCGCCTTGACCAAATGTTGGACACAATACCCGTCGACACCGCTTTGGCCGACGCCGCCGTTCCCCGGCCAAAACCGCAGAGCGACGCCGTGCCGCCCTCGCCGCCGCTTACCGCCGCTTCCACTTGCCCCGGAACGGCGCCGCTACCGCAGATCAGCGGCACGACAGAACCACCGCAGAGCAAGGCTGCTCCCGCGCCGGTTCCGGCCATGGACCACCAGGTCCAACCAGGTGATGACGAACGTTCTCAGCCGCAAGAACCGATCAAGTCGCCGGAGCCGCAACTATCCCCTGCCCCGGCAGCCCACCAGGAAGAGCGCCTGCTTGCCCAGCCCAAGCCGCCCGAGCCGACGAAAAAACGTATCCGCCAGAATTGGGATGCCTTCCTCAAATATGTGCGAGAGCGACAGCCTTGGGTCGCCGCCTCCCTGCAGATGGCCGATTCCGTGGACCGCCAGGGCGAGGAATTAATCATCCGTTTTGCCGACAGCTGCGACTGCGCCCTGTTGAAGCAGCGCAACGCCATCAATGACCTGACCGAATTTGTGCTCGATTTCTTTCAGGAAAACATGCGGATTCGCTTTGAGATCCCCGGTTCCACCGCATGCGACGTCGATCCGGCCAACGGCTCGGCGCCGCTCCAGGAGCGCCGAGCCCTGGCCAGCGATCCCCTTGTGCTGACCGCGCTTGATGTCTTTACCGGCCAAGTGGCTGAAATCCGCGTCGGCCAGCGCTACCGGACCACCGCCGTTTCACCGCCCATTTTCCGGTCCGACGACGAGTCCCACCCCATCCCGGAAGAAGAATAACGATATTCGCCCCTACCAATTGCCAATAGCGGCAATCAACCTCTTCACGCCAAAATTTTATGAATATCAACGAATTAATGAAGCAAGCCCAGCAATTCCAGGAAAAACTGGCAGTGGTCCAGAATGATCTCGGCGCCAGGCAGGTGTCCGGTATCGCTGGAGCCGGCATGGTCGTAGCCACGGTCAACGGCCGGGGTGAACTGCTCGGGATTGCCATCGAAAAAGCCCTGGTGCAGCCGGAAAACGTCGAGATGCTTCAGGATTTGGTGCTTTCTGCTGTCAACGACGGGTTGAATAAGGCCAAAGAGTTGGGTAAGGCAGAAATGTCGCGCTTAACCGGCGGCTTCAATATTCCCGGATTGTCCTGAGATGCAGGTCATTCCGCCGGCCCTAGATCGGTTGATCAATGATTTGGCTAAGCTGCCCGGCATCGGCCGCAAGTCCGCCACCCGCCTGGCCCTGTATATCCTGCGCCGCCCGGCTGCCGATGCCAGAAACCTGGCCGACGAGTTGCTGGCCCTGCACGAAGCTATCCGTCTCTGCCGCCAATGCTTCACCTTTTCCGAGACCGACCCCTGCGTCATTTGCGGTGATCCCAACCGCAACTCCCGCCTGGTGTGCGTGGTCGAGGAACCTGGCGACCAGATCGCCATTGAAAAAACCGGCGCCTTTCGCGGCGTCTACCACATCCTGCACGGGGTGATCGCTCCCATGGACGGCATCGGCCCGGCGGAATTGAAGATCCGCGAACTCCGGCAGCGGGTGGCCTCCTGCCAGGTCGATGAAGTGCTGCTCGCCACCAGTTCGACCGTGCCAGGAGAGGCCACCGCCTCGTACCTCGCCGAACTGCTCAAGGAGAGCCGAGTCAGGATCAGTCGCCTGGCCTGCGGCATCCCCATGGGCATGGACATCAAGTACGCCGATGAACACACCCTGGCCAAGGCCATCGAATCACGCCAGCCGCTCAAACATCTTCCTTAAGCCACCCTCCCTTTTTGCCGGTGCGGCCAGCGGCCGGCCAAAGTGTTTTTCCTTCGATCCGCTGACCGGGGAAAGGGCGCTGCTTTGTTTGAAACGTTGACCTTTTTCCGATTGTCGCGTACTAATTTTTGGGTGGACGCCGTTTATCAGAGCCAATTTCTGCCAGACGCGACAGGTCCGCTCCGTTTCCCGTTGCGTCCGTCGCCTCAGACCGGCGTGATTCGAGGCCACAACGGCATTCGGTCCGCGCGGCATCCACTTCGGCATGCGTCAGCCGGCGATGCCTGAACACCAGCAAGGAGATCGCAATGATTCATCTGGTCGAGACCGATATCACCACCATGAAAGTCGACGCCATCGTCAATGCCGCCAACGAAACGCTTCTGGGAGGCGGCGGAGTCGACGGCGCCATCCACCGGGCCGCCGGGCCGGAATTGCTGGAAGAGTGCCGGGGCATCGGCGGCTGTCCGACCGGTCAGGCCGTTCTCACCAAAGGATACCAGCTGCCGGCCAAATTCGTGATCCATACCGTGGGCCCCATCTGGCAGGGCGGCAATCAGAACGAACCGGCACTGCTGGCCAGCTGCTATCGCCGCTGCCTTGAACTGGCGATCGAGCACGATATCCACTCCATCGCCTTCCCGGCGATCAGTTGCGGCGCCTACGGCTTTCCTCTGGACGAAGCCGCAGACGTCGCCGTGGACACCATCCAGTCCTTCTTAAACCGTAACGGCAAACCCAAGGACGTCTACATCGTCTGTTTCCAGTCAAGCGCCAAATTCGCCTTTGCCCAGGCCATCCGCGGTCTGGAGGAGTGAGGTTGCACCCTGCCCTCCGCACGTTTCGCTGTCCTCGAACGCGTTGGCCAACACGGTTTCGCCTCCGGTTCGCTGATGGGCGAGATGCGCAGGCCGGTTGTGATGCGCCACGAGGGCGCAAGCGGGGCCTCAGCCGCCTG
>WRFD01000216.1 GCA_009778955.1 Desulfobulbus sp.
CTGCTATATGCCCTGCAGCGGGCAGGCCGCGCAGGCCGGATTCTTTTTCTTGCAATAGACGTTGCCGACCCGCACCAGCAGGGCGTGGTACTCGTTGTAGAGTTGCGCCTCGCACGGAAGGCCATCCATGAACAGCTCTTGGATGGCCTCGTAGCCAAAATCCTCGTCGATCACCTGGTGGCGCGCCAGGATGCGGTGGGTGTAGGCATCGACCACGAAAATCGGCAGCCCGGCGGCATACAGAAGGATGGAGTCGGCAGTCTCTCTGCCGACTCCCCTGACCGAAAGCAGTTGCTCCCGCAACTGCGGCAGCGGCTGAGCGAGAAAGGATTGGAGATCGTCACCGTACTGATCGGTGATAAAGTGCAGCAGATTGTGGAGCCGGCCGGCCTTGACGTTGTAGTAACCGGCCGGCCGGATATATTCGGCCAGAAGCGCGGCAGGCAGGTCGGTCAGCGCCGCCAGCGACAGTACCCCCGCCCCCTTGAGATTGGCAATCGCCCTCTCGACGTTTTTCCAGGCCGTATTCTGGGTGAGGATCGCCCCCACCATCACCTCAAACGGAGTTTCTGCCGGCCACCAATGCTGGGGTCCCAAATGGGTCAGCATCCGATCATAGATGGCGTTCAGTCGGTCGGCGGTTGCCATGATGGGTTTCGGCGCTAGGGCTCAATCGCCCAAGCAGATGCCGATATCGCGCGCGGTCAGGACCTTGTCGCTTTCCAGATCGATTTTTTTCCGCCGCCGAATCGCCTCGGCAATGGGGACCGCAGTCATGGTCGGGGGCACCCAGGCCACCATGTGGTCGAAAACGCCGGCCTCGGCCATGCGGACCGCTGCCGCGCCAAACCGCAGGGCCAGCAGCCGGTCAAAAGTTGTGGGCGAGCCGCCGCGCTGGAGATGGCCGAGGACCAGCGAGCGGGTGTCCTTGCCCAGCCGTTGGTGAATCTGGTTGGCCACCCATTCGCCGATTCCGCCGAGCACCACCTCGGAGCGCCCCAGTTCGCCCTGGCCCTTGTTGATCACCTCGCCGTCCTCGGCCCGGGCGCCTTCGGCCACCACCACGATCGAATAGTGTTTGCCGTGCAACTCGTTGTCGCTGATCTTGGCGCAAATCGCATCGAACCAGAAGGGGATCTCTGGAATGAGGATGACATCGGCGCCGCCTGAAATCCCCGAGTACAGGGCGATCCATCCGGAATCACGCCCCATGACTTCAACCACCATCACCCGGTCGTGGGATTTGGCGGTGGAGTGCAATTTGTCGATGGCGTCGGTGGCGGTCGAAACGGCCGTGTCGAAGCCAAAGGTCCGGTCCGTTGCCTCCAGATCGTTATCGATGGTCTTGGGCACCCCGATCACCGGCATGCCTTTCTGGGCGAACCTGTGGGCGATCTCCAGGCTGCCGTCGCCGCCCACGGCAATGTGGCAGGAAAAGCCCATTCGATTGAAATTTGCCAAAATTTTATCGGATATATCCACTATCTGAACCTCTCCCGCCAGGTTTTCCACCGGCTTGGCGAAAGGGTTTCCCTTGTTGGTGGAGCCGAGGATGGTGCCGCCTTGCGACAGGATGCCTTCCACGCCCTCCGGCGTCAGCCGAATGAGATCGTCCCGGTCAATGAGCCCGCCATATCCGGATCTGCTGCCGTACACCTCCCATCCCTTCCTGGTCGCCGAGTTGACCACGGCGAAGATGACAGCGTTCAAGCCCGGCGCATCGCCGCCGCCTGTCGAAATGAGCAATTTTTTCTGCATGATGTTCCCATACGTGAAGAGTTGTTCTGCTGCCCCGGTCTCAAATTAAACTTTGATTGTAGATAGCCCTCCGCCCTTTGACAATCTTTTTTCCGCCAAGCCGGGCATGGATCAGTATCTTTCTCCGGTATTCTGCCTGGTTGGACAGGTCGCATTCCCGGCTCCGGGCCAGCCTCCCCAGGCTTTTCTTTGCAGATGTATTCTTCCAGGCGCATCGGGGTTGACGCCGACCTGATTGCGCTTTACTCTTGCACCTATATCATATCACTCCTTTCTTGAAGGCAAGGAGGATTACAACTTAAAGGAGGCATGAATGTTTGAAGTCACAGCCCTTGCTGTAAATAATTTAAAAGCCTATCTGGAGCAGAACAAGATCAGTTCCGCCATCCGCATCGCTTTGATGCAGGGTGGGTGAAGCGGGCCCTCCCTTGGCTTGGCTCTGGATGAGCCAAAAGACAGCGATAAGGTATTTGAGGAAGGTGGCCTGAAATTTCTGGTGGACGAGGATTTGCTGGAAAGATGCGGGACCGTTAAGGTCGATTTCATTGAAGCTGGATATCGCTCCGGTTTCTCCATCACTGCCGCTAACGCCCTCGGTGGCGGCGGCAGTTGCAGTGCCGGTTCCTGCGGAGGTTCCTGCGGCTGAACCGACAGGCTGTTTTTCCACGGATACAAAAAAACCCTTGCCAGACCCGGCAAGGGTTTTTTTTGCGCCTGCGCCGAAAACAGCCTTCCCGCGTGCCAAATTCTTGACTCGATAGTGTTCAATCTTATCGTCTCTCTCGAATGAAAAGAACAACCCCGGCATGCACGATGAACACGACAGGGAAGGAGAGAAGAAAGAATGCAACTCGATAAATTTACCATTAAATCCCAGGAAGCCATTCAAACCGCCCAGCAGTTGGCCCAAGCTGCCGGCAATCAGGAACTCCAGCCCGAGCATCTACTCAAGGCCATCCTTGAGCAGCCCGACGGAGTGGTGGCGCCTGTGCTGCAGAAGATAGGCGCCGCTCCGAGCATCATCCTCAACGAAACCAACCAGTTGATCGGCAATCTGCCCAAGGTCAGCGGCGCTGGCGCCGGCCAGCCATATGCCTCGCAGACCTTCAGGAATCTGCTGGAACAATCGTTTGCAACCGCAGCCAACATGCAGGACGAATATGTCAGCCAGGAGCATCTGTTTTTGACCATCCTGGCCGACCGGTCGCACAAGGCGACCGCCATGCTGATCCGCCACGGCGTCACCACCGATGCCTTTCTCAAGGCGCTGATGACGGTGCGGGGCAATCAGCGGGTCACCGATCCCTATCCGGAAGACAAATACCAGGCCCTGGAAAAATATGCCCGCAACCTGACCGATGTCGCCCGCCGGGGCAAACTCGACCCGGTGATCGGTCGGGACGAGGAGGTTCGCCGCATCATCCAGGTGCTGTCGCGCCGGACCAAGAACAACCCGGTGCTTATCGGCGAGCCAGGGGTAGGCAAGACCGCTATCGTCGAAGGACTGGCCCAGCGTATCGTCAACGGTGATGTGCCCTCGACCCTGAATGGCAAGCAGGTCATCGCTCTGGATCTCGGCTCCCTGGTGGCCGGGGCCAAATACCGGGGCGAATTCGAGGACCGGCTCAAGGCGGTGCTCAAGGAGGTGGAAAAGCGGGCGGGCGAGATCATCCTCTTCATCGACGAAATTCATACTCTGGTGGGCGCCGGGGCAGCGGAAGGTTCGATGGATGCCTCCAACATGCTCAAGCCGGCCCTGGCCCGGGGAGAACTCCACTGCGTCGGCGCCACCACCTTGGACGAATACCGCAAATACATTGAGAAGGACGCGGCCCTGGAACGCCGTTTCCAGCCGGTCCTGGTGCAGGAACCCAGCGAGGAGGACACCATTGCCATCCTCCGCGGCATCAAGGAGAAGTATGAGGTCCACCACGGGGTCCGCATCCAGGATGCCGCCACAGTGGCGGCGGTCAACCTGTCCAACCGCTACATCACTGACCGGTTTTTGCCGGACAAGGCCATCGACCTCATCGACGAGGCCGCCTCGCGCCTGCGGATTGAGATCGACTCCATGCCCACTGAAATCGATCAGATGGAACGAAAGAAAATCAAACTGGAGATCGAGCAGGAGGCCCTGAAAAAAGAGAAGGATCCGGCTTCGCGCGAGCGACTGGCCAGGGTCCGCGAGGATTTGGCCAATCTCGACGATACCCTCAAGGCGATGAAGGGCCAGTGGACCTTGGAAAAGGACATCATCCAATCGATCCGCGACATCAAGGCCAGGATCGACCAGGCCCATATGGAGGAGCAGCGGGCCGAGCGGGCCGGCGAACTGAGCAAGGTGGCCGAAATCCGTTACGGCCAGGTTGTCCAGTTGTACAAGGAACTAGATGCGGCCAATGCCCGCCTGAGCGAGATTCAGCAGAAGCACCAGATGCTCAAGGAAGAGGTTTCTCCCGAGGATGTGGCTGCGGTGGTGGCCAAATGGACTGGTATTCCGGTGGACAAGCTCCTGGAGGGCGAAAAGGAAAAGTTGGTCCAGGCCGAAGAGGCCTTGGGCGGCCGGGTGATCGGCCAGAAGGAGGCGATTGTGGCGGTGGCCAACGCGGTCCGCCGGGCCCGGGCTGGACTTCAGGATCCGGATAGGCCCCTGGGCAGCTTCATTTTTCTCGGCCC
>WRFD01000217.1 GCA_009778955.1 Desulfobulbus sp.
ATTGAGCCAAGTCCTTGCGATGGTTTCGATGTTGAATAAACCGGCTGCGCCGCCTGCCGGCACTGCTGGACTTTCAGTCCGCGGTTCCAACCCGCCGGCTTGCAGCCGGCGGCTGTTTAGTTTCTTTATTTTATGGGAGGTGCCCAGCTATGAGCAAGAAGGTTGTCATTATCGGCGCTGTTGCCGCTGGACCCAAGGCCGCGAGCCGGTTGAAAAGACTGCGTCCGGATTGGGACGTGACCATGGTGGATCAGGATAGTTTGATTTCCTACGGCGGCTGCGGCATTCCTTACTATGTCAGCGGCGACGTCTCCGACGAAAGCGAACTGCGGGCCACCAGTTTCCATGTCATCCGCGATGCCGCTTTCTTCGAACATTCGAAGGGCGTGCGGGTATTGACCCGCACCCAGGCCCTGGCCATCGACCGGGAAAAAAAGCAGGTGCTGGTGCGCCACCTGGACAGCGACACGGAGCAGCGGCTTGCCTATGATTATCTGATGCTCGCCACCGGCGCCAGGCCGTTCGATCTCCCGATCCCGGGAATGGGGCTGGACGGGGTGTTCACCATCGCCGATCTGCACAAGGCCATTGAGATCAAGACCAGGATCGCCCAGGGCCAGGTCAGCCGGGCGGTGGTGATTGGCGGCGGCGCCATCGGTATTGAGATGGCTGAGGCGCTGACCGATCTGTGGGGGATTGAGACCACCTTGCTGGAGTTGGCGCCGCAACTGCTGCCTAAACTGGTTGACCGGCATTTTGCCATGATGCTGGCCAGGCATCTTGAGGAGAGGGGAGTGCCCGTTCTGACCAAGGAATCGGCCACCGAACTGCTCGATGACGGCCAGGGCAGGGTGTGCGGCGTAAAAACGGCCCAGCGCGCCCTCCCGGCCGATCTGGTGATCGTGGCCGCGGGAGTGCGGCCACGCAGCGAACTGGCCAGGGCCGCCGGCCTCGATGTCGCCCCCTGGGGCGGCATCAAGGTCAATCAGCGGCTGCAAACCACCGATCCCGCCATCTATGCCGCCGGCGACTGCATCGCGATGGCCAACCTGGTCACCGGCCGGGATACCCATGCGCCCCTGGGGTCGCTGGCCAACCGCGAAGGTCGGGTCGTGGCCGACAACATGGCCGGTATCCCTTCCCTGTTCGGCGGGGTGTGCGGATCCTTCATCATGAAGGCTTTCGAGCGGTGCATCGCCGCCACCGGTCTGACCTACGAGGCGGCCCTGGCAGAGGGCTTTGCCGCCGATTATGCTCTGACCTCGCCATCCGACCGGGCGCATTTCTTCCCCGATCAGGCCGTGGTGATCCTCCAATTGGTGTTCGATCGCCGCTCCCGCCGCGTTCTTGGCCTCCAGGCCTTCGGCATGATGAACGACTCGATCTCGGCCCGGGTGGACACGGCCGCAGCCCTGATCGCCAAGGGGGGCGCCATCGAGGATTTCGGCCTGGTGGAGATGGCCTATGCCCCGCCTTTCTCCTCGGCCATCGATTCGATCAACGCCGCCGCCTACGTGGCCGAGAACATGTGCGACAACCGGCTGCGCCGGGCGGACCTCGACCGGTTTCTCGCCTGGATGGAGGATATGGCCATCGAGCCGGACTGGGCCGTGCTCGATCTCCGTCATCCGCAGGAATCGGCCGCCTATGTCGAGAAATACGGTGTGGACAAATGGGTGGCCCTGGAATACGGACAAGTCCGGAACCGGTACAGAGAACTGTCATCCGCAAAAACCTATATTATTCTTTGCAATGCCGGCACCAGGTCGTATGAAGTGCAAGTCTTCCTTGACCACATCGGCAAAATCGATAGCATGGTACTATGTGGTGGATTGAACGTGGTCAGCCGACTGGGAGTTGGCTGGTTATTGAAATAACCGTCTAGGAAGCAAGCAACAGGGGTGACGCATGGCCGAAATGAGCGGAGCATACATGATCGAGGAAATCCAGGCGAACATCCAGACCGGCGATGCGCTCAAGGCCCGGCTGGTGCTGGATCACCTCGGCGAGGTCGACAATAAGACCCAAAACAGATTGATCTACGAATTGTTGCGCGGCGATGTGGCCTTTACCATCCCCCTGTTGAACTATCTCCTGACCAAACATCCCGACTTGGCCGCCGCCCTGCCGATCATCCGGGACACGCTGATCTCCAATCTCATCGCCTACCCCGAGATTCTGCTCACATCGCTGACGGACCCGGAAATCGCCGACAAGCGGGTGATGATCGAAACCGCCGGAGAATTGAAGTTCGAGGAGGCGACACCCGCTCTGATCGGGTTGCTCGGACAGGCCGACAGCACGGAAACCATCGGGCTGATCATCGAGAACTTGGGGTTGATCGGCGATCCTGAGTCGATCAATACCCTGACCGATTATCTCTACGCCGCCGACCGCGCCCTGATCATCGCCGCCATCCACTCCCTGGGACAGATCGGGACCAATACCGCCATGCACCGGCTGGCCGAACGGATGGGGACCGACAATGAACTCGATTTGATCATCTTAGGCATCTTCGCCGAGGTGCAGGATCAGATCTCACTGGAGAAACTCAACGACACCCTCCGGTCGCATTATGCCCACATGCGCATCTATGCCAAGGACGAACTGGTGCGCATCGGCAGCAAGTCGGTGCCGGTTTTGATCGAGAATCTCAAGGAAGGCGACAGCGATCTGCTGATCCACACCCTCAACGTGCTCGGAGAAATCGGCGATGAGAGCGCGATCATGCCGATCCGCACCTTGCTCAACACCGTGCCGCGCAATCCCAATGTCCGTTTCGCCGCCTACGAGGCCCTGGCCCTGCTGCCCCTGCGCAAGGGGGCCTATACCCTGGCCGCCGGTCTGACCGACCACGAAGATCATGTCTGTACGGCCGCCGCCCGGGCCATTGACCGGAATTTCAACGAAATCCTTGCCGCGGGCATTAAAAACATGATCCGGCCCCAAACCGACACGGCCCGGCATATCGTCAAGATCATTGTCAATGCCCAGGTCGACAACGTCTTCCTCAGTCTGGCGACGGAGGATTTTTTCCAGGAACTGGCGCTGATCTATCTGCCCCATGCCCATCGGGACATAAAAGAGCGTTATATCGCCCTACTCAAGGAAAAGGGGTTGAAGGATTTCGCCGCCAAGATATCCGGGGCTCAGTTCGAGGTGAAGGAGCGGGTCAAGGTCTGTGCCGTCGACGATTCCCGCATGATTCTCAACATCTATAAGGCAACCCTGCATGAATTGGGGTTTGATCCAGTGCTGTTCGAGTTTCCTGCCGGGGCCTTGGAATGGCTGGCCAAGGAAAAGCCCGCCCTGGTGCTGACCGACCTCAACATGCCGGAAATATCGGGGATTGAGCTGACCAAGAGAATTCGGACCCTGTATCCGCTGGAGGAACTGCCGGTGATCATGGTCACCACTCAATCCGATGTCCAGGATCACGAGGCTGCTGCTGTCGCGGGCGTCAATTCGATCCTGATCAAGCCCTTCAATGCCGAGTCCTTGCGGACGGCAATGGGGAAATTTATCAAGGTGGGCTGAGAGCAGGCGGCGGCCGGGCCGGAAACCGCGACAGCCCCGCGTCACCATTTGGAAAAATCACCCATGTTCCAGCAAGCCTTCAAGGATATCGACGACGCCCTTTGGAAAGAAAGCGGCTGCGCCACTGAACTGGACTACACCGAGCAGACCTCCTGGCTGCTCTTTTTGAAATGCCTCGACGCTCTGGAGCACTGGACAAAGCGGCGGAAGCCGCGCTGGAGGGCAAGCTGCACAGCGCCATCCTGAACATGCCCTGTCGCTGGGAAAACTAGGCCTCGCCCAGGGACGCCGCGGACCAGCCCGACCACAACAAGGCGCTGACCGGCGATGACCTCATTGAGTTCGTTGACGACCACCTCTTCCCCTACCTGCAAGGCTTCAAGCAGCGTGCCAGCGGGCAGGACGCCATCGAATACAAGATTGGCGAGATTTTTGGTGAGATCAAGAACAAGATTCGCAGCAGCTACACGCTGCGCGGCATCATCGACCACAACGACGAACTGCGCTTTCGCTTGCAGGCCGAAAAACACGAGCTTTCCATCCTCTACGAAGAAAAAATCCGGCGCATGGGTAACGCCGGGCGCAGCGGCGGAGAGCGCTGCACCCCGCGCCCGCTGATCCGCGCCATGATCCGGGTGGATCCAACCCAGGATCGGCGAGCGCATCTACGACGGCGCGTGCGTTTCGGCGGGCTTCCTCTGCGAAGCCCACGACTTTTTGTCCCGTGAAAAGCTGACCACCAGGGACCTCAAAACCTTGCGGGAGCGCACCTTCTACGGCAAGGAGAAGAAGAGCCTCGCTTACGTGATCGCGATCATGAACATGACCTGCACGGCATCGAAGCCCCCCGCATCCGGCACGCCAACACGC
>WRFD01000218.1 GCA_009778955.1 Desulfobulbus sp.
GGCAGTCATGGTCGAAAGCAATGGGTTCGAGACCTTTGATAGCAAGCCATTCATTCAGCACATCGATCATTTCCAGAAAAGAACTGTCGGTGCTGATGTCCTTGAGAGCATGTTCCTCAAAAGCGCCTTGTGCCAGAGGACCATTCTGTCGCCAAATTTTTACATTTATATTTATCGTTTTCGATGACATATTCGTTCTTCTACTTTGGAGTTAAACTTCAGTAATGGACCCGTTTATACAAGTGTACAAGTATGCATTACTTGTAGCTGCGCTGTGAAGGAATCACATACTCGAAAGTCAGCGGCTCTTTGTGCAGTTCCGGCGCCGTTCCCTGACCTTTGTATTCCCAAACAGCAGCATAGCTGAAGTTTGCATCGTCACGTTTGGCTTCGTTTTCCTCTGTCTGGCTTTCTTCCCTGAAGTGGCCACCGCAAGACTCTTGGCGATGGAGAGCGTCACGGACCAGCAGTTCGCCGAATTCGAGGAAGTCGGCAACACGGCCGGCGCGCTCCAGCGACTGATTGAGTTCCTGACCCGAGCCGGGAACGATGACGTTTTCCCAGAATTCCGCACGAATTTCGGGAATACGCTTGAGGGCAAGCTCCAGCCCCTCTTTGTTCCGAGCCATGCCGCAGTAATCCCACATGATCTTACCGAGTTCCTTGTGGTAATGATCGACGGTTTGGCCACCTTTGCCGCTCTTGGTGTTTTTCATGAGCTTGTTGATCTGCTCTTTCACATCGTTGGCGGCAGCTTCAAAGGCCGGATCGTCGGTGCTGGTCGGCGCCGGGGCCACGGTGGACAGGTAGTTGCCGATGGTATAGGGCAACACAAAGTAGCCGTCGGCCAGGCCCTGCATCAGAGCGGATGCGCCCAGGCGGTTGGCGCCGTGATCAGAGAAGTTGCACTCGCCGGTGGCATAGAGTCCGGGGATGGTGGTCATCAGGTGATAGTCGACCCAGAGACCGCCCATGGTGTAATGGATGGCCGGATAGATCATCATCGGCTCCTTGGTCGGATCGCTGTCGGCAATCTTCTGGTACATATGGAACAGGTTGCCATATTTCCGCAGGATCACATCCAAACCGTCTCGTTTGATAGCGTCGGCGAAATCGAGGTAGACGCCGAGACCGGTGTCGCCGACCCCTTTGCCTTCGTCACATGCCTGTTTGGCGTTACGGGAAGCCACATCGCGGGGAACGAGGTTGCCGAAGGACGGGTATTTCCGCTCGAGATAATAGTCGCGCTCGGACTCGGGGATATCGGCCGCTTTGCGTTTGTCGCCTACATTTTTGGGAACCCAGACCCGGCCGTCGTTGCGCAGGCTCTCGCTCATGAGGGTCAATTTGGACTGATAGTCGCCATGGACCGGGATACAGGTCGGATGAATCTGGACATAGCAAGGATTGGCAAATCCTGCGCCCCGCTTGTACGAACGATAGGCGGCGGTCACGTTGGACGCCATGGCATTGGTCGACAGGAAGTAGACGTTGCCGTACCCGCCGGTAGCCAGCACAACGGCATGCGCCGAATGTTTCTCGATTTCACCGGTGATCAAGTTGCGGACGATGATGCCTTTGGCAACGCCATCGACCACCACCAGATCCATCATCTCGCGACGGGTGTACATCTTGACCTTGCCGGTGGCAATCTGCCGCATCATTGCGGAGTAGGCCCCCAGGAGCAACTGCTGTCCCGTCTGGCCCCTGGCATAAAAAGTACGGGAAACCTGGGCGCCGCCGAAGGAGCGGTTGGCCAAAGTGCCGCCGTATTCACGGGCAAAAGGAACACCTTGAGCCACGCACTGGTCGATGATGTTGTTGGCGACCTGGGCCAGACGGTAGACGTTGGCCTCGCGGGCACGGAAGTCGCCGCCCTTGACAGTGTCGTAGAACAACCGGAAGATCGAGTCGCCGTCACCCTGATAGTTCTTGGCGGCATTGATGCCACCCTGGGCGGCGATGGAGTGCGCCCGGCGGGGGGTGTCCTGAATGCAGAAGGATTTAACGTTGTAGCCCAATTCCCCCAAGGTCGCTGCGGCAGAAGCGCCTGCCAAGCCTGTGCCTACGATAATAACTTCGTATTTACGCTTGTTGGCAGGGTTAACAAGTTTGTTGGAAAAACGGCATTTGTCCCATTTTTCTGCTATCGGTCCTTCAGGTATTTTTGCGTCAAGCTGCATAGTCGTTTCTTTTTGCTGAAGTTAAAAGGAATAAAACTTGTTGAGATGATGCCTGCCCGAGCAGAAATGGCGCTGTGAAGGAATCATCCGTCGTCTCGTGCAAATGTACAGTATCAGAGCAATTGATTCCGAGAGATGACCATGAGGAAGGTGATCAACAGAAATACACAGCCCATAACGCCTGCCAGCGCCCAGGTAACGACGCGCAGCGGATAGTCGTATTTCGGATGGCTGATTCCAAGGGTCTGAAGCAGTGACCAAAAACCATGGCTGACATGGATAAACAACAGACAGATGCCCGCCGTGTAAATAAGGGTGAAGAAGGGATTGTTGAGGACGTGGGTGACAAAGTCCGAAATGGTTTTCACCGTAGTTTTCTCGACAAAATGAAAATTGGCGAGATGGATGAGGATGAAAATGAAGATGGCGATACCGGTGTAGGGCATGGTCTTGGAGGCTAAGGTCCGCCCGCCCGCGCAGGTTTCTACCTCATACTTGCCGCCTCGCGCCTTGCGGTTTTCCAGAAAGAGGATGATGCCGGTGACAACATGCAGGAAGAAAATTACGTACAAGCAGATTTCAAAGATAGGAACGAAAATGCCTAATGAGTGCAGATGATGCGCGTAGGCATTAAACGCGCTTCTCCCCCAGAAAATTGTACTGTTGCCTATGGTATGGACGAGAAGAAATCCGCCCAGCATAAACCCCGTAAAAGCCATGATGTACTTTTTGCCCAGTGAAGATCGAAAAGTTTGAATGAACCACGACATAATTACCTTTCCTGATTGAGAGTTAAAAAAGAGAAACAGTTGATACGACTGATAAAGCCGGGGCTGTATATATGGCGCTGTATGTATGGCACAGTGTGCAAAATAATACTGAACGGTGATTCATTACCAACCCGTTGTCCGTCCTGTCAAGCAAAAAAAATTGCGCCTCCTGTTCGGGAGAATCAGGGCCGCGTTTCCGATTGTTCTGCTTGCATCTGGCCAAAGCAGGCACATCCGGTATTCGTGGTTTTTTTGCCGCATCAAGGACGATTGCTGAGGTGTGCGCTGCACATGGCGCTGACTTGACGCGCTCAGTGCAGAGGTAGAGAACAACGGAGAGGGATGTGCGAGCGGGAAAGGGGCTCCGGGGAAGGGTGAGCGAGGGGGGCAGCAAGTGGTCGTTCTCTCACCTCTCTCACTTGATGGCGGTTGCGGGCCCCTCGTCGACCCGCTGCAGGCCTTCCATGAGCAGTTTCATGAAATAGCCGATTTCCGGGACGTCAAAGTCTTCGGGCGGGAGCCCCGGAGTGAATTTAAACCGCCCGCTTTTTTCCCTGAGCACCTCGTAAAATGCCGTTTCGCCTTTGTTGCCGGCGTAGCTTGCTTTGATCAGCGCCCCCTGGCGGAATGAAAAACGAGCCGTGCCTTTGAGCAGCTGAGTGACGGTGAGAATTCCGGTTTTGTTGTTGATGTTCAAGGTCTGGAACAGCGCCTCGGGCGGTATTTCTTCCAGTTTGCCGATCATGCCCGATGCGTAATCATCGCCCCGGACACGGTTCGAATCGGCCAGCCGCCTGGCCAGCAGTCGGGTGAAATAGGTCTGGAGTTCTGGGTGCTTGTGCACCAGCGCCTTGAAGTGCTTGTGGTCGATGGTGAGCAATTGACAATCGCCGCGGGTCGTTTGCACGGTTGCGCCGACATTTTCATCGCAGATCAGACTCATTTCCCCGAATACCTCACCCCGGCTGAGGGTGGCGATGGGAATGCCGGTATCGTTGAGGACCTCGACCTGTCCGGAAACAATGACATAAAAATGATCCCCGGGATCGCCCTTGCGCAGGATGATCTCGTTCTTCTTGCAGGTTCGCAGCCTGAAGTGTTTGATGACGCTGCCGAGGCTGCTTTGGTCGATATGACGGAAAAAGCCAAAGTTGTCCAGCTGGCGCAGAATGGAGCTGATATGGCTTTCGACACCGCCCGGCTCGTCTTCCCTGGCCGAGGTCCGGAAGTACTCCAGGCGGATGGAACCGGTGCAGCCGGAACAGGAGATCATGCAGTCGGGAATCTGGTCTGCACGCTCGTATTCGATGATGATTTTGGTCAAATCGCCGTTGAGGATTTTGCAACTCTCCCGGTTGGGAGGTGAATGGACCATGGTGGTATTGATGAAGGAGTGGGCGTTTTGACTTTCCATGCAAATGGCGATTCCGGAAATTTGAAAGACATCGCCGTAA
>WRFD01000219.1 GCA_009778955.1 Desulfobulbus sp.
CTGACCTGCAACATCACCCTGCCCTGCCGCAACCTGGTGTTCATGCCGCTGACCGACCATATCGGCATTTCCCGCAAGATTGAGGACGAAACCACCCGCCAGCTGCTGCGCGACCGGATCGAGGTGCTGCGGCCTCCGGGCACTGGCTTCATCATGCGCACTGTGGCCGAACATATCGACAACGATGCCCTGGAAGCGGACATGGAATTCCTCCTGCTGCTCTGGGACGAAATCCTCACCAACGTGCAACGATCGCTGGCGCCCTGCCTCATCTACAAGGATCTCGACATCATTCTCCGCTCGGTGCGCGATTTCTTCACCGAGGACATCAACGAGCTGGTGATCGACAACTTCGAAGTCTACGAGCAGCTGGTGTCCTACGCTAAGACCTTTGCTCCCCAGCTGCAGGACAAGATCACCTACTACGACTCCGACCTGCCGCTGTTCGAGCGTTACGGGGTAGAGGCGGACATCAGCAACGCCCTGGACAAGAAGGTGTGGCTGCGCTCCGGCGGCTATATCATCATCGAGACCACCGAGGCCCTGACAGTCATCGATGTCAACACCGGCCGTTACGTCAACGCCTCGGACTTGAGCGAGACCATCTTCAAAACCAACATGGAGGCGGTCTGCGAGATCGCCCGCCAGCTGCGCCTGCGGAATCTGGGCGGCATCATCATCATCGATTTCATCGACATGGACAGCGAACAGCACCGTGAGGAGCTGTTCACCGCCTTCCAGGAGGCGATGCGCGCCGACAAGAGCAAGGTCAACATCCTCAAGCTCTCGGAATTCGGGCTGGTGCAGATGACCCGCAAACGGCTGTCGGAGAGTCTCAGCCAGACCATGTGCGAGCCCTGTCTTTACTGCGGCGGCGATGGCTTCATCAAGTCGCGCCGCACCATCTGCCACGAGATATTCCGCAAGATCAGCCGTGACGCCCGCAAGATCGGCGGTTCGCACGTCACCATCAAGGTGCATCCCCATATCGCCGAAATGCTGCTCAACGAAGAGTCGTACACCATTGAGCAACTGGAGCGGCTGACCACGAAACGGTTCACCATCATCCCGGCGCCCGACATGCACATCAAGCGGTACGACGTCATCTGGAACGAATAGAACGATCAAGCTTGCTCTCCCTGCGGATTGATGCTCTTTGTTGCGCTTTTCTCCCTCAAGACCATAAACGTACAGACTGATCATGGCACATTACATCCGGTTGCGCCGTTCCCGGAAGGGTGGTTTTCTCAAGGCCCTGGCCCTCACTCTGTCGACGGCAGCCGCTCTGGCGGCGGTGGGAGCGGGCATGCTGCTTTTCGAATTCGAGAAACCGACCCTAACCCTGAATAAAGAGATCAAATACCTGGGAGGCAAGGTCGAGCTGCCCCTGCGGGTCACCGACCAGAAAAGCGGCATCCGCTCTCTCACCATAACCCTGACCCAAGGTAAGACCTCCGTTGTCCTTCTGGAAAAATCCTTTCCCCGCCAGGCCTGGTTCAAAACGGCCGGGCCGACCTCCCTCGATGAAAAGGTGGTGATCGATGCCCAGAAGGCCGGCATCAAGGAAGGCGCTGCGGAATTGGACATCGCGGTGCGGGATTTCTCGCTCAGCGGCTTTTTCAAAGGAAACGAAACCCTGCTTCGGCTGCCGGTGACCATGGACACCAAACCACCAGTGGTCAAAATTCTGCACGCCTCGCGCGCCATCCATTCCGGCGGCAGCGCCATGGTTCTCTACACCATCTCCGAACCGCCGGGCAAACACGGGGTCGCCATCGACAACCTCTTTTTCCCGGGATTTGCGGTTGGCAAAAAAGACGCCTACGTCTGCTACTTCGCCCTGCCCTGGGATACCGGTCAGCCGGAGAAGATGCGGCTTGTTGGCAGCGACGAGGCTGGCAACGAGGTGCTCTTGCCGCTGCCCACCGTCTTCAAGAAGGAAACCTTCAAACGGGACAGCATCAATCTCTCTGAACAGTTCCTTCAGCAGAAAATGCCTGAGTTCGCTCAACATTATCCGGAAATGAAGGGGACCCTGCTTGAGCAATATCTCTACGTCAACAACCAGATCCGCCGGAGCAACGCCGCGACCATCGCCCAGCTCAGCGCCGAAACCGATGCACAGCAGCTCTGGTCCGACCGATTTCTGCGCATGTTCGGCTCCGGCCGGGCCGGATACGCCGATCAACGCACCTACATGTACAACGGTCGGACAGTCGACACCCAGACCCACCTGGGGGTGGACATCGCCTCCTTGGCGCAGGCCGAAATCCGCTCCGCCAACCGGGGCAAGGTGGTGTATACGGGCTATCTCGGCATTTACGGCAACACCGTCATCATCGACCATGGCCAGGGCATCCTGAGCCTCTACTCCCACCTGAGCGCCATCAGCGCCACCGTCGGCGCCCTGGTGGAGAAGGATCAGCCGATCGGGCGTTCGGGCGCCACCGGCATGGCTGGCGGCGACCACCTCCACTTCTCCATGTTGGTGCACGGTATTTTTGTCACCCCGGTGGAATGGTGGGACCAGCACTGGATCGACGTCAACATCAAGTCCGCCCTCAATGCACTCTGAGCCGAAACAGGACAAGACTACGGCAACAAGGGGAGCGAGGAGCAGCGCCGGATGGCGCTGGCGTCCGCCGCTGCTCCTCTACAGCTATATCGCCAACGAGCTGCTGGCCCCTTTCTTTGCCAGTTTCCTCATTCTCTACTGCGTCTTTTTCCTGATCCGCCTCATTCCGCTCTTGGAAATCGTCCTTTCCCTGCGCATCGGCCTGGCCGATTTCATCCGGCTGTTCGCCTACATCTTTCCGCACATGCTGCTCTACATCATCCCCATGGCCTGCATGGCCGGGGTGACCGTCGGCTTCACCCGCCTAACCAACGACCGCGAAATCCTGGCGTTCAAGGCCTGCGGCGTCAGCCTCAAGCAGATGCTGCCGCCAGTGGTCCTCATCACCGCCGCCATCGCCTGTCTGACCGGATTTTTCGCCGCCAGCCTAATCCCGGCTGGGGCGCTGGGCGTCAAGCAACTGATGTTTCAACTGGCCAAGGAGAAAATTGACAAGGGCCTCAAGGCCAAGGAGTTCACCGAAACCCTGGGCGACATCGTGCTCTATGTCGACAAAATCGACGACCAGCAGGTCTGGCATGGGGTGTACGTCTCCGACATGCGGGGCCGAACCCAGCCGCTGATAACCGTAGCCCGATCCGGCCACCTGGAAGCCGACATGGATCGGATGCAGGTGACGGTGATCCTCAACGACGGCACGATCCACAACAACGAAGGGACGGACAACCAGGTGATCCATTTTGGCCGCTACCAGCTGCGAAACTCCCTCCAGCCGCCGACCCAGGTCGGCAAGGAAAATGTCACCAGCCTGAGCCGAGGCGCCATGAGCCGGGAGCAACTGCTTGCCGCCGCCGCCAAGCTGCCGCCGGATTCCAAAGCCAGCCGGATGTACCTGGCCGAATACCACTACCGCCTGATCCTGCCGGTCGGCTGCTTCATCCTAAGCCTGATCGGCCTGCCGCTGGGATTGCAGGCCGCTCCGGGCAGGCGAGCCGTGGGCCTCCCCCTAGGACTGTTCATCTTTGTGAGCTACTACATCACCTTGACCGTCTGCGAAAACATCAGCGAAGCCGGCGTCCTTCCTCTGGTTCCGGGCATGTGGCTGCCGAATGTTCTCTTTTTCCTTCTGACCCTGTACCTTTTACAGCGGGTCTATGTGGAACGTCCCTTGGTGCCTGAACGGATCACCCATCCCATCCAGAATCTGTACGATCGCCTGCTCCTGCCCGCCTGCAAACGACTTATCCGCCTGACCATCGACGCCTTCACCAGGACCTGGTCGAAAAAAACGGAAACGGTCACGGACAACGAGACGGACCTCCTTCCCATCCACGCCGACCACGCCACCGGCCTGTTCCACCTGCCGGGCTGCATCCATTACCACAACCCGGAATGCCAGCTTAAATTCAACAAGGCCGAGGTCGCCCGCCAAGCCGGATTCGCCCCGTGCCCCCTTTGCGCCAAACGGGATGAACGCGAACCCAAGGAGCCGCAGCAGTGTTGAGCGGACTTGACAGACCGCCGCCGCGGTGGACGGCATCAAACCGCTTGCCAAAAGGATGAGGCTCAAAAGCGAATCTGATTGCCATCGAACCTCAGCCAGCTTCAGCAGCCGCTGGTAAATCCTGACAAACTAAGGATATTACAATAAATAACTTGTACATATTGCATTTTATCTATAAATTTGCGGCATGGACGACAGTGATGCAATCAAAGCGAGGTTCAGCGCCTTGGAGCCATGGCTCGACGAGGCGATGCTGCGTCGGTGGGCAGGCGCCGAAGCGCGCAGCATGGGGCGTGGCGGCGTAAGCGTGGTGGCGA
>WRFD01000220.1 GCA_009778955.1 Desulfobulbus sp.
GGGGAAGGATAGCGCGGACGCCGTGGGCGTCCTTTGGGGCGGTCAGCGTGGCGTCTGCTGCTCAATGTATTGGCGGATGATGCCGATGGGCGCGCCGCCGCAGCTGCCCGCAAAGTAGGAGGGCGACCATAATGCGCCGCCCCACAGCTTTTCGCGGATGCTTGAGCAGCTCTTCTTGCGGATCATGCGGCTGGAGACGCCTTTCAGGCTGTTCACCAAGGCCGAGACGGCCACCTTCGGCGGATAGTTAACGAGCAGGTGGACGTGATCGTCCTCGCCGTCGAACTCCACCAGTTCGGCCTCGAAATCGGCACAGACGCTGGCAAAGATGCCGCGCAAGTCGTCAAGAACAGTTTTCGTGAAGACGCCACGCCGATATTTGGTCACGAAGACCAAGTGTACATGCAACATGAAAACACAGTGTCTTCCACGTCTAATATCGTTGTTATTTATCATGGACCAAAGTATACTTGTAACATGCAACGTCTTCAAGCTTTTAAATACGAATTGATGCCGATGGAGAACAGCAAGGCGATATGCGCTGTTTTGCCGGGTCATGCCGGTTCGTGCTCAATAAGGCGCTGGCCTTGCAGAAGGGGCGTTACGAGAATGGCGACAAGAAACTGGGCTACGCTGGGCTGTGCAAATTGCTCACCGGGTGGCGCAACGGCACAGAGATGCCGTGGCTCAAGGATGCGCCGACGCATCCGCTGCAACAGTCGCTCAAGGATCTGGAGCGGGCCCATGCCAACTTCTTCGCCAAGCGGGCGGACTTTCCACGTTTCAAGAAGAAAGGCCAAGGCGACAGCTTCCGATATCCGGACTCAAAACAGATCAAGCTCGATCAGGCCAATTCCCGCATTTTCCTGCCCAAGCTTGGTTGGCTCCGCTACCGCAACAGCCGGGAGGTATTGGGCGAAGTAAGGCAGGTCACGACATCGGTCAACGGCGGCAAGTGGTTTGTCGGCATCCAGACCGAACGTGAGGCGACAGAGCCAATCCATCAGAGCGCCAGCGCCATTGGCATTGATATGGATGGGCATTGCCCGGTTCGCCACCTTTTCGGACGGGTCGTTTCTCGCGCCGCTCAACAGTTTCAAGAAGCACGAACAGCGGTTCAAGCGCTATCAGCGGGCCTGAATAAATCCATCCTCGATCAGGGCTGGTTCGAGTTCCGCCGCCAACTGGATTGCAAACTCGTGTGGAATGGCGGGATGCTCATCGCGGCGCCGCCACACGACACCAGCCGGACATGTCCGTGCTGCGGTCATGCGGCGGCGGACAACCGGCAGACGCAAGCGAAATTCGCCTGCGTCAATGTGGTTTCGAGGAAAACGCCGATGTGGTCGGCGCGATCAACATATTGGCGCGGGGACGCCGCGTTGCAGCCTGTGGAGAGATGGCGCGGTCAGGCCGCTCGATGAAGCGGGAACCCGCCGAGCGCCCCGTTCAGGCGATGCGCCTGCAACGAGCGCCGTAGGAATCCCCCTCCTTCAGGTGGGGGAGTATGTCAAAACCGGCAGGACCGGGAATATGAATGTGTTTCTGCCATGGTGTCCTGTCTTGTTTCTTTCAGGTTACGGCCTGAAGCCGTGTGAAGGAAGATTGCCATGCTCACTCCCATATTGCTCAACTCTGATCAAGGCCAAAGGGTCGCGGTTGCAATCCGCAACCGTTTTGCCGATGCAACCGATGGCGCCTGCCGGGAGGCGGTGGCCGGCATCCTGGACCGGGTGCGCCGGGAAGGGGACGCGGCGGTGCTCGACTACTGCCGCCGGTTTGATTGCCCGGTGATGAGCCAGGACAAGTTGCGGGTCACGCCCGAGGAATTCGACCGGGCCGAAGGCGAGGTGGACGGGGAACTCCGCCAAAGCCTGCGCTTTGCCGCCGAGCGCATCCGCCGCTTCCACGAGCGCGAGCTGGAGGATTCCTGGCTGTTGACCCGTGACGACGGCGTGGTCACCGGCCGGTTGGTGCGGCCGGTGGATTCGGCCGGCCTCTACGTGCCCGGCGGTAAGGAAGGGTCGACTCCGCTGGTCTCCTCGGTGCTGATGAACGGCATCCCGGCCCAGATCGCGGGGGTGGGACGGCGGGTGATGGTGACCCCGCCGGGCCGCAACGGGCTCGTGAGTCCGGCATTGCTGCTCGCGGCACGGGAAATCGGCATCGACGAGGTCTACAAGGTCGGATCGGCCTGGGCGATCGGCGCTTTGGCCTACGGCACCGCTGCCATCCCTAGGGTGGATGCGGTCGTCGGGCCGGGCAACCAGTACGTGGCCGAGGCCAAGCGCCAGGTGATGGGCCGGGTACGGATCGACATGATCGCCGGCCCGAGCGAAGTGCTGATCGTGGCCGACGACACCGCCGAGGCCGCCTTTGTCGCTGCCGACATGCTGGCCCAGGCCGAACACGATTCCCAGGCCCTGGCCATGGTCATCACCACCAGCGGCCGATTGGCCACGGCCGTGGGCGCCGAATTGGAGCGCCAGTTGCCGCTCTTGCCTAGGGCCGACATCGCCCGCGTAGCGCTGGCCGACCGGGGTCTGATTCTGGTGGCCGACAGTCTGGCGGCAGCCATTGACCTGGCCAACGAGATCGCCATCGAGCATCTGGAGTTGCAGGTGGCCGAACCGTGGCAGTGGCTGCCGAAAATCCGCCATGCCGGGGCTGTGTTCCTGGGCAACTGGACCCCGGAGGCGGCGGGCGACTACGTGGCCGGACCCAACCATGTGCTGCCGACCATGGGCACCGCCCGCATCGCCTCGGCTCTGGGGGTGGAAACCTTTCTGAAGAAGAGTTCGATCATCAGCTATTCCCGCCAGGCCCTGGAAGCCGACAGCGGCCATATCCGGCGACTGGCCGGCCTGGAAGGGCTGACGGCGCACGGTAATTCGGTAAGGGTCCGCCTTGACCGGGGATAACCGGAAACTGCTTGCCGAAGGTGCCCGGTGTCTGGGAATCGGGCTTTCGGCTGTAGCCTCCGACCGGCTGGCAATATACCTGGCTGAGCTGATGAAATGGAGCCGGCGGGTCAATCTGATCGCCCGCGGCACCCCGGAGCGACAGGCCATCGACACCCACTTCATCGACTCGCTCACCCTGATGCCGCTGCTTACGGAAAGCGGCGGCGCGGTCCATCTGCTCGATGTCGGCACCGGCGCCGGATTTCCCGGCCTGGTCCTGGCCTGCACCCTGCCCGAAGCCCGCTTCACCTTGGTGGAGCCGAGGCAGAAGCGGGTGAGCTTTTTGCGCCATATTATCCGCACCTTAGACCTCGACAACGTCGAAGTGGTGGCCGACCGAATCGAACCCCATGGAGCTGCCTGGCACGGCCGGTTCACCCACCTCACCAGCCGGGCCGTGGCCGAGCCGGCCACTTTTCTGCCGCTGATTCGGCCCCTGGTCACCCCGGCGACCGTGGTGATCCTCATGCTGGCCCGCCAGGAGGCCCTGGCAGGGCTTGAACAACTGCCCGAAGGCACGTGGCGGCTCGCCACCAGCCGCGAATTCGGCCTGCCGTTTTCCGGCGCGCCCCGGCTGCTGGCCGTCGTCCATTGCGGGTGATACTTCTTGCTGGAATTAATGCGGTTGATCTGGTAGTAACAAATCTCTTCTTTCACCATATCCACACGGAATTGCTCCGTAGTTGAGCGAGGTTCATTATGGCGCACTTGATTGCGGTCCTGGCCGGTGACGGCATCGGTCCGGAGGTGATGGCCGAGGCCATCAAGGTGTTGGACGCAGTCCAGCAAAAATTTGGTTTTTCCTTAAGCTACACAGCGGCCGATGTTGGCGGCATCGCCATCGACAACCACGGTGAGGCTCTGCCGCCCTCGACCCTGAAGGTGTGCGAGCAAAGCGAGGCCATCCTGTTCGGATCGGTGGGCGGCCCCAAATGGGAAAGCCTGCCGCCGGCACAGCAGCCGGAGCGGGCCGCGCTTCTGCCCCTGCGCAAGCATTTCGACCTGTTCTGCAACATGCGCCCGGCCAAGGTATTCAAGGCCCTGGTTGGCGCCTGTCCCCTGCGTCCAGACATCGTCGGCGACGGTTTTGACGTTCTGGTGGTGCGCGAGCTGACCTCGGGCATCTACTTCGGCCAGCCCAAGGGCCGCGAGGGCAGCGGGCCCAACGAGCGCGCCTGGGACACTAAGGTCTACAAACGTTCCGAGATCGAGCGTATTGCCCGCATGGCCTTCGAGGCCGCCCGCCTGCGCCGCTGCCGGGTCGCCTCGGTGGACAAGGCCAACGTGCTGACCTGCATGGTCTTCTGGCGAGAGGTGGTCAAGGAGGTGGCCAGGGATTTTCCCGATGTCGAGCTGAACCACATCTACATCGACAACGCCACCATGCA
>WRFD01000221.1 GCA_009778955.1 Desulfobulbus sp.
CCTGAACCGGCCGCAGACTTTGACATTCACTGAGCCACAAGGATCTTATGCAAGCCTCCCCACCGACCAACGACCGCTACTATTTCAAAACCATTGAACAGCGCTGGCAGCAACGCTGGGAAGAGGAAAAGACCTGGAAAGTCAGCCACCGCGCCGAACGCCCCAAATACTACGTGCTGGAGATGTTCCCCTACCCCTCTGGCCGCATCCACATGGGCCATGTGCGCAACTATTCCATCGGCGACGTCGTTGCCCGTTACAAGCGCATGCGCGGGTTCAATGTCCTCCACCCCATGGGCTGGGACGCCTTTGGCCTGCCCGCCGAAAATGCAGCGATGAAGCGCGGCATCCACCCTGCCGCCTGGACCCACGACAACATCGACTACATGCGCGGCCAGCTCAAGGCCATGGGCCTGAGCTACGACTGGGAGCGCGAACTGGCCACCTGCGGCCCCGACTATTACCGCTGGGAGCAGCAACTTTTTCTCAGCATGCTTGAAAAAGGGTTGATTTACCGCAAGGAGACCACAGTCAACTGGTGCGACGACTGCCAGACCGTGCTCGCCCGCGAACAGGTGATCGACGGCGCCTGCTGGCGATGTGACCAGCCGGTTTTGCCCAAGACCATGCACGGCTGGTTTTTCAAGATCACCAGTTATGCCGAGGAACTGCTGGCCGATCTGGACCAGCTCACCGGCTGGCCGGAAAAAGTGGTCACCATGCAGCGCAACTGGATCGGCAAGTCCACCGGCCTGGCCTGCCAGTTCCAGGTCGAGAATAGCGACCAGGCGATCGGCATCTTCACCACCCGGCCAGACACCGTCTTCGGCGTCACCTTCATGTCCCTGGCCGTGGAGCACCCCATGATCGATCTACTGGTGCAGGGCAAGCCGCAGGAAGAGGAGGTCCGGGCCTTTATGCACGAGACCGTGCTCGCCAAACAACGGTCCAGCCTTGACCAGGAGCTTGACAAGCGAGGCGTGTTCACCGGCAGCTACTGCACCAACCCCTTCACCAACGAACGGATTCCGATTTACGTCGCCAACTTCGTGCTCATGGAGTACGGCACCGGGGCGGTGATGGCCGTTCCAGCCCACGACCAGCGGGATTTTGAGTTCGCCCGCACCTACGACCTGCCGATCAAAGTGGTCGTGCAACCAGAAGGCGATCCCTTCGATCCGGCCACCATGGCCGAGGCGTTCGAAGGGCCGGGCGCTCTGGTGAACTCCGGACAGTTTACCGGCATGGAATCGATCGCGGCCCAGCAGGCAATCATCGCTGAAGCCCAGCGCCGACAATTCGGGGCGCCCCATGTGACCTACCGGCTGCGTGATTGGGGGATATCCCGTCAGCGCTACTGGGGCGCCCCCATTCCGGTGATCCACTGCGACAACTGCGGCATCGTGCCGGTCCCCGAATCCGACCTGCCTATCCTGCTGCCCGGCGCGGACGAGCCGGCGGGCAGTCACAGCCCGCTGCACCAACAACCCGATTTCATTGCCGCCACCTGTCCCCGCTGCGGCCGGCAGGCCCGCCGGGAGACCGACACCCTCGATACCTTTGTCGAGTCGTCCTGGTATTTTGCCCGCTACACCAACCCAGGCCTTGACAGCGCCCCCATCGACAAGGAGGCGGCCGCCTACTGGCTGCCGGTCGACCAGTACATCGGCGGCGTCGAGCATGCCATCCTCCATCTGCTCTACGCCCGGTTCTTCACCAAGATGCTGCGCGATCTCGGTTACTTGACAGTGGATGAGCCCTTCACCAACCTACTCACCCAAGGAATGGTCATCAAGGATGGGGCCAAAATGTCCAAATCAAAGGGTAATGTGGTCGATCCCAATGACCTGATCAATCAATACGGCGCCGATACGGTCCGGCTGTTTTCCCTGTTCGCCGCCCCTCCGGAGCGGGATTTGGAATGGAACGCCCAAGGAGTGGAAGGGGCTTCGCGCTTTCTCAACCGGGTTTTTCGGATGATCATGTCCCAGCGCGCCTGCTTCGACCAAAGTGTAACCGTCGATCTGGCCAACCTCAACGCCGTGTCCCGGACCCTGCACCGGAAAACCCATCAAACCATCAAGCGGGTGACTGAGTCCATCGAAAGCAACTTTCACTTCAACACAGCCATCTCCGGGATCATGGAACTGGTCAACCTGGTGACCGCGCCAACCGACGAACCTGTTGACGCCGCAGTGCTGCGCGAGGCCTTTTCGACCATCCTCACCCTGCTCTTCCCTATGGCGCCCCATCTCTGCGAGGAGTTGTGGCAGGCAACCGGCCACGAACAACCCTTAAACGATGCCGCCTGGCCGGCTTTCAATGCGGACGCGGCCAAGGAGGACGAGATCACCATCGTCATTCAGGTCAATGGCAAGGTGCGGGGCAAAGTGCTGGTTGCCGCCGATACCAACGAGGCCAGCCTGAAGCAGTTGGCCGTAAACGATGAGAAGGTCGCCAAAATGCTCGCCGGGCAACAACCGAAAAAAATCATCGTGGTTCCGAAGAAGCTCGTCAATATCGTGTTGTAACGACCGTCTCTTCAACCCTCCCATTATCACTGGCATTATGGCACATACAAAAACAAAAAATATCATGCTGAAACGCGCTCTCTTGACGTGGAAGTTGTTGCTGTGCGCGCTCCTGTTGGGCAGCTGCGGCTACACTTTCCCCCATGTGTACGAGGGACCGAACCATGCCATCTACATGCCGACCTGGCAGAACCGGACCAACAAGCTGGCACTCGACATGAAGATCTACCAGTCCCTTGCCCGCTGGTTCCAAAAATCTTCTTCCGTCTCCCTGACCAAGGACAAGGCCGGGGCCGATCTGATCCTGACCGGCGAGATCCTGTCCATCGACCTGCCCAGCGTGAGCTGGAACACCATCTCCGAAGTCACCGGCACCAAGGTCGACCTCATCGTCCGCTACGCCCTGAAGGATAAGGCAACCGGCAAGGTGCTGTGGGAGGTGCGGGACAAGCTCTACTCGGCCGACTACACAGTATCGACGGTCAGTTCGGCAGCAGACGAAGCAGCCCTGACCAAGATCATCGACGATCTTTCCGAGGACATCTATATCGGGGTCCTCAAAAAAATACGCAAACAGCAGCTCCAGCAGCAGCCCGCGCCCTGATATTTTTCATTTTTCGTCCCCGTGGCGCCTCGGAGACCTCCTCAAGGGCGCTACGGTCTTTTTTGTGTTTCCCTATGCAACTCACTTCGCCGCCACATTTTCCGCCACTCGCCATCGGCGCCCTTCGCCTTCCCTCCGCCTTGATCCTGGCCCCCCTGGCTGGCTTTACCAATCTGTCCTTCCGGATTCTTTGCCGGGAGTCCGGGGCGGCCCTCTGCGTCTCCGAGATGGTCAGTTGCCATGGCTTGGTTTTCGATCAGAAGAAAACCCACGAACTGTTGCTCACCGTACCCGAGGAGCGCCCTTTCGCGGTTCAGTTGTTTGGCGGCGATCCGGAAATCATGGCCCAGGCAACGGCCATCGTCACAGCGCTGCCGGTGGACCTGATTGACATCAACATGGGATGTCCGGTGCGGAAAGTGGTCAGGAAAGGATGCGGGGCGGCCCTGATGAAGGAACCCCACAGAGCCGAAGCCATCATCCGGGCAGTGTGCGCTCATTCCACCCTGCCGGTGACAGTAAAATTTCGCAGCGGCTGGAGCGACCATCACATTGTTGCTCCGGAATTCGCCGCCATGGCCGAGGATGCCGGCGCAGCAGCAGTGGTCATCCACGGCCGCACCTGGACTCAGGGTTTTGGCGGCAAGGCGGATTGGGGCGTGATCCGGGCCGTAAAAGAAAAAATTTCGATTCCAGTGATCGGCAACGGCGATGTCCTCACCCGTGCCGACGGCCTGGCCATGATGGCGGCCACAGGGTGCGACGGGGTGATGGTCGGCCGGGGGGCGCTCGGCAACCCATGGCTGTTCGGGCCGGACGACCGCCCGCTCTCGTTGGCCGGACGGATGGAACTCATCCAGCGGTATCTGCAATTGGCGCAACGGTATTTGCCGCTGCCCAAGCTGCTGTTCAAGGTGAAGAATCAGACGGCCAAGCTGCTCACCGGGCTAAGTGATGCCGCCCGCATGCGGCAGGCGCTCTCTACCTGCGACAGCATTGAGGCGATGGTGGCGGTGCTGTTTGAGCAGCAGGCCATGGAAATTTCTACGGTCGAAAAATGACAAAACTTGCGTTTCAACGTTTGCGCGTGGGACCGATCAATGATTCCTTAGTATTCCTTAAAAAATAACATGGACATTCAGGCAATGCGGCGCCCATCATTTGGCTTGATGCGATAGTTCCATTC
>WRFD01000222.1 GCA_009778955.1 Desulfobulbus sp.
CCAGTCGATCCTACCTGCTCGCTCTTTTTCGACAATATAGTCGAGTCCGGACCTCCGGTTGTCGATCTGTTCTGAGCCCGTTGCCAGGGCTGTTTTCTTATTTTGTTGTACTATCGTGAAATTGTTGGCTCTCTCCGTTGGCACGGAAGTTGATTTGCCAGGGCAGGCAGCCTCTCCGGTAAGGGGAGGCGAACAGAACGCAACCAAGCACGATGAGGTGACACCATGAAAAAGACACTGCTGGTTCTCTGCTGTTTGGCAATGACCAGCGGCGCCGCCTGGGCTGTGGATTATTCGACCATGTCCAACGACCAGTTGAGCGCCCAGCGAGGCGCCCTGTACAATGCCACCCAGGAAGAGTAGAACGCCTTCCACACCGAGTGGTGCAAGCGGCTCACCCAGATGACCCTGAAGAGCGGCAGAAATACATCGGACCCGGTAAGGGACGCGGCAAGGGTGCCGGCATGGGGCGGGGCAAGGGCTGGGTGGGGAGAATGCGGGTGCTGCTGGCGTTCAGGCGCGGCTTCGGCGGCGCAAGGCAAGTAAAGGACCAAGGCGTCCCAAGGCCAAGCCTCATTTTTTTTGCGACAGCCTTTCTATCCCGGTCAAAAAAAGAGGCTGAATTGGACCACTATGGTTGTGCATAGATGCTCTTTGCGGTGAAATTACGCCGTATTCTGGGGTGTTTCAGTGGGAATTTGGCGAGAATATCAAGCTTGAGGGCATGTTTTATGGTTCTGGCGAGTTCAGGGGTGATCTGTCAACAGAAATTTTGATGCAGGCTGATATGTTCGGCTCAGGGCATTTTGAAGCTATGTTGATGGATCACTCTATCAACAGGATCAAAAAAATTATCATTGGGATATCGCCAATAAGCAAAATCATCATCAACAACCGCTGCAACTAACTTTCCAAGCGGCTTGATGCGCCGCCACAAGGAAGCCTCTCATTTCGTGGTCTTTCCAATGCCATGAAACGAGAGGCTTTTTTTATCTTGATGGATTCATGCCTTGGTCTAGCCTTTCGGATTATCCGAGGGCGCGGCCAGGGGAAAAACAAAGGAGCAATCATGAATTTTTCGACCTTTCTTGAGACCCAGCTTTTAAACACCATGTTTCGGTCCGCAGCGGCCTACAAGCCGCCCGCTATTTATGCCGCCCTTTTTACAGGCGACCCGACCGATGCGGCCGGCGGCCCCGAGGTCTCGACAACCGGGACAGGCTACACGCGCGTCCAGATCACGCAGGCCGACGCGAGCTGGACCGCGCCGGCCGGCGATCCTTCCGGCGGATCAATCTCGCGCAACACCACGCCGATCTCATTCCCAACGCCGACCGGCGATTGGGGCCGGGTGACGCATGTCGCCCTGTTTGACGCCGCGTCGGCCGGCAACAAATTGGTGTGGGGACAGATTGTGCCGAAAAACATCAATAATGGCGATCCAGCGCCTACTTTTCCGGCAAACAGCATATCCTGGCGGCTTGATTGATCATGGAAAACTGCGATGACATCGGGCTTTGCAATATCATCCCCGAGGGCACGACTACGTATCACGCGCTGCAATTTCTCAATTTCGCGTGTGAAGAAGTTGTGCCCTCTTCGGTTCACTATCGGCTTATTTCGGGCATCGGTTCAGTCTTGATCGACTGGACTGGTCTCCCGCCAGAGGCGGCCGAAATAGAAATCCCGGCTGAATTCAACACGATCGCGGGTAATGGCCGGACGCGATACCTAACCGTGGAAACGGAATACAACAACGGCCGCACCACGACCGAAGATTTGATCTATTATTTGCGGGATCTGGCCGGGATATGGGGGGATGTCTCTGACTGTTCCCGTTGCTGACAGATGTTTCTGCATTCAGCCAGGTGCTGGATAAAGGCAGCCTGGATCTTCGTGGGCTTGTGCTTTCCTGTTTCGATGTCGCTCAGGTGATGCTGCGAGATTCCCATGATCTTGCCCAGTTCGGATTGGGTCAACCATAGGGCTTCACGGATGGCGCGGAATTCTTCGGAGTTCATGGCTTCACCATGTCCAAATCCGATGCGGATAGCCATACTCTGTGTCCTTGTGGCTGAGAGATGGCTTGGTAGAGACCAAGCTCTTTGTTTTTTCCTATGATCAGGTATTCGCCTTTTGCTGTCAGGATTTTTTTTCCTATTTCCAACTCGGGCAGTTTGGGCTGATTTTCTTCAATCTCTTTTTGGGTAGCCTTGCGGGCCGAGACAACCCGCACTACTGGCTTCCCATCAGATCCAGTTCCAACCTCAACGCCAACTATTCTGTACCAGGCAGCGTTTTTTAGTCCGGCAAAACTTTCTGCGGTAGGGAACCGATAAAACGAGACGCCGACTTCGAGTTCGCCAGTCTGGTGGTTCTTGGAAAATCCACTTTGGGGAGGAGCGCCTTTTCTCCAGTAAATCTTTTCTTCGGAGGTCATTTGCCACGCGCCTCCCCAAATATTTCCCCGGCTTCCCGGCATATGCGGGATATCCGGCTGGAGTCAACCTCCGCGTCCGGGGGGAAATGGATGCACTTTCCATCCCAGGCGCGGGGATCATCAGCGGCGCGGTCAAACCGGAAGACCCAGCCGTCAATGTGCCGGGCCTCGCGGGCTTCGAGGTCTACGGTCCACCTCTTTCTCCAATTTCGGTTTGGATGGTTGGTCATACGGTCCGGACCTCCACCACGAACTCGTTCCCGGTACTCATTTTCACGCGGTAGCTGTTTCCGAAGACTTGCTTCGTATTCCTGTCATCATCTGTGCCAACCACCAGGCCGGCCGCCATGAGAGCGCTCACGTACTTTCCGAACGCTTCGTCTTCGCATGTGGCTGCGATGTTTTTGGCAAGAATTTTGTCGAGGTCCGAGCGATAGTTGTTAAATGCTTTCATTTCATCGCCTCAATGCACCGCCCAGGGAACGATTTTCGCTTTCATTTTCCGATCTCCTTTATTTTCGCCCCATATCCGAGGCGCGAGTAAAAATAAAAAGGGAACCCCGAGTGTCGGGGTTCCCCTCTATGCCAAATCTAAAGCGCAGGCACGCATGCTACGTACCAGGCCTGCCCTGGCACGTTTCTCAGGGTGTCGAGGCGGGGTGCCCGTTCCCCCGTGATGCATGGGGGAACCTCACCCTCAAGGGTGTGCTTCCCGTTGCGAGGGGCGCATCCCTCGCCATCACAGCACATCGCTATGCTGTTGCGAGCGCCGAATTGCTGACGCCATCGATGAATGGCGTCAGTGTTGCCGATCGGGCCAGACTGACCCACCACCATGTTGTGGCCCTTCCACCCGGCGTCCGAGCGAAGCCGGATGGTATTGATAACGGCCCCCCAACCTTGGAGCTTTCCCAGAGCGGGGAACCGCTCCGGGCTGATTTCCTCGCACTGGTCGAGGTCTACCGCACCAGCGGGTTTTATGGTTTCTCCGTCCAGGGTGCGCCGCACATGGCACGCATCCTGGAAGAAAACTTTTCCGTCCACGACGTGGATTACGTCGCAGACTGTCCGCCCGTCGTTAAACGGGCCGTAACGGTTTACCCCTACTCTATATGTTTCCATTTGGTTCTCCTTGCCGGTGCTTCCGGCGTTTTTCCTCCCCTGTTCCCCGAGGCGCGGGCGGAAGGCATTTCCCTTCCTCTTGATCAAAATAATATACGATTATCGTATAATACGCAACCAAAAAAAGACGCTTCGTTCATTTTTTTTGCCGCGATGAGCATAAAAAAAGGGGCTGCGGATCGTCCGCAACCCCTATGTAGACCTGGGATAGTGTGTGGCTAGCGCGTCATCGCCCAGCCTTTGTGCATCGCGTTGTCCCTGCCGAATCCGTGCGGCATACGGTCCCGTCGTTGCCGCGTATTGTCCCGGCTGAGTCGGTCCTGTAGATGGTTCCATCGCTGCAGCGGGTCACGCCGGCGGAATCCTTCTTGCAAGTCACGGTGTCGGCGTGGGATACGGAAAAAATCGCTAAGAACGAGAGGATTGCCGCCAAATATATTTTCATTCGAGACGCTGGAATCATGGAAGTTTCGTTACCTCAGAGAACCGAAAAACATAATCAGGGTCTGTCATTGATCCGTCTATCGTCATGCTGCGCTCTTTATAATAATCCTGCTGATCTTTGATAAACGATCCGGAAAACTTAATCTTTTGTCCTTTTGTCATTGAGGACAATGAGTTGAAAAGATTGGTCCCTTGGACGATCATTGTCTTGTCTTCAATATCAGACAGTGAATTGTTCCATGTGCTCAATGTTAAATCAGGGTTGACCTGCACCTTGATGTACGCCTTGCCATCAGA